>CAZHBB010000015.1:0-9811 GCA_964530185.1 uncultured Anaerolineales bacterium
AATGTGCGCCCCTGTGCATTGCCAGGACAGCAAGAAGAGAAGAACATTGTGATCAACGTGTTAAAGCGCCTGCTCAGAATAGACCCCACCGTGTGGACGATCAATCTAGTTTTGCTGGCCACCGCAGGTTTCCTTCAGCGGTTTGGCCTGGGGATCCTTGATGGTGCCCGCACCAACTTCTTCGTTGATACGTTGGGGCTCAGCGGTAATCAGGTCCTGTGGTTAGAGGGCATCCGCGAGATCCCCGGGCTGCTCCTGATGTTCATCGCGGCCCTGACCACGCGATTTCCCCTCTCCCATCGCACTGGCGCTGCGGTCATCATCATGGGCATCGGTTACGGCCTATATGCCACTGTGGGCTCTTTCACTGGTCTGTTGGCCGTCGCCGTCCTCGCCAGCCTGGGCATGCACCTGTGGATGCCACTCAACAGCTCACTGGCTATGAGTTTGAGCCCCAAGGAGAGAGCTGGGAGTGTCAGAGGCATCCTCAATGGCATTGGATCTCTGGCTGGCATCGTTGGTATGGCGGCGCTGGCCTTCGTCACCCGTCTTGCCGGTGGGCTTTCCCTCTCGGCGTATTACATCATCGGGGCCGTGTTCATTATCCTCTCCGGCTTCCTGATCCTGCGCATTTCTCCCGACGTGGGAGCCACGGAGATCGAGCCTCCTCACCTCCTGCTCAGCAAACGCTATTGGCTCTATTACGTGCTGACGTTCCTCCAGGGATCGCGGAAACAGGTGCTCAACACCTTTGGAATGTTGGTGCTGGTCGATCGTTTTGGCCTGCCGGTGTGGCAGATCAGCCTGGTCCTGCTGGTCAGCAGCGTGATTAACCTGATCGGAGCCCCCTACCTGGGACGCATGATCGATCGGCTCGGAGAACGCACGATGGTGACCGGAAGCTACGTCATCCTGATGTTGAGCTGTCTTGGCCTGGCCCTCATCCCTGATGTAAGAGTCTTAGTCCTTCTCCTGCTCGCAATCAAGCTCTTCGTCACGGTGGGGATCGGCCTCGAGACCTACGTCTATCGGCAGGCCCCCCCTGAGGAACTCACGCCGACCCTGTCTGCAGGCATCAGCATCAATCACGTGACCTCAGTCTCCGTGCCCCTGATCGCGGGCGCGTTATTACCCCACATCGGCTACTCAGGGATCTTCCTGGGAACCGCGGGCATCATTCTAATCTCGATCCCGTTTGCCCTGGCTATGCGCGGGATACCCATTCCACAGCCCCAGGGAGCTGTTCCAGCCGAAGGTTGACCAAAGGCGATGAAAGTCCTGAGAGATCCTCTCGATCAGCAACCAACGATCAACGCGAACTACATCGTAGGCAGCCACGACGTCGTTTGGATCGTACTGGATACCCTGCGCTACGATGTAGCCAGCGAGGCTTTACGACAGGGAAAGACGCCCAATCTGGCGGCACTTCTGCCAGGGGGAAAATGGGAGGCACGTCACACCCCTGGCAACTTCACCTATGCAGCGCACCAGGCCTTCTTTGCTGGATTCCTCCCCACGCCGATCACCCCGGGCATCCACCAACCTCGCCTGTTTGCGCTCAGCTTTTCCAGCAGCGGGACTATCACTGAGCATACCCACGTCTTTGATGCCCCTGACATTGTCACGGGCCTTGCCCAAGAAGGCTATCACACTATCTGCATTGGTGGGGTGAATTTCTTCGATAAACAGAGCCCCCTGGGTCGTGTATTGCCGGGGCTCTTTGCCGAGAGCCACTGGAGCCCCGAAATGGGGATCGGGAGCCGCCGTTCTACGGAGTTGCAGGTGACGCTGGCCGTCCAGAGGCTGGCAGCGATCCCTCGCACCAAGCGGGTCTTCCTCTTCATCAACGTCTCAGCCATCCATCCCCCCAACCACATCTTCCTACCTGGAGCGAAGGAGGACAGCCTCGAGTCCCACGGGGCCGCGCTGGTCTATGTCGACCGCCAACTACCTCCTTTAATTGAGGCACTGCGTATGAGGGGGCCCACCTTGCTGCTTATCTTCTCAGACCACGGGACAGCCTACGGCGAAGACGGATACTGGGGGCATCGCATCAGCCACCCCGTCGTATGGACCGTCCCCTATGCGGAGCGTATCCTGCAGCCTAGCCTCGTGCGCTGAGCCGATACCAGGCCTACCCTGCCCCAAGAGCCTGGAGGCGCTCTAACGCCTCCTTGAGACGAGAGGTGGGGGCCGTCACAGAGATGCGGACGTAGCCCGCACCGGATGGACCAAAGAAGGTACCAGGAGCCACAGCAACCCCAGCCTCGAACAACCAGCGGCGTGCCATGTGCTCCGCGTCCTGACCTTCTGGGACGGGTGCCCACAGGTAAAGCGCTCCTTTGGGGAGTGTTACCTCCATACCCAGTGTTCTTAGCCCCGACGCCAACAACTGCAATCGCTCCCAATACACGTCATTGCGCGTCCTGATCCACTCAGGATCTAAGGAGAGGGCACGGACCGCCGCATGTTGCAGCGGGTAGAACATCCCGGAATCTACGTTGGACTTTACCTGCATCAGGGCGGCCAGGGCCTTGGGACAGCCGACAGCCATACCAACCCGCCAACCTGCCATATTGTAGGTCTTGGAGAGCGAGTTGAACTCGACAGCCACATCCCGAGCGCCCTCAATCTGCAGAATGCTGGGGGCTGTGTATCCCTGATAGGTGACGTCGCTGTACGGCGCATCATAGCACAGCAGGATATCATGGGCCTTAGCGTAAGCGACAGCTACCCTCAAGAAGGCCACGTCGGCCACTGCCCCCGTGGGATTGTTAGGGTAGTTCAGCCACATCATTTTCGCACGTTGACGGATCGCCGTGGGTATCACGTCCAGCACAGGAAGGAAACCATTGGAAGCTTCCAACGGCATGGGATACACGTCAGCGCCCGCCAGTCGGGCCCCCATCGTGTAAGGAGCATAGCCGGGATCGGGAACGAGCACCACATCACCCGGATTCAGCCACGCCAGAGCAAGGTTGACAATGCCCTCCTTCGAGCCAATGAGAGGGACGACCTCCGTCTCAGGATCCAACGTCACATCAAAACGACGGGTATAATATGCCGCGATGGCCCTCCGCAGCGCCGGCGTCCCCCGATAACCAGCATAGCCATGGACAGAGGGATTTTGTGCCACCTCACACAAGGCCTCGATCACCTCTGAAGGAGGGGGCATATCGGGATTGCCGATGTCCAACCTGATGACATCGCGCCCCTGACGCCGGGCCTTGGCGACCTCAGCCGCCCAGCGGGCAAAAGGGTAAGGTGGAAGTTGCGCAAGTCGTTCAGCACGTTTCACCTATCACTACTCCTCGACTCACCGAGATCCTCCAGGTAGTGCACCAGGCCTTGCAGCCCAAGCGCATAACTATACCAGCCAAAGCCAGATATCTGCCCCACACAGGCCGGCGCAGTCACAGACTTCTGCCGAAACGCCTCACGGGCGTGGATGTTCGTGAGGTGTACCTCCACCACAGGGAGGCCAATGCCAGCGATCGCATCCCTGACCGCCACACTGGTGTGGGTATAGCCACCAGGGTTGATCACGACGCCATCAGCCCACCCCATGGCATCGTGGAGGGCGTCGATCAACGCCCCCTCACTGTTGGATTGCTTGATGACCAAGGCCACGTCCATCTGTCCCGCCAGCTCCTCCAGTCGCCGATTTAGCTCTCCAATCGTCACCGTTCCATACATCCCCGGTTCGCGAAGCCCCAGGAGGTTCAGATTGGGGCCGTGGAGCACCAGCAGTCTGAACCCAACCTCACGCGAGTGTGCGGAGTCCCTTCGATCCATCATCGTCCTATCCTCATCCCCTTGCCCCCATCTCCACCAGGACAGACCGGACAATCTCCTCCGGCACGTCGTCAGCGATCATCACCTCACCCATATCACGCGGCAGGACCCACCGCAGACGGTTGCCCCGTCGCTTCTTGTCATGCTGCATCGCGGCCAGGATCCCCTCCACAGGCCACGGTGGACACGTAACCGGCAGGCCAAGATGGTCGAGGGCAGCCTCCACCCGCTCACACAGCGCACGGGTCGTACGCCCCTGGGCCTGGGCAATACGTGCGGCTGCCACCATCCCGATGGCCACAGCGTCGCCATGACGCATCGTGTATCCGCTGAGTTTCTCCAGCGCGTGACCAGTGGTATGTCCCAGGTTCAGCACGGCACGCACCCCCTTTTCGAAAGGGTCCTGCTGGACCACACGGATCTTGACCTGAATCGAGCGAGCGAGGAGATCAGGCGTCATAGCTTGCTGCACTCTATCACGATCCACGGCCTCAAGTGCCTCAAAGAGCCTAGGATCCCCGATGACACCATGCTTCAATACCTCAGCCAGACCAGAACGCAGCTCCGACCCGGGCAACGTCCGCAGAGTCTCGAGATCGATGAAGACCAACAAAGGCTGTTTGAAAGCCCCGACCAGGTTCTTGCCGGCCGGCAGATCAACCCCGGTCTTCCCCCCCACACTCGCGTCCGTCATCGCTAACAGTGTGGTGGGCACCTGCACATAACGCACGCCCCGCATGTAGGTTGCCGCCGCGAACCCTGCTACATCGCCCACAACGCCGCCTCCCAAGCCAAGCACCACGCCGTGACGGTCCAGGCCTGCCCCGACAAACGCTTCATAGAGCATCCTCACCGTGTCCAGGTGCTTGTGCGCCTCTCCATCTGGGATCACATGCAGCGTCGGAACTAAGTCATGGGACCGCAGCGCCTCCCTGATCTCTTCGCCGTAGAGAGGTGCCACGGTGTCGTTCGAGACGATGACAACCCGGCCCCCTCGAGGCACACCCGCCGCCCGCAATACCCCGCCAAGGTAGGGAAGGATACCCCTCCCCAGATGGACCTCGTAGGAACCGCCCGGATGGCTCACCACCAATGTCCGTCCCCGGCTCAGACGCAGGATCTCGTCCACGATCTCCTTCTGTGTCCTGCCGGACGTCTGGACATGCCATGGGATTGCAGCATACGCCTCGCGTCGTTGCTCCATGAGCCGTTTGACTTTCGCCCGCCGATCTGACCCCCTCAGCAAAGGACGATCATCCCGACGTCCCACCCGGGCCAGAACGGTCTCGACGTCAGCCTCGAGGCACACCAGCATCGCATTCTGCATCATAACATGTCGGTTTTCGGGGTCAACGAGCGTCCCACCTCCTGTGGCAATCACCAACCCCGTCGCCTGGCTCAGCTCTCGACAGAGTCGGGCTTCCATCGCCCGGAAGGTTCCCTCTCCCTCCTCAGCAAAGATGCGTGCGATGGAGCGTCCGGCCCGTTGTTCGATGAGATGGTCCATATCGATGAAGGCACGCCCCAGCCGCCGAGCGACCTCACGACCGACGGTGCTCTTCCCCGTTCCCATGAAACCCGTCAAGATCAGGTTCTCCATATGACGTATGGTCCTACCCCGATCGGTTGAAAAGGACAAAGGGTTCCCGGCCGACATGCTGAGCCTGGTGCATCAACACAGCGTTCATCACTTCAATCGCCATCCGTGACTCCAGGGTGATCCCAGCTCGTATGCCCACACAGGGATCATGGCGCCCTCCCCGCAGCCTGAACTCCACCTCGGTGAGGTCTTTGCGCACTGACAACTGCGGCTTACGGATAGAGGCAGTCGGCTTGAACCCCACACGACACACCAATGGCATCCCGGTGGTGATACCCCCAAGCACACCCCCATGATGATTGGCCCTGAAGCCATTGGAACGTATTGGGTCGTTATGCTCACTCCCTGTGCGTTCCACAGCCTCAAGTCCGGAGCCAATCTCACACGACTGCGCAGCATTCAGGCCTCCCAGCGCCCCCATGAGCCGCAGCTTGAGACTCTGATACAGCGGACTTCCGACAAGCGGAGGCACATTGACCCCGACAACCTCGACCACTGCGCCTACAGACTCGCCCTCCCCACGCACCCGCTCAATCAACTGAGCGGCTTCAGCGGCAAACGCGGCATCCAGAGTGGGAAAGGGCATAGTCTCCAGAGTGCGCTGCCACGTGGCTATGACAGAACGGGGGAGCGGCCGTCTCTGCGTCAGCTCATTCACAACAGCCTCGACCGCATGGGCCAGAGTCTCTCGGGCTTTCAGTGTCCCCACCTGGATCACATTGGAGAGGAATACAGTCTGGAACGTAGTATTGAGAAAGATCCGGGCCACAGCGCCACCGATCACATCCGAGATCGTCGCTCGATAGCTGGAACGTCCACCCCCCCGAGGATCAGCGAAACCCTGTGATTGATAATACTTGACGAGGTCAGCGTGACCGGGTCGGACATCACCCCGGGGGCCCATAAACTGACTGTAGTCGCCCGTATGCGCCCCCCCAGAAAGCACAAGCGCCGCGATTGGCTCACCCGTCGTGTAGCCGGCCTCGTACGTGGGAATGGAGCCCTCTGCCCCGTCAGTACCCACACTTAGAGAGGGACCTGCCGTCAACCTCTCATGGTTCTCCTGGTACAGGCCAGCGGTAAGGATCACTTGATCTTTCTCGCGCCGTGAGGTCCCAAGCGATGCCCCCCCAGGACGACGCCGATCCAGATATCGCTGGATCTGCGCCCGCTCCAAATAGAGACCCGGCGGGCAGCCAAAGACGATGGTGGTGTAGGCTGGGCCATGGGATTCCCCAGCTCCTGCCACGCCAAAAAGGGGGCCACCCAGGATTTCCATCACCTTCCCTCCTCGACCGCCTCCTGTCATCCTCAACCCATCACTTTGAGGAGGCGATACTCCTTCTTTCCCCTGCGCAGGACCACGTACTTTCCCTCAATGGTGTCGCTCATGGTCACCCGCTGGGTCACGTCACTCGCACGGAGGTTGTTGACATAGATGCCGCCGCTCTTGATGAGCCGGCGGGCCTCGGCCTTTGAGTAAGTGAGGCCGATCTCAGCCAACAGATCCACCAAGAGGATCCCATCCCCTTCAAGCCAATCTCGTGGGATCTCGTTCGACGGCGTGTCCGCGAAGATCTCACCGATGTCGGACGCGTTCAGGCCCTCTAAAGCCCCCCCAAACAGAACCTGAGAGGCTTGCTCAGCTCGAGCAAGCGCTGCCTCACCGTGCACGAGTCGGGTCATCTCTCTCGCCAACACACGCTGCGCATGCCTGGCCTCCGGTCGAGTCGCTACCTCATGGGCCAATGCCTCAATCTCGTCCCGGCTCAGCCAGGTGAAGTACTTGAGATAGCTTACGACCATGCTGTCATCCTGTCGGAACCAGAATTGATAGAACTTGTAGGGCGATGTCCGCTCAGGGTCCAGCCAGACTGCCCCTTCCGCCGTCTTGCCAAACTTGTTGCCCTGCGCATCCAAGACCAGCGGATAGACCAGCCCATGGGCCGTTCCCCCTACTTTCTTACGGATCAGATCAACGCCCGCTGTGATATTTCCCCATTGATCACTGCCCCCGGCCTGGAGCACGCAGCCGTAATTCTGGTACAGGTGCAGGAAGTCGTAGGCCTGCAATAACATGTAGCTGAACTCGGTATACGAGAGCCCTGTGTCGCGATCCAGGCGCGACTTGACCGAATCCTTGGCCACCATGTAGTTGACCGTAAAATGCTTGCCGATATCCCGCAAGAAGTCAACAAGCCGCAGTGGCAGCAGCCAATCCGCATTGTTGACGATCTTGGCGGGGTTCTCCCGGGTCTCAAAATCGAGGAACCGCGCCATCTGCTCCTTGACAGCAGCCACATTTGCCTCGACTTCCTCCAACGTCAGCAGCTTTCGCTCATCAGCTTTCCCACTTGGGTCACCGATCAGGCCCGTCCCCCCACCGGCGACCGCTATGGGCACATGGCCAAAGCGTTGCATTCTGGCCAGGCCGAGCAACGCCAGGAGATTACCGACCTGAAGGCTGTCTGATGTGGGATCGAATCCAACATAGAGCGTGACCTTTTGCGTCGCCAGCAGCTCGGGCAGCCCTTTGGTATAACTGTGAATCAGACCACGCCATTGGAGCTCCTCAAACACGTTTTCGATCTTCTCTGTCATATCACCTCCCGATGGATACTGTCACAGCACAGTCCTACAATGATGGGTCAACTGCGACCCCCTCCTCGATGTCCTAATCTGGTCACACACACCCCCTTCATCAAAGCAGTCACGGCATCGATATCGACGGGGAGCGAGACCCAACGCGCCAGAGCCAATGCACCCTGACGCGCCAACATACCTATGCCCGAGATCGCCCGCGCACCAGATGCCCGTGCCGTGCGCAGCAGTGCAGTCTCCAGCGGATTATAGACGAGGTCATAGACGGTCAAGTTTTGGGGCATAGGGATCCCCTCCGGCCACAGAGAGCCCTCCACATTGGGCCACATACCCAAAGTGGTCGCATTCACCAAGAGATCTACCCTGTCCGCACTCTCCACAATGATGTCTTCTGCCCAAGACCGTACTTCAAGCCTGGCCGCTGGGAAACGCTCGGACATCTCCCGCGCCAGGCCGTGCGCACGGGAGGGAGTTCGATTCACGAGCAGGAGATCCCTCACACCCGCACGCAGAAGACCGAAGACGATAGCCCGCGCTGCGCCACCCGCTCCGACCACCAGGGCCCGCACATCGTCTCCAGGCTGGAAGCCCGCGCTCCGCAGATCGCCGATGAAGCCTGCCACATCCGTGTTGTGTCCCTCCAGGGATATACAGCCGGCTGCATCTCTCTTGACGGTAACCGTGTTGACTGCTCCAACGGCCCTGGCCTCCGGCGTCAGGGTGTCAACGAGGGCGAAGATGGCCTGCTTGTGAGGGACCGTCACATTGAACCCCCGAAATCCCGCCACCACCAGCCCGACAACGGCCTGTTTAAGGTCCCGAGGGTCCACAGGGAGAGGCACATAGCACCAGTTGAGCCCCAGATGGACGAAGACCGTATTATGCATGAGAGGAGACAGACTGTGCGCCACGGGCCATCCCATGACCCCAACCAGCGCAGTCTGGCCATCGATCTGTATGCCCGCTTCCCCTACCCGGGGCCTTTTCAACAGGGACTCGCTATGAAACGACATCGATCTCCGCCCCCAACTCCTGCAGGATCTCTACAAATCCAGGGAAGGAATCAGAGATGCAAGCCGTGTCTTCAATGACGCTTTCGCCCTCTGCCATCAGCGCAGCGATGGCCAAAGCCATGGCAAGTCGATGATCCCCGTGGCTGTCCACATGAGCACCACAGAGTGCAGTGGGTCCCTCAACCACAAAACCATCAGGTCTCCCCTCGATACGTGCCCCGAATCTTCGCAACTCTTCCACAACCATTGCTATCCGGTCTGTCTCCTTGACCCGCAATTCCGATGCATCCCGGACGACAGTCGTTCCCCGGGCCTGAGTCGCCACTACAGCAAGGATTGGAAACTCGTCGATCATGCGGACCACAGTGCTACCCGCCACTGTGGTGCTCTCCAGCGACGCACCACCGCTCACTTGCAGGTCCGCCGCCGGTTCTCCCCCTTGATGCCCGGAGGCAACCGCGACCACTTCCGCTCCCATCCGTCGAAGCACGTCGAGCAACCCCGTACGGGTGGGATTAATCCCCACACCGGCAATCTCTACATTGGAGCCGGGGATCACAGCCGCCGCCACCATCAAAAAGGCCGCGGATGAGAAATCGCCAGGGACGGTCAAGTGGAAAGGACGTAAGGCCGCCAGGGCCCGCGGGTCCAACACAACTCGCTCCTCATCATAGGTCACCGGTGTGGCACCCTGCCAGGCTGGCACAGCCTGTGATGCCAACATGCGCTCTGTGTGGTCGCGCGCCGGCCCCGGTTGTTCGACGATCACCGGGCCGTCCGCATAGAGACCCGCCAACAGAAC
>CAZHBB010000015.1:9911-41896 GCA_964530185.1 uncultured Anaerolineales bacterium
CCGGTCCCCGCCACCTCGATTTCGATGCCCAATTGCCGAAGGCAAGAGGCTGTCGCCAAACAGTCGCCCGCCCGCAGGAAACCCTCTATGGTGCTCTCCCCCTCCGCCAGGGCCCCCAACATTAAGGCTCGATGGGAGATCGACTTGTCACCGGGCACATGGACACGGCCGTGTAAAGGGGATGCTCTCCCTTGCCCTCGACCCAACACGATCAGGCGGCTCATGGATACATCTCCCGACGTGTCTCACGGATGTAGGACAGGGCTTCCCGCAGCCCATCCTCGTCACCGGCCTCCACAAGGCTTACCAACTGTTCCAGTTTAGTCTGACAGACGCGGGCTGCCTTCACTACCTCCTCCTGGTTGGTCATCAGGATGTCCACCATCATCGTGACATCACTCCCAGCGACCCGCGATGTGTCCCGAAACCCTCCCGCCACAATCTGCCAAGCGAACGGGTCCGCGGACGTAGTCGCATCGGCTGTGCTCACAAGGGCACAGGCCAGGAGGTAGGGCAGGTGACTGAGTGTAGCGACCAGGAAGTCCTGGCGGTGACCACTGACCACCAAAGGCTGAGCACCGACCCCTCTCGCAAGCGCCTGGCCCAAGGCCAAAGCCTGCGATGATGTCCTCTCCAAAGGAGAGAGGATGAAGGTGCGGCCCTGGAAGAGCGTCGGATCGGCAGCTTCGACGCCTGACACTTCCTTACCGCACATCGGGTGCCCACCCAACGGCTCAACTTCAGGGGGAAGCGCTGCCATAGCCCTCAGAATGTGCGCTTTGGTGCTTCCTAGATCCATCAACAGGGCACCAGGCTTGAGATAAGCACCGATCTCCCCCAACAGTTCGATGATAGCACGCACAGGCGTCGCAAGAACAACAACATCGGCCTCCCTGACGCCATCGGCCAGACTGGTTGTCCCCCACTGGATAAAACCGTGGCCCTCCGCAACCCGAATCGCGGCTTCATCGCGGTCGATTCCCACCACCTGATGACACGCCCCCTGGAGTGCCCCGGCAAGGGACCCCCCCATCAAGCCAATGCCCACAATAGCGACCTGACACTCCGACAATGGCTTTAACAGCACCTCTGCCCTCTGTTCCATGTCTCCCAATCCTTTAGATCGTACGGCCGACAGCCTCGGCAATGGGCCGCAGGCTCTCCATCAATTCCCGAAACCGGCTGGGCTTCAAGGACTGAGCACCGTCCGAAAGAGCTTGATCGGGCCGTGGGTGGACCTCAATGATGAGGCCGTCCGCCCCTGCCGCCACTGCAGCGCGCGCCACGGGCGCGACCAGCTCCCAGTGCCCCGTCCCATGGCTGGGATCCACGACCACCGGCAAGTGACTCAGTTGCTTGAGCAGAGGCACTGCGCTGATATCCAGCGTGTTACGGGTGTATGTCTCAAAGGTCCGGATCCCCCGCTCACAGAGGATCACACGCTGATTGCCATGCGAGAGGATATACTCCGCTGACATCAGGAGTTCCTCAATAGTGGACATCATACCGCGCTTGAGCAACACAGGGCGCTGAGACTCGCCCACAGCGTGCAGCAACGCATAGTTTTGCATGCTACGCGCCCCAACCTGGAGGATATCGGCGTAGGTCGTCACCAGCGGTACCTGCTCCGGAGCCATCACCTCGGTGACCACGGGGAGGCCTGTCGCTCGACGTGCCTCTGCCAGCAAATGCAACCCTTTTTCCCCCAAGCCCTGGAAACTGTAAGGTGACGTTCGCGGTTTGAAGGCCCCACCCCGCAACACGTGGGCCCCTGCCTCCTTCACAGCCTCAGCCGTCTCCATCAGTTGTTCCCGGCTCTCCACCGCACACGGCCCCGCCATGACGACGATCTGTTTTCCCCCAATCGAGACCCCATTGATGGGGAACACCGAATCAGCGGGATGGAACTCTCGGCTGGCCAACTTGAAAGGACGCAGAACAGGCACCACGCGTTCCACACCGCTCATGCGCGCGATCTGCTCACGGTCGATGGGACGCCCATTACCGATGACCCCAATGATCGTGCGCTCTTCCCCTCGCGAAAGATGCACCTGTCGTCCCATTTGCTCAATCCGCGCCGCAACATTTGCAATCTGCGCCGTGGTCGCTCCATGCTTCATGATGATGATCATCACTTCCCTCTCCCTTCATCGGTGGCCACGTCCTTGGTGCCCCCATCGTCCCCAAGGGCGCGCCCCGCCGCTCCAAAATCAAGGTCGCCCACACCATCCCAGAACATCGTACCCTCAGGCACGGGAGTGGTCGCGGCGGGATAAGACCCTAGCAGCTTCACGAAAGATGCATGCCGTAACAACCCCATCAGCGCAGCCTCCGCAGCGATGTCCTGACAATGCCCCTCGAAATCCAGATAGAACATATAACGCCAGGGCTGATTCAAACGCGGGCGTGATTCGATTTTGGTAAGGTTGATCCCCCTTGCGGCGAATTCACCCATGCACTTATAGAGCGCCCCCGGTCGATGGCGCGTGGAGAACACAATCGATGTCTTCGTTCGCTGTGCGCGGGGGGGATCCTCCATCCCCAGAATGAAGAAACGCGTGTAGTTGAAGGGGAAGTCCTCGATGCCCCGGTCGATAATCTCAAGGCCATAGAGCTCAGCCGCGAGCCGACTGGCGATCACCGCTACATCGGGCTCGGGATTCTCGGCCAGTTGACGCGCGCTGCCAGCCGTGTCGAAGGCCGGCTCTGGTTTGAGCCCATACCGGTTGAGATAACGCCGACACTGGGCCAGGGCCTGAGGATGAGATCGCACACGCTGGATCTCATCACGCTCTACGCCTGGCACAACCATCAACATATGCTGTACATGGAGGATCACTTCGGCATTGATCCTCAGATCCCGCTGCACCAAGAGCTCATAGGCGCCAGCCACCGACCCAGCAACGGCATTCTCAACCGGCAAGATAGCATAGTCAGCCCGCCCGTTTTCCACCTCTGGGAACATATCCTCAAGCGTCCGGCACGGGATGGTCTCCACATCAGGCCCAAAGTATTGGCGAATTGCCTCCTCTGAATACGCACCCGCCTCCCCCTGAAAAGCCACCTTTGTCATGCATCACCTCCACTCAGATCAGGGCGTAACACCCTTGCCCCCCCCAGGTAAACATGGTGTATCTCAGCCGGTCCCCGCTCAGTGTTCCAATGGATCAGCACCCGCAAGCAGCGCGCCAGGCTGCCCGGCACCTGCATCTCTTGCATGCACATCAACGGCACACGCGTCCAACCCATCCGGCGCGCTGCCACGGCTGGATACACTGCATCCAAATCTGGCGTAGCCGTGAAGATCACACTGGCCACATCCTCCAGGGCCACCTGATTGGCTCTGACCATCTCAGACAAGAGCCGCTCTGTCGCTCCCAGGATTGCGTCCGCTGTGTTCGCCTCAACCGTGATAGCCCCCCGTATACCACGGCATCCCATCTCCCCCTCCTCGACACGGAAAATCGATAACAAAAAAACGTGGAGCTTGGCGCTCCACGTTTCTCGTCTCTGGGAATCCACTCGACTTACATCGTTTTCCCTGCAGCGTGAAGCGGCCGCCCCCGCCCGGGGTAGCCGAAATAAAAATAGTAGGCAAAGATGTAAGCCGATTTAAGATCAACAGAACACATGATTAAAACCTATCCCTGAAATCTACTCTTATCATAGGCAATCAGGAGATCTTGTCAAGTCCACTTTCACACGTATATGGCCCGTGGTTCTCTAACTACGACACCCATGCCGCGGAGGACATTATAAGCCCTTATCCCTCCCCGCCTATTTCTAGACGGAGAAAGCGATGGCTCGCAGAAAGTGAGTACGATGCCACGACCACCCCAGACCATCCGATGCACAGTTGAATATGGCCAGGTACTCCCTTAAGTCCCTTCCCTGCTAGTAGACAACTCCCCGCATTCGGGCCTCTGCCCTAATGCCCAACTCGGAAGGGTTAGGATCCATCCTTAAAGATCAGCTCGCAAGCCGCTCCAGAGCTGCCAGGGCCGACGACAAGGCGTCCCCCATCGCTTTAAGCATGCTCTCTCGTGTCCGTAACGCCTGGTTGACCATGGTCTGGTGCATGTCCCACACTGAGCGATCGACCTGATCATTTGCGTCGACCGGCACACAGATCACTGTGTCACTGTCGAAGTCAATCTGGGTGTAGGCCCGAAGCTGAAGGCCATCAGCAGCGGTGGGATCGTCCAGGTTCAGACTCTGTCCCGCCAGCGAGGTGATCCTGCCGCTGGGCATCGTGAACGTACGCACTTCGAGCGTACTGATGTCGTCCACAAAGGACTCCGCCTTTGCAGCCAGATCCCTGGCGAATTTCTCGATCGCATGCTTCAGTTCATTTTCAGCCATCCGCCTTACCTCCCAATCTCCTCTGATTTCTATGGCTTCCCACGGTGAGTGCATCGTGACGATGAATCAAGCCACGCGTTCCAATTCCTGCAACTCCTGAAGGACCGTCCGCACGTAACGATAGACAGCCGGAAGGAGCAGAACGTGACCGCCAGGGATACCCGCTTTGACGGCCAATTCCAACGCCCCCGTGACGATCACAGTGACCAACCGGTCGAAAGCCTGTCGGGATGCCAGGGCCAAGCGCACAGCGCCCAGATGAAGCTGCATACTATCGACCGTGACGCCATCCTGCCAGGCTGTCTGATAATCACTCGACCAATCTATCGTGGTCAACCCCACGAACTCCCCTGCGACCTCCGTTTCCACCCAGGCATAGTAAAGTAACAACCTGCGAAATTGTTTGAGCAACGCAGCAGCCTCATGATAGAGATCTACCCAACGCTGGGGATCAACACTCGAGGCCATCGTGGTCCTGCTCTGTTGGATCGCCAGCACTTCAGTTAGCAGCGCCGTGTTGACCGTGTCTTGATCATGCGCAAAAGGCATCCCTACCGGCAGCGTCCTGAGCTTCCGCTCAACATCTTCCAGGTGCAACTGCACCTGATCCACCTTTTGCAGTCGCGCCGCGATCTGCACCTGGGCCAACCGGCGATCCCCCGGCAACACGATCGACCAGACCAGGCGATCATCCTCAGCAGGTTTCACGTCAAAAGCGTGCTCCAACTGTGGCTCGACCTGCCATAGGCCCAAAGGGTCGGCCCCCTCAGGCCACGCCACACCCGACATCGTAAACGAGGCCGTCTCGACCATGCTACGACCCAATCCTCAGGCTGTCGAGCAGGCGGGCAGCCAGCTCCGCCATGGTAGCCAGGAAACGCGCCCGTGCTGTCTGAGCCTCCTCGACCATGGCCTTGTGGATCACCCACAGCGTCTCATCGACCCGGCTTCCGCTCTTTGGCACAAACACGTCCACATCGCCGTCAAAAGCCACACGCGTCACGGCACGCAGGTCGGCCGCTATCTCACGGCGCGCGTCCAGAGCCTCTACCACACCTTGCAGATCCTCCGTGACATAAGTACGCACATCAAGCGTCGTAATGTCCTGAGCGGCTCGTCCCAGGGAACCTGCAAGCTGATCGGTGAAAGCACGGAGCGATTCCCGCAGCCGCTCGAACTGCTCCCCCAGGCCAAAGTCAACGCCGACAACCTCCTGCTCCAAGATCCCTGCTGGCGCTCCCGGAGCCCCCGTCTCAGCCGCCGTGATTGCCATAGCCTCGCCCGAGACCTCAGGCTCGGCTGGGACCTCGGGCTCGACCGGAGCCCCGATCACAGTCAGCGGGGGCTCTGGCACAGCAGGATGCTCCTTCACAGGGACTTCAGCAGTCACCAAGGACGCCTCATATCCAGCCTGGAACCCCGTTCCCTCCATTGGGATACGGGCCGCAGGATCTCCAATCACCACATAGCTGCGTGCGTCGTTATTAGCTGTCCAGCGATAGACCAGTTCATAATCACTGAGGTGACGTGGGTTCCACTCCATCTCCTCCAGATCGACACTGAGATCGGAGCTCAGGGCCGCGTAGCGCATATTGAAGCTGGCGTCCGTCGCCAGCCCCACAGGGTCGCCGTTCATCAGGGTGCGCATGGCTGTCACAAATGTCTGATTCTCCAGGTGCCCCGACGGGGAGACGAAGCTGTACCCCCATGCTCGCTCCACATGACCGATGACCGCCAGCGCACCCCGGCGGAGCAACGCCTGGGGCAGCGCCGCGGTAAAGCTCCGCGGCGCGATCTTCTCGCGCACCTTAAAAGCCTGGATCGCAAATTGATCGTACTTGGGAGTCCCTGCACCATAGCAGGCGAACAGGAAGGCAATCATCCCCCGTAATCCAACATTGGGAGGGATATCCTCACCAGCGAAGAAATAGTCACGGCGGACCTCGGCACCCGGGCCGGGCCACTCCTGACACAAAAGTGCGCCCTGATGTCTCAATTGGTCGGGATGGCCGGCTGGAAACTCAACGCCATGGCTGGCAGTGAAGAGGAGGGCCGGCATCTCCTCGGGACGCCCACCCAGGAGCCTCGCCAATGCCCCTCGCGTGGCCTGTCCCTCTCCGACCAGCGGGGTGGTGATGTCCCAGTCATATTTGAGCCTCAACTCTCCGGGCGGAGCCGGATCTGTCAGGCTTTGGTAGAGAGGTCGGACCAGGTACTCTGTACTGAGCTGTGTGGCCCTATCGCCTGGATTGTTGGGCGCGAAGAAGGCTACACGCCTCGGCAGCCGTACCGCACCTGTCTCCGCCGCCACCACGTGTCGGGCATAATCCGCGTAGGCATCGACGTCGCTGCCGAAGTCGAGTCGCCCCACGGCCCGCATCACGTCCAACTGATATTGGAACTCATAGGGGATCTCTTCAGGCGTTCCAACCAGCAAGACATAAAAGGGCATCTCCCGTGGATCCACCAACCCGGCACCCACACCCAGCCGCTCAAAATACTGATCCTTACGCTCACCGGATCGATAGGCTTCTCCGCCCTCATAAATACGGAACAGATCTCCGGCCTGCTGGCGGCGCAGATCCAACAGGGGATGGAGCGCTTCTTTGATCGCTTCGCGCAAGGTAGGGTTCATCTCCGCAGGGAGGATGAGAGCCCACCCCACATCCTCGACCCGCGACGGATCTCCAGCGCCAGGCTTGACCGGCAGCTCATGCGTCAATCTCGCCTTGAACTGGAGTTCTGCCAGGCCAGCTTGAGCAGCTGCCTGCCTGAATGAGATTTCCGCCTCCGACACACGCTGGAGACGATCCGCCACCTTGGCCAGGACAGCCAGTCTTTTCTGCTGTTCCACGAACCGACGATAGTCCTGAGGTGTAGGCTTCCCTCGAATCAGGCGCGCCAACTCTTGAGCCGAGAGCGGCGGCAGCCCATACTCCCCAGTCACCGCATTGATCCCGTTGAACACCAATTGTCCAGCGAAAACATCCTGCGCGTTGTCGCTCATCAGATTAACTCCTTTGCCACCAGACATCTCCACAACCGCGACATGTCCGGCTCCACGACCTAAGAGAGTGCCCGGAGACGAACCGCTGGGTCACCGAGCACGATCACGTCCCGCGCATCATTGTGAGCTGTCCAAAGTTCAGCAAGCCGATAGACCTCATCCCGTGCCGGTGGATCTGCCAGATGATCATACAGGTATGCCAACTCCGTGGCAATGGCAGCATAACGCGTATTGAAGAAGTCCATACTGGCGCCGACCGGCCATCCATTGAGAAGGCGATCCAATGTGCTAGCGAAGACCTCCACATGTTCACGGCGCCGACTCTCAAGTCCCTCCGGACGATACGTCAAGTCGGAGAGAAAGGAGAGTCCCCAGGCCCGATCGACATGCCCAATCACAGCCAGGGCACCACGATCTTTGAGCCCAAGCACGGCCTTAGGCAGAGCCGATACAAAGGGCTCATGGGCCAGGTTCCGAGCCTGCCCACGATACCATACCTGAGAGAAGGCATCATATTGGGGCGTTCCTGCGCTGAAACAGGCGAACAAGAAAAGGATGCTCCCCTGGAGGTTAATCTCGGACGTGATATCTGCAGCCGACACGAAATACTCAGGCGGCACCTCACCGCGCTCGCCGTTCCAATCCTGGCACAGCAATGCCCCCTGGCAGAGCGGCTGACGAGGGTCCTCCGCAGGGAACTCAAGGCCATGACCAGCGGCGAACAAGAGGGCGGGGGCCGTCTTCAACTTCAGAAGCTGAAGCAAATTCACCTTCGTCGCATGCTCAGGCGCAACATGAAGGATCTCCCAATCCGACGTCGCGCTCTGGCTCCGACGCCTGAAATGCTCAGTCAGTGGCCTCACCAGGTGGTGAGCCGTCAAATGAGTCGCTTCGTCGCCAGGGTTATCAGCCCCCCAGAAAATCACGGGGGCTTTGGACCGGTCTCCCATTTTCTCGCTGGCCACGACATTATACGCATAGTTGGCATACGCGTGGTAATCCGTGCCAAAGTCTAAACGCCCCACACCATACTGGACATCGAGCTGGTACTGGAACTCAAAGGGAATGGCCACAGGGTCGCCGATGAGTAGCAGATAATAGGGCACCCCAGTAGCCCTGGGGTCCACCGGGTTGGAGGCTACCGCATGGCGTGGAGGCCGACTCAGAAAACTCTGCGCGGTATCACCGGGCCGGTACCCCTCTCCCCGGGCATAGATGCGAAACAGGTCACCTGATTGCTCTCTTCGCAACGCCAACAATGGGGAGAGAGCTCTAAGGATCGCCTGCAATTGGCCTTCGGGCAGCGTGGCCGGAAAGATAAGTCCCCACCCCGTCTCCCGCAAATCGGCGGGATCCACCCAGGGTACTGCGCCCAGATGCCCCAGTACCCCACGACGGAGTTCGTCGAGCCAAACCGTCAGAGCCCCTCGCAGCTCAAACCCACCAACTGGCGACTCCACATATCGCAACGCTGTCAACGCTGAATGAAGAAGGGAGACAATATGGTGCCAGGAGACCGACGCACCTCGCCCCGTCAATCGCCCGAGCTCAGCGATATGTTGCTGAGCATCGCGGGTCGCCTGATCCGCTACAGGGGAGTCCACATCAACCAAACTCTTGAGCACCTGGACAAGCACACGGAGAGGACCTCTTATAGCATCCTTACCGGGCATCCCCTTGAGCGAATCAATGGGCACCTGATGCAATGCCCAGGTGAAGTCATCGATCCAAGCGGTCGCAATCTCCCCCCCCTCATCGAGGACAGGCCTGCCATCGACGTCCAGGTACTCCTGCCTGACGGACGCCAGGGCCTGGTCTGCACGAAGCTCAAGGATGCTCCGCAGCGTGGGGATATCGACATCCTCATAGTTCAGCAGCCAGCGTCCCAGCCTGGTTCCCTCTCCCGCACCGAGCAACTCAACGATCCGTGTGATCGTTCCGACAGCGTCCTGGGAGAGACGTTCAGCCAGGAGCCTAACATCACCAGGCTGGGGGGCTAAAGAGCCACCGAAGACAATGGTGAGGATCTGATGAGCGGCATGTGTGAACCAGGCATCGTTTAGGGGGACCCGTGCTGCGATGGCCTGAGCTATATCACGCGTGAGGAGGCGTGTAATCCGCACAATCTTCTCCGCATTGGAGGTGCGATGGGCCAACTCACGTTGCAGTGTGCGCAGGTCCTGCATGGCACGGGACTTACCCACGAGGATCCGCTCGGCCAGGGCCTCCGCGGTCAGCGGGGAGACCGCATAGGTACCAGTCGTCCCCTGAATCCCATTGAAGTAAAGCTTTTCATCCATTGTCCGGTGACGATCTATCAACCATCCCAGAGAACAGTCCCGTACTTGACCGAGCCTCGCCCTCCCTGGTGGCCCACGGGAGTCAGCATTGGCCTCAGCACAAAACTTAACTACTCAATGCCATTAGCCACGGTATAATATCATAGTCAGAAACCTGATGCAACACCGGGTTTGAGAGTACGGCGGCACAGCAGTTTGAAGTCGGTCTAAGGGTGCACAAGCAAGCACCGGCGGGGCCTCTTTACCTTTCTTGCCCCAACGGCGGAGTGTCGCGTCTCTTGTCGAACTGCGTTGACTATGCTTGTCGAACTGCATTGACTATGATATAATATATAAAGAAAGGAGTATAGATAAACCGGCGAAAAGTGGGGCTATCCCCACTTTTCTTTGTAGATTGCCCTGTTGACTCAGCGAATTGGGAGGCGGAAGCAGTAATGAAAAGCGAGTTTGCGCTGGCGTTCAACCAGATCTGTGCGGAGTACGGTCTGCCCCGCGAGGTGGTCATTGAGGCAGTTCGTGCCGCTCTGGCCAAGGCCTTCGAGCGGGATTCACACATGGCTGGGATGCAAAATGTGACAGCCGACATCGATCTGGAGACTGGAACGGCACGTATCTACATGGATCGCATGGTGGTGGAGGAAGTGTCTGACCCCCAGACCGAGATCTCGCTGGAGGAAGCACGTCGCCACAAGCCAGATGCGCAAATCGGAGACATTATCAGAATCGACGTAACACCGCGCAACTTCGGCCGCATCGCAGCGCAAACGGCCAAGCAGGTGATCACGCAACGCCTCCGAGAGGCCGAGCGCGAGAGCCAATTCAACCGCTTCAGTCGACAAGAAGGCGAGATCATCATCGGCACTGTGCAGGCCATCTCACCCCAGGGGGTCAAACTCCATCTGGAGCGCACCGAAGAAGCGTTGATGCCCAGGCGGGAGCAGATCCCAGGCGAGCGTTACACGATCCATCAGAAGATCCGCGTCTATGTGCTGGAAGTCCGTCGCACGCCGCGTGGACCGGAGATCATCGTCAGCCGCAGCCATCCTCTCATGCTGAGGCGGCTACTTGAACTCGAGGTCCCGGAGATCAAAAACGGGCAGGTGGAGATCAACGCCGTGGCACGGGAGCCCGGCACGCGCGCCAAGGTTGCCGTGTCGACACGACAACCGGGCATTGACCCTGTAGGCGCTTGTGTGGGCATGCGCGGCATTCGTATTCAGAACATATCACGGGAGCTCCACGGCGAGCGCATCGACGTGGTGCAGTGGGACAAAGACCCGGCCGCCTTCATTGCTAACGCTCTCAGCGTCCCCAACATCCTGTGCATCGTGCTGGACGAGAACCACCCAGATGGTCGCACAGCCTCGGTGGTGGTACCCGATGAGCATCTCTCTCTAGCGATTGGACGCTCAGGCCGGAACGCCCGTCTGGCAGCTAAGCTGACCGGATGGCGCATCGATATCCAGGGTGCCAGCGAGGCCGCATTGTGGGCTCTGGAACAGATCAATCAGACCCCTGAGCTGGTGGACATGCTTAAGGACACTGCATCTGCCATCCCGCGTCTGGCGGGTATCATGCGCATGCACGAGGAAGAAAGATACCCATATACCGATGAGGAGCGCCATACTATCGGCACGGTGGTGAAAGCAGTGCGTCAGGCGCTGATCGCCAAGCGTGACGCTGAGCGCCCAGGGGCCAGCCAGGAGCGGGAACGCCAGCGTGCACAGCGCCACGCGGAAGCCGAACGCATGCGCGCTAAAGAAGCGGCTCGCGCCAGAGTGCCTAAAGCAGCCTACAACGTGCCGCTGAGCGCTCTTGAACTCTCTAAAAAGGTCCACAGCCATCTGATCAACAATGGACTGCGGAACCTCGGGGAGATCATGGAGCGCATGGCCCTGGGCGATGAAGCGCTGCTGATGCTCAACGGTGTGGGTGTGAAGGCCCTCAGGGAGATCAAGGCTGCCGTAGAAGCAAGCGGATTCGCCTTGCTCAGTGAGACAGAACCTGAGGGGAAGGAAATCGTTGGCGGAGCCGAGGCGGTGACGGAGGAAACACCCGCAGAGCCCAAGCCTATCCCTGCTGTGGAACCACAGGAGAAACCCGAAGAGGAAGCTGCACCCGTGGTCGCACTGAGCGAGGAGGCCGGTGCCGCTGAGAGGCCTGTGGAGGAACCGCTTACTGAGGCACAGGAAGAACCTGAGCCTGCCCTGGCAGTAGAAGCCTTCACCGAAAGTCCAGCCGAGGAGCAGGAGCCATCTGAGGCGGTCCCCGAGGCGGTATTTGATGCAGCGGTCCTGCTGGCCGAGCCGCAGATAGAGGAAGTCCTTCTGGACGAGACCTTTGAGGAGGAACCCGAACTGGAGGAGACGAGCCTCACATCCAAGAAGAAGAAACGTCGGAAGCGCCGCCGTACTGTACTCTATGACGATGCCACAGGCCAGACAATCGTCATGCACAGACACCGGCGCCGCAACAAGGACGAGTGGGGCGAGTTCGAGGACGATTACTAGGCAAAGAGAGATGTTCACTCTCCTGACGCTGTCTTTATCCGCCATCAGGACACCGGGGAAATGCTGAGATCAAACCGTAGTCTGTTCTAAGCATATGTAATTTCCACGGGCTTGATTCGTGTGAGAGCGGGGCGCCAGGAGAACCGGCGTTCCGCTCTTTTTCGTGGGAGCACAATGAGATATGGGCCGTAGGAGATCGAAGCAGAAGCACGTCCCGCTGCGAACATGCGTGGCCTGCCGAGAGACCTCCCCCAAACGGGAGCTGATCCGGCTTGTTCTGATCGCAGAGGGTGAGGTTGTCGTCGATGAGACTGGCAAACGGAATGGCCGGGGCGCGTACCTTTGCCGCAAGCGCAGTTGCTGGGAGCGCGCTCTGAAGCGTGGGATCCTGGACCGGGCGCTGCGGACGCATCTGTCTGCGGAATCCAAGGCCAGACTGCAGCACTACGCAGAGGACTTGCCCGAGCATAAGCCGGGCAGCGACGCATCGATGACGCCGGAGGCAGGGCCGGGTAATGTGCCCCCGCGGGGACACGAATAGAGCACGGCTGCCCAACTTTGATAGGAATACACAAGGAGGCACTATGGCGGAGAAAGAGATCACGATCCCAGAGATCATTACAGTCCGAGATCTGGCAGAGCTACTCGGAGAAACACCCATTGCTGTCATTAAGTCCCTGATGAGCAACGGCGTATTGGCAAGCATCAACCAGCAGATCGACTTCGACACGGCTGCCATTATTGCCGCTGAATTCGGCTACGAAGCCAAACAGCCTTTTGCCGAGCTTGAGGAAGAAAAAGATACTGAACTCTCTGCCTGGCAGGTCCTGCTGGCCGACGAGAAGCCAGAGGACCTGGTCTCTAGACCTCCCGTTGTCACTGTCCTGGGCCACGTCGACCATGGGAAAACGTCGCTGCTGGATGCCATTCGACACACCAATGTGGTGGGTGGTGAAAGCGGCGGCATCACACAGCATATCGGGGCCTATCAGATCAAGCACAATGGCCGCCGCATCACATTCCTCGACACGCCGGGCCATGAGGCCTTCACAGCCATGCGTGCCCGTGGCGCCCATATCACGGACATCGCCGTGTTGGTCGTAGCGGCCGATGACGGTGTCATGCCCCAGACAGTGGAAGCCATCAACCACGCCAGGGCAGCCCACGTGCCCATCATCGTGGCACTGAACAAGATCGACAAACCCAACGCCCGACCCGAGATGGTCAAACAACAGCTCGCGGACCACGGGCTGGTACCTGATGACTGGGGGGGAGACACTATGGTGATCCCCGTCTCAGCGAAGATGAAGATCGGTCTGGATGACCTTCTGGAGGCCATTTTGCTCGTGGCTGACGATGTGGGCGTGAAAGCGAACCCCAACCGTCCCGCTATTGGTACAGTTCTCGAGGGTCGGCTTGACAAGCGCCGTGGCCCGTTGGCCACAGTCCTGGTTCAGAACGGCACACTCAAGACAGGCGATGTAGTAGTCGTGGGCAAGACCTGGGGCAAGGTGCGTGTGCTGGAAGACGAAAATGGTATCCGCCACAGGACCGCTCCGCCTGCGACCCCTACCGTTGTGGTGGGCCTCCACGATGTCCCCGAGGCGGGTGACATGTTACAGGTGGTTCAAGATGAGCGAACTGCACGCGCAATCGCCGAGAAACGGCAAGAAGAGGCCAGAAAACGCACGCTATCACGGACCAAACTACGGTCCCTCGACGACTTCGCATCGGCCATTCGTGAGGGCGAGGCCAAGGAACTCAACGTAGTTCTGAAGACCGATGTCCAGGGCTCCATTGAACCCATCGTCACAAGCATCGAGCGTCTGAATACCGATGGGCTCAAGGTCAATGTCATCCATGCTGCAGCAGGGAACATCTCAGAGTCCGACGTCAACCTGGCACTGGCCTCCAACGCCATCGTGCTGGGATTCCGCGTCAGCGCAGATACCGCAGCTCGTCGAGTGGCGGAGATGGAGGGCCTGGAGATCCGCATTTATGACATCATCTACGAGTTGGTTGATGAGGTGGAGAAAGCGCTTCAAGGTCTCTTGGAGCCCACTTTCGAGGAAGTAGTGATTGGTGAGGCGGAAGTCCGTCAGGTCTTCGATATCTCCAACATAGGACGGATCGCCGGATGCTACGTGACCAAAGGCGTGGCGCGTCGAAACGCCCGGGTAAGAGTTTACCGGGGGGAGGAGAAGCTGTACGATGGCGAGATCGATTCGCTCAAGAGGTTCACAGAGGACGTGCGTGAGGTTCGCCAGAACTACGAATGCGGTCTGAAGATCGCCGGCTTCGACGGTGTAGAGGTGGGCGATCGTCTGGTGTTCTACCAGATGAAGCGCGTTGAGCCCTCGAAGACCTAGAGTGATGGGAAACCATGCTGCCTGGAAGGCAGCGTCACTTGAGGAGGAGAAATGGGAAAGAAATACTTACGTCGTGTGAACCAGTTGCTTCAGCGAAAGATCGCGGAGTTGCTGCTGGAAGAGAGCAATGACCCGCGTTTCAGCGCGGTCACCATCACCGATGTGAGCGTCAACCGTGATACGACGCGGGCAGAAGTGTACTTCAGCATCATCGGGACACCAGAGGAGATCGCTGAGACCCAGGCCGCTCTGAATCACGCTGCGGGCTGGCTGCGCAGCAAGTTAGCCCCTACGCTTCGCCTGCGCAACATCCCACAGCTCATCTTCATTTACGATCCCTCCCTGGCCCACGGGGAACGGATCGACGCACTCCTCCATCAATTTCAACACGAGGCACAAAGCTATGGACCAGATACCACAGCCACTCCTGACACAGACGATCTCCCTGCTTCAGAGGAGTGAGCACCCTCTCCTAATCGCACATCCGCGCCCAGACGGCGATACCATCGGATCTACCCTGGCGCTGAGGCTGGCCCTTCTCGAGTTGGGCAAACAGCCGACCGTCGCCTGCGTCCATCCGCTGCCAGGCAACCTGGACTATCTGCCGGGTACAGAGGCCTTTGTCAGAGAGGTCCCTGAGGATGCGGACATCGATCTCGTTGTAGCCATTGACATGAGTGACTTGAAGCGGACAGGGGGCATCTACAAACCAACCTGGGCCGGGCGTGTACCACTACTCGTCATAGATCATCACGAGACCAATGAGGCTTTCGGGGATGTAAACCTGGTTATGCCTCAAGCCGCGGCCACGGCCATTCCCATGATGACTGTCATCGAGGCCTTAGGCGCTCCCATCACCCCTGACATCGCCACGTGTTTACTGGTGGGCGTGCTAACCGACACCCGAGGGCTGAGAACAGGCACCACGACGCCACACGTGTTGAACGTCGTGAGCAAACTTATCGAGGCAGGCGGGGATTATCAGCGCATTATGCAGCGTACGTTGGACGCTGTGCCCTACCGCCAAATGCGCGCCTGGGGCGTCGCTCTGAGCCGACTGAAGCTAGAGGGCAAGATTGGTTGGACAGACATTCCCCTGGAGGCCAAGGAGAAGTTGGGGATTTTGGACCATGACGACCTCAACCTGGGGAATCTGCTGAGCCACCTGGCCGAAGCCGAGATTGTCGCTGCCTTCATCGAAATGCGCGACGGTACGGTCAAGGTAAGTATGCGCGCGCGGCCTGGGTACAGTGTGGCTGAGGTGGCCTACGCCCTGGGCGGCGGCGGTCATCGCCAGGCCGCCGGATGCACCCTTGAGGGCCCTCTGGAGCGCATCGTCCCTCTGGTGTTGGATCGTCTCCGTCAAGCAGCCAATGATCGGGATCCTGGTTGTTGATAAGCCGAGTGGCCTGACTTCCCACGATGTTGTGGATGTGGCACGGCGCCTTACCGGGGTCCGGCGCATCGGCCACACAGGCACTCTTGATCCAATGGCGACTGGAGTCCTGGTGTTGCTGGTTGGGCCAGCCACCAGACTGGCACAGTTCGCCATGAAAGGACCTAAGGAGTATCAGGCCACCATACGACTTGGCGTCTCCACGACCACCTATGACGCCGAGGGGGAAATCACCAGTGAGGGCTTGGTCGACGTCAACGTCGACCTCCTCCGGCGGACCCTGGCCACATTCCGCGGAGAGATCATGCAGATCCCTCCGATGTACGCAGCCATCAGGGTCAATGGACGAAGGCTCTACGAGATCGCCCGACGTGGTGAGTACGTCGAACGCAAGCCCCGTCGGGTAACGATTGAGGAGATCGAAATCTTGAAGTGGGATCCTCCAGATCTAGCCATCCGCATTCGATGTTCGCCCGGCACCTATATCCGCAGCCTGGCTCATGACCTGGGAGAGCTCCTGGGTTGTGGGGCCCATCTCACCGCATTGCGCCGTACCGTAAGCGGTCCTTTCACCCTTGACCACAGCCATACACTTGACGAGCTGGAGGAACTGCAACGCGCAGGACGCTTGCGGGAGGCCCTGCTTCCCCCATCAGCTGCATTGCCCCACATGCCGGTCGCCGTGCTCTCGGCCGATCAAACCCGCAAAGTCCGGCACGGACAGGTCATCACCATCGCCGATGCCGATGCTCCGCTGGTGCAAGGCGTTGATCTCCAAGGCTGTCTCCTCGCGGTCCTCATGCGCCTTGAAGCGCACACGTACAGACCCAAAGTCGTCCTGCCACCATGCCATGAGACCCCATCGGAGAGAAGGGAGAGGGGCCTTCGATGATCGAGCCATTCCCAAAAAAGACAGTTCACCTTACCATAGCGGGACATACACTCGAACTGGCCACGGCGCAGAGCGTCTTCAGCAGCCATCAGGTCGACACAGGCACTCAGCACCTCCTGACGACTGTCCTCGCAGCCGAGAGGAGAGCCCCACAGAAGATCCTGGACCTGGGGTGTGGCTACGGCCCCCTGGGACTTGGACTCGCCAAGGTCTACCCCCATGCGGAAACCCATCTGGTGGATCGTGACGCCCTGGCTCTTGCATTAACCCGACACAACGCACAACGCAACCAGATCTCCAACATCCAGGTCTACCCAAGCCTGGGTTACGATGATATTGCGGACAACGACTACGAGTTGATCATCAGCAACATCCCTGGCAAAGCCGGGGAGAAGGTCATCACCTCTCTACTCCTCGACGCCCGTCATTTCCTCTCACCGGCAGGCATGGTGGCGGTAGTAGTCGTCAAGCCTCTGACACCGATGGTCGAACTGGCCCTCAGCGAAGGGCAGGCAGAGATCCTCCTGAAACGAGCCTTTGCAGCCCACACCGTCTTTCACTATCGCTTGCCCGACAGTCCCACCACCACGCCCTACCAGAGGGGCTTTGAACGGGGCATCTACCTGCGGGGGGCAACCGAGATCGAGCTCGACGGCACCCGACTGACCCTTCACGTCAACACAGGTCTGCGAGAGTTTGACACCTTGGCCTATTCTACCGCCTTGGCACTCACTCTGCTCCCGGCAATCCAGCCACGCCCCAAGGTGCTTGGGGTCTTCAATGCCGGACAGGGGTATCTTGCTCTCGCCGGGGCTCGGATGCTCTCCCCTGCAGTCATACACGTCGTGGACCGTGACCTGCTTGCCCTCCGCACGACACTACTCAATCTACAGGCATTGAACTGCTCCAGCATCGCGAGTATCCCACATCATCAGGTCGCCCTTGCACCTCCAGACACGGCCATAGATGGACTGATCGGCGTGCTGCAAGAGGAAGACGGCGCCCAGGCACTTGAACAGACCTTCGTTGCGGCGCTCACGCACCTATCCCCTGGGAGCTATGTGCTGATCGGCGGCAGTTCAACGGCCCTGACTCGCCTGGAGCGAGCCAAGGCCGTCAGTAGCTATCTACAACTGGTGAAACGAAAACGTAAGAAGGGATACAGTGCCGCACTGTTCCGCCGTCGCTGACTCTAGCGCCCCCAATTGGGGTCTCTAACCGGGCGCCCCGACCCCTCCACAAGCCAGCGGTAGGTCTTCTCGATGCGATCCCAGTTTCCCTCGCGGTCCAAGCTCCAGAACCTCCCAATGACGGAGACCTCTACGCCGACTCCCAAGCGTGCCATCTCACGCTCCACCCCTTCAATGTAGTGCGCCCCGCTGCCTGCCCGTTCCCCGCGCCGGCCCAACATCGCATGGTGATAAACCTCAGGCACCTCTTGGAGGGACGCCATCTTCAGCAAAGCGTTCAGGTGCTCCACAGAGCCGTGGGAGCTGTAGAACGAGACAATGCCCAACAGGTGAAGGCGTTTCCCATCCCTCTTGGCCCCGCGCATGGCCCAGAGAAACGCCTCATTCTCGAAGAAAGAGCCATCCGCGATAGCCTCATTTACACGCACTCGATCCGCCAGGATACGGCGACCGGCGCCTATGTGCATATGGCCCGCCTCGGAATTCCCCACGGTCCCCTCGGGCATACCGACGGCAGGGCCTGCTGCCCTCAGACGTGTGGAGGGCCACTGTTGCTGCAATGCATCCATCACAGGGGTGTTGGCCTCCTGAATGAGATTGCCATAAGCATCATCCCGCACCCCCCAGCCATCGGCAATCACCAACAGCACCTTGCGCCGCTCATCAGGCAGCGAAGAGGGTAACAGAGTATGCCCAGTCATAGCCACGGGTTTGGGCAGGCCAAGGAGATGCAAGATCGTCGGCGCCACGTCAGTCAAGGCGCCATCAGACGCCAACGAGACCTGCTGCAGTTTCGGATCTGCCACCACGAAAGGTACCAGGCTATCGGTGTGTCCGGTATCCACCGTCCCATCTGGATACAACCAGCGTTCCACCGTCCCATGGTCCGCAGTCACCAGGGTGGTGAACCCCTTGGTGCATGCGGCTTCCACCACTTGCCCAATACACCGATCCACTGTCTCGACCGCTTTCAGCACAGCTGCATGGTTCTCAATATGTCCTACCACGTCCACGTTGACGAAATTGACCACTATCAGGTCGGCATCCCCGCCCGCCAGTGCCTGGATCGTCGCCTGTGCCACCTGCGTCGCAGCCATCTCTGGTGTCTGTGCATAGTCTGACACCTCAGGTGAGGGCACAACCACTCTGCGTTCCCCAGGAAACGGCTCCTCACGTTTACCGTTGAGGAAATAGCCCACATGGATCGCTTTCTCAGATTCCGTGATCTTCACCTGATGCAGCCCATGTCGGCTGACAACTTCGCCCAGCGTATCCCGGATCTCACCCATCGGTGGAAAGGCGACTCTCACCGGCAGATCCCGCGCATACTCGATCATCGTGACAAAGTGGACCTTCATCGCCCGACGTTGGAAATACGGAAACTCCTCTGCCACAAAAGCACTGGTAAGCTCAATCTCCCGCTCTCCCCGAAGGTCATAGAAGATCACATAGTCCCCATCTTGAATACGCCCTATAGGTCTTCCCAGAGCATCGACCCGCACGAGAGGTTCCAGGGCTTCATCCTCCTCCCCACGTCGGTAGGCCTCTCGCACAGCCTCGGCCATCAGGTAATGTCCATTGTCTTCCATTTTGTCTCCTTAGGACCAGCGTGGGCGCTCTCTCTGCGTTGCCTCACCCTGGAGTCAGCTCCGTGCATTCTAAGATAGGCCTTCTTGTTGTCAATGGAAATGCTGCACCAACAAAGCAAGAAACCCTGATAAAGCCTTTGACAATGGCTTCACAAGGCAAAGACGAAAAAACCAGGCTCAGGCAGCATACACAGCACCGCGCATACCCTGCCGTCAGTGCGGTATAATTGAATAGACATGGCCATGTGGATTCGACGAGATTTTGCACATAGCCCGGATACGAGAGACACTGCCATTACCATCGGTAGTTTTGACGGTGTTCATCGCGGACATCAGGCGCTCATTCGCCGCATGGTTGCCCAGGCGCAGGAGACCGGCCTGAAGCCGCTCGTGATCACTTTCGACCCACTTCCAGGGCAGGTGCTCATGCCAGATGAGTACAAGCTGCTCTCCACGCTTGAGGAACGGGCCGAACTCATCGAATCTCTCGGCGTCGTAGGCCTCATCGCGTTGCCTTTCGACGAGACGGTGCGCAACATGCCGGCTGAGATGTTCATCCGACAACTGGCCACCCATCTTGGGATCAAGGCACTGTGGATCGGCCCAGACTTCAAACTAGGCCGAAACCGGGAGGGGGATGCGGAACTCCTGCATAGAGCCAGCCACCATTACGGCTTTGATCTCCACATTCACAATGAGGTCATCACATGGCAAGGTAAGCCCGTCCGCAGCAGCCGTATCCGCGCCGCCCTAAGAGAGGGACGCATCGATGAGGCCAACGGATGCCTTGGCTACCCCTATCGCCTGAGCGGAATCGTAGAGGAGGGAAACAGACGTGGCAGAACTCTGGGGTTTCCCACTGCCAACATCGCGGTACCCCGCGAACGCCTTCTTCCACGCTATGGTGTCTATCTCTGTCGGGTCCGTCTGTGCGATCAGGCCCTCGATGCGATCGTCAACGTGGGAAAACGCCCCACCTTCGACAACGGCTCTCCCAAGGTGGAGGCCCATCTTCTGGACTTCGATGGCGATCTCTACCAGTGCACGCTGCGCCTCGAGTTCCTGGCATGGTTACGTCCCGAACGCAAGTTCACATCTGTCGCGGCGCTAACCGAGCAATTGCACCGGGATCGGATAGAGGCCCGCAAGCGCTTTCAGATGCTCCGCGAACAGGGTAAAGCCCCCAGCCTGAGCTACGAGGACTCGAGCATCAGCGCATAAACGGCCTGCCGAGGCCATTTCGCCAGCTTGGCGACATATCGCGCTGCTTGAGAGGGTGACATACCCTGAGACAGGGCCTCAGAGAGAGCCTCACGTACGTGGGACTCGTCCCAACGCGAACTATTTTCCGTAGCGCCAGCCACCACCAGGGTATACTCACCCCGAGGAGGATGAGCCTCCAACCAGGTCAACGCCTGCGCAATATGTCCCCGCCATACTTCTTCATGCACTTTCGTCAATTCGCGGCAAAGGGCCAACTCCCGATCCCCCAACACCATCAACATAGCCTGCAGAGTATGGATGAGTCGGTGAGGCGCCTCGTAGAAGACCAGGGTAAACGGGAGCTCAGCCAATGGCTCAAGGGCAACCTCCGGTCGTTTGCGCGGCAGGAATCCCACAAACAGAAAGCGATCCGTCGGCAGCCCTGACACGACCAGTGCCGCTGTATGGGCGGAAGGCCCAGGGATGGGCACTACTGGGATACCCCGCTCAATCGCAGCGCGTAGTAAGACATAGCCAGGATCCGAAATGCCAGGCATGCCAGCCTCTGAGATGAGCGCAACATCCCCCTCTTCCAAAGCCGCCAGGATCCTCCCCAACTTCTGACGCTCGTTAGCATCATAGTAGGAGGTCACCGAGGTGGTGATTCCATAGTGTTTCAGGAGCACACGTGCTCTCCGCGTGTCCTCAGCGGCAATCAGGTCGACCTCCCGAAGGATTCGCAACGCCCGCAGCGTCACGTCCTCCAGGTTCCCAATCGGAGTTCCCACTACATAGAGCGTCCCCCCCGCCCTGATTCGGGGAGCCTCGCGTCCTTCTGGCTGCGTGTTGCCTTGGACCACTGAGCTTAGTGATTCTTGATAAAAGTAATCCGCGCCAACGAGGAGGAGCAATATCCCGGGAAGTTCAGGATGATCTCCTCGGAGATAGGTGGGTGACGCGGATCATCCTTGGCGTGGATCTGCACCCGGAACACCCCTCGCACCTCCATTGGGGCATTATTGAAGAACTGCTCCCACCCGGAGTCGCCATAGAGGGTCTTGCTCCCAGAATAGACCACCGTGTCAATCCCACCACCCCAGACGTGGATAGGATAGCCCATCAACGGATTGCCATCGATATCTTCCACAGTGCCCGCCACCCCCGTCCATGCACACCCATAGTAGGGCGTCTCGTAAGAGATCTCATACGTAAACGGGTAAGGCGAACGGGTCACCCTTGGCGTTGGTGTGGCAGTGGGCTCCGGTGTCGGCGGCGGCGTGGTTGGTTCCGGTGTGGGAGTAATCGTTGGCGTGAAGGTGGGCGGCGGTGTTGGCGTGATCGTGGGCGTGTTCGTCGGGGTCCAGGTGGGGACTGGGGTCCGCGTAGGGGTCGACATTGGCGTCGGGGTAGCCACCAGGAACGCCCCCGGCTCAGGTGGGAAAGGATTCAACGACGAATAGGGCCAGAGCGCAATCAACGCATACCAGACGATAAGGAGAAACGTGAGCCCCAACATCACCAGACTCAGTACGTTGAAAAGGCGGCTCTGCTTCGCCATGCTGACCTCCTTGAACCTTTCACGGGTGCACGAACACCTGAATGTCGGCAGAGGCACGGAGCTCCTCCAGCCATTGTCGGACCGCCTGGTCGCGCAGGAAACGCAACGTGTCGGGTGAGATCTCCTGATCGGGGATGCGCTCGACCACCTGCACAATGTGGTAGCCAAGCTCACTGGGGATCACATCGCTGACCTGGCCTGGCTGAAGCGAAAAGGCCGCGGCTTCCACCTCCTTGGAGGTCAACACACCCCGCGGGAACACCCCAAGATCACCTCCCAAGTCCCGTGTGCTGCTATCCTGTGAGTACTTCCGGGCCAATGCGGCGAACTCCGCTCCAGCCTGGAGCTGACCCAGCAGACGCCGCGCTTCCTCTTCGGTTCCGACGAGGATATGGCGCGCGTGCACGTGTTCAGCGTGAGTCGGCACCTGTTCCGCGATCAGATTCGCCATCTTAGTAGCCAGCAGATCAGCCCTCAACTTGGCCCGCATCTCGTCGAGGGTCATTCCCTCGCGTTCAAGCCAGTCATTGAATGTTTCATTGCCGATCTCATCCCGCAACGCGGAGAGGGTTTGATCCACTTCCTCTGGCGATACCGTCACGCCCTGATGTGCTGCAGCCTGCTCGATCAAAACCTGATCGATCATCAGATCCAGCACCCACTGTCTGCCCTCAGTCAGGGCCTTTTGTCCCTCTGGTGTGCTAGGATCCTGCCCCGCCGCCACCATCGAGGCCTTATAGCGCTCAACCTGACGTTCAAACTCCGCAAGGGTGATAGTCTGCCCATTGACCAAAGCCGCCAGGGGCTCTGGTGTGGGAGAAGGTGACGGAATCGGTGTAGGAGAGTCCTGGACGGACGCAGGCGGTTCCTGTCCAGAGTCCACACCTCCGCTCTCCCGGGTCGCCTGGGTGGTAGGAAACGCACAGGAGGATCCAATAGAAACCACGATTACCAGAAATACCAGCATCCGCGACAACTTCATCCGTTCCGATCCTCCTCAAAATAAAGCCGAAACCGGCATTAACTTACCACAAACCATGGGCATTATAAACCCAGAGAACACCAAAGCAATATGCGGATCCAACAGTGCACGATTAGCCTGAAAGTCAACCTTTGACAGGCCCCTCAAACTGAGTACAATAAAGCGGATGTAGGAATATGCTGAATGTGGGGCCCTTAATGCTCATAACCGTAGTCCTAAATGGCGAGCGGCGTCAGTTCGACGTCGTTCCCGGAGAGACGCTCTTCGATCTCCTGCGGCGTAGTGGAATCTGGAGCGTGAAATTTGGCAGCGAAGACGGAACCACTGGCTACAGCACGGTTCTGGTCAACGGTCGCCCCATCGACAGCGCTGTCCTTCTGGCTGCCCAGGTCGATGGGGCCGAGATACTCACCGTCGAGGGCCTCAGCAAACGTCACTCTCCAGGATGGAAAGCTTCGGATGCCTGGCATCCCCTTCAACGCGCGTTCATTGAGACCGGCGCTATCCAGAGCGGCTATGACACCCCAGCTCTGATCCTCGCCGGCAAAGCCTTACTCGACAGAAATCTCAATCCCACAGAGTCCGAGGTCCGCGACGCTATCAGTGGGATTATCTCCCGGGAGACTGGCTACGCCAAACCCGTGCAGGCCATCCTGCGTGCAGCGGCCTACATGCGCGGTGAGCCCCCCGAACCCATCGAAGGGAAGACCGCAGGGCCACTTGCCGCACAGGGAGCGGTTGACCGGACGGACACAAGATCGAACGTACAGCCCAAGATATTCACCTCGGCTGCGACACCGACCTTCTCAGTGGTCAGTAAGCCTCTGCCAAAGGTGGATGCACCAAAGTTGGCACAGGGTAAACCGGCATTTGCAGCGGACTTCGAGCGTCCGGGCATGCTCTACGCTAAGATCCTCCACAGCCCTCATGCCCATGCTTACATCAAAGAGATTGATACAAGCGCCGCAGAGGCGTTACCAGGCGTGCACGCAGTACTATGTTACAAGAACGTACCCCGAGTTCCCTTCTCCACCGCCGGGCAATCCTATCCCATCCCCGGCCCTTTGGACTACGTCAGCTTTGACAACAAAGTGCGTTACGTCGGCGATCGCGTCGCGGCAGTTGCAGCAGAGACACCGGAGATCGCAGAGGAGGCGCTGTCACTGATTCGGGTGGACTACGAGGTGCTTCCCCCGGTGCTCGGCCTTGACCAAGCAATGGCAGAGGATGCCCCTGTCATTCACGACGAGCCCGATTACGTGAACTTCGGTGAGAGCGACCCACAGCGCAACCTGGTCGCCCGCGTACGCATCGATATCGGCGACGTGGATGAGGCACTGGAGCGTGCAGATTACGTCTTTGAGACCCAGGTCGAGACCCAAAAAATGAAACATGTGCCTCTGGAGCCCTGGGTTGCTCTCACCTATTGGGACGAGGACGACCGACTCGTCATCCTGAGCTCGACGCAGGTGCCGTTCCACGTGCGACGCATCCTGGCACCGGTTTTGGGCCTCACCGAGAGGCAGATCCGGGTCATCAAACCGAGGATCGGAGCTGCCTTCGGTAACAAGCAGGAGATTTACGAGGATATTCCAGCTCATCTCACCATCGCAACGGGAAAGCCTGTGCTCTTGGCACTGACCCGCGAGGAACAATTCATCTATACGACCACACGCCACCCTATGCGTGTTACCTATCGCATCGGTGTGCAGAGCGACGGCACAATGATTGCCCAGGACCTCCGTGCGCTGAGTGACACAGGTGCCTACGGGGGACATGGGCTGACTGTATTGGGCAACACAGGCCATAAGACCCTTCCCCTCTACAACACGCCACACGTGCGGTTTTGGGGAGAGACCTATTATACAACGCTGCCCCGCGCCGGGGCCTATCGAGGGTATGGCGTCACACAAGGGGTCGTGGCCACCGAGACCCTGATCACGCAAGCGGCACGCGAACTGGGGTGGGATCCCCTCGAGTTTAGGCTCAAGAACATCATCGCTCCTCATACCGAGAACATCATGAGCAAAGCCTGGAGTGAGGGACGCGAGGCACATGGCGAGATGATTGAAACCAACGCCCTGCGAGAAGCTGCACTCCAGGGGGCCGCCGCGATTGGCTGGTACGACAAGTACGGCAATCCTGAGTGGCATATCGTCCCAGGGTATCCCTACCTGCGCCGCGGCATCGGCGTCGCGTTCCTGATGCAGGGCTCTGGGATCCCCAATCTGGATATGGCATCGGCCCTGATCAAGATGAACGACGATGGATCATTCAACCTCCTGATGGGTGCCACAGACCTAGGAACCGGTTCGGATACTGTGTTGGGGCAGATCGCAGCGGAGATCCTGGGTTGCAGCCTTGATGACTTCATCATTCGCTCCTCAGACACCGACCTTACCCCCTTCGACAAGGGGGCCTACGCCTCGAGCACCACCTACGTGAGCGGTGGTGCTGTGGCGCGGGCTGCATCTCAGGTCGCCCAGCAGATCAAGGAAGTTGCAGCCGAGATGATGGGAGGGGAGCCCCAAGACTTTACCCTACGAGATGGCAAAGTGTGGCAGGACGAGGAAACCAGCCTCACATTCCGTGAGGTTGCACTCTATAGCCTGCACACCCACAATCAACATCAGATCATGGGATTGGGCTCTTTTGTCAGTCCTGTCAGTCCTCCTCCGTTCGCCGCGCAGTTCGCAGAGGTGACCGTGGATATCGAGACTGGACAGACCCGGGTGGATCATCTGCTTATTGCACTGGATTCGGGTCAGGTCATCAACCCGCTGACGGCCAGTGGCCAGGCTGAGGGAGGCATGCATCAGGCACTTGGGTACGCACTGACGGAGGAGCTTGTCTACGATGCCCAAGGGCGGACCGTGAATCCGCGGTTGGATGACTATCGCGTCTTCCGGGCCGACGAGACACCACCGATGACGACTCTCTTCTACACCACCTTTGAGCCGTCTCATCCTGTAGGTGCGAAATCGGTAGCCGAGATTGTGGTCAACGGGGTGGCACCAGCCGTGCTCAATGCTATCTACGATGCCACGGGTGTCATGATGCATAAAACGCCAGTGACTCCGGAGCGATTGTGGAAGGTTCTCCAGCGCGAGGCGCCGCCACTGACACCATAGATTGAATACCCTGTACAGATCAGAAGGCGGCGCAAAAGAGGAGGCGCCGCCTTCTGATGTTGCAGAAGCAACGGATATCGGAAAATCGTGGGGGGCGTCAGGAGGATCTGTCGATCGACAGAGCGTTCTGACGAGTGTGTGACAAGCGCAACAGATGTGACCTTGGAGTTAAGGAGGAGACGTGCAATGAGCTGGGAAAAATACCATCTGCCGCAAGAGGCCGCCGACATCCTGGCGCGGAGCCCGCAGGTGATCGTAGCCAACACAGTGGCTGAACTGATAAACCTGGCGTGCGGTGGCCTGGGAAGCAACCACTTTGAGGTGACCTACGACGTGCCAGGTAACGGTGAGATCGTAGAGGCCATCGTGGCCCGGGTACGCAACGGTGTTTCGGTGAATTACCCAGAACCCTACATGCGGCGCCGAGACCCGGATTGTCTTGTCATTGCGGATGACAAGCCCACCGACAAGCCCACATTCAAAGAACGCTTCGGCATCGACTTCGAATCCATCCGTCAGGAGACTTTTGAGTGGATGGCGTCGGTTCCCCTTGCGATGTTTGCCTACGTTGCAGGACAGCCAGGCATGGGGATGGACTCCATCGCCATCGTACCAGCCAACGCAGGCTTCTTCGCGCTTGGCCTGGCGCTGCTGCAGGGCATCATCCACGAAAAGGATTTGCCCCCCGACTTCAACCCTCAATCCATCATCTACGTGGCGCCCGTGTTTCGGCACACCCACTTCCACGGCAAACAAGTCGTGGTCCACAATCGCCTGGATCATCTGCATGAGATGTTTGCCTACAACCTCTACCCCGGCCCTAGCGCCAAAAAGGGCGTCTACGGCATGTTGTTGACACAAGGAGAGCGTGAGGGATGGGTGACGGCACACTGCTCCGCGGTTCGCATTGTCACACCGTACGACAACGTCACGACCATCATGCACGAAGCAGCCAGCGGCGGTGGCAAGAGTGAGATGCTGGAACATGCACATAGAGAGGACGACGGGACCCTGCTGCTGGGTGAGAACCTGATTACGGGAGAACGTCGCTACCTGGAGATCCCGCGCTCCTGCCAACTCCAGCCGGTCGCTGATGACATGGCACTGTGCCATTCCTCCCTGCAGAACGATTCAGGTAAGCTTGTAATCACTGACGCCGAGGACGCATGGTTCCTGAGAGTCAATCACATCGACCACTACGGGACCGACGTACACCTGGAGCGGCTGACAGCAGAGCCCCCCGTCCCCCTCCTGTTCCTCAACATCTATGCCGTCCCGGGCAGCCGTGCGTTGATCTGGGAACACATCGAGGATGAGCCCGGCAGGCCTTGTCCGAACCCCAGAGTGGTGATCCCACGGCGTATCTTCCCCGATATCGTCAACGAGCCAGTGGAGGTCGACATACGGAGCTTTGGCGTCCGCACCCCGCCCTGCACTGAGGAACACCCGACCTATGGCATCATAGGGCTCTTCCATATTCTACCACCTGCCCTGGCGTGGCTATGGAGACTGGCTGCTCCTCGTGGCCATGCTAATCCCAGCGTCACCGATTCGGAGGGCATGAGCAGTGAAGGCGTGGGGTCCTACTGGCCCTTTGCAACGGGACGGCGAGTCGACCAGGCCAACCTGCTGCTCGCTCAGTTCAGGGAACATCTCAACACTCGCTATGTCCTATGCCCCAACCAGTACGTAGGGGCCTGGCGCGTCGGCTTCATGCCAGAGTGGATCATGCGCGAATATCTGGCGCGCCGCGGGACCGCGCGGTTCAAGGCCGAGCAGATCCGTCCCTCGCGCTGCGCCTTGCTCGGGTATGCCCTACATCAACTCCAGGTCGAGGGGCGGTTCGTGTCCCGGTGGTTCCTGCAAGTGAACACGCAACCCGAAGTGGGAAACGAGGGATACGATGCGGGGGCCCGCATCCTGTATGATTTCTTCCAAAAGCAACTCGAACTATATCTCGTCGACGACCTGGACCCATTGGGCCGCAAAATCATCGACTGTTTCATGGATCACGGCTCTGTGGCGGACTATGCTTCCCTGATCCCTCAGATTGACTTCATCCCATGAGACAGGGTATACTCATCGAGGAGGCCATGCAGCGAGAGGGCTTCAGAGGACGGAACGGCCACGCGGCTAAATGGAGTTGGCGCGGTCCCACAAAAAACGATAACAGGTAAGAGTTTGACCGGCTGTTGAGCCGGTCAAACTCCGCCAAGCCATGAGAGAGGAGCACAGAAGATGACTCCAACACTTCCGGAGCAGAACATTCGCATCGTAGCTGCTGATCCAATCACTGTAGGCAAGCACCGCTTGCTTCCCTCCGTCTTGGTCAACGCCACCAAATGGGCCATACCCCGCGTAGGGACGTTCGGCGCGGTACGTGTGCGTCCCATCTCTATCGTAGTCGAGACCCCAACGGAGACCCAGTGGATGGAGATCCCCAATACGACCAGCAACACCCTGAGTGTCATGGCCTTCATGGCAGCCGCCATCGCGCTGGTCAGCGTGGTCGCCATCGGGCTGACTCAACTCATGCAAAGGGGGGTAGATTAGACCGATGGATACATCTGAGACCCTGTCCGAGTCCCTGGATGGACTCACAAAGAAGATCGACGTCAACGCCACGTTTAGAAAGCCCAGGACCGTGGGCACGTGCACCGTGATCCCCGTGGTAGAGATCAGCTATAAGTTTGACCTCACACAGGAGACCCGCGCTACTGCTTCCTGTGCCGAAAACAAGGGCGGGGTAGGCGCCAAAGCGCAGCCAATTGCCTACATCGAAATCGACGAGGGCGAAGTCCGCGTCAAGCCAATTGTCGACGGACAGAAGATCGCGTTGGCAGGCATCCTTCTCGCCGGCTGGGCCGCGGGATGGCTGGGGGTGGTCCTCAAGAGGGTCCTCCGCCCTGTAACTGAGAGCTGATGGGCTTTTCCCGCATCCCTGAGAGGGAAAGCGGTCCGGTCTGGTATCACTTTGACGACCTGCGGCCTGAGGTGGCACGTGGGTTCCTTCACGCCGTTTTCACCCGCCGTGGAGGCGTCAGCAACGGTCCCTTCTCATCGCTCAACCTGGGAAGCAGCGTCGGCGATGACCCCGAGGCCGTCTCCGAGAACCACCGTCGTATCTATGCGGCGCTCGGGTTACGAGCATCACAGGTGGTCAGTCCCTACCAAGTCCATGGAGCCCGCGTCGGGGTCGTGGGCCGGGGCGATGGTGGGCGCATTATTCCAGATACCGATGCCCTGATCACAGCGGAGGTGGGCGTTGCCCTCTTGTTGCGCTTTGCTGACTGCGTTCCCATCCTTATGGTCGACCCACGCCACCACGTCGTGGCGCTGGCCCACGCCGGTTGGCGTGGGCTTGTTGCGGGCGTGATCCCAGCCACAGTGGATGCCTTGGCAAAGCACTTCGGCTCTCGGCCCCCTGATCTGTGGGCGGGTATTGGCCCTGCTATCGGGCGTGATCACTACATCGTCGGCCCAGATGTCGCCGCAGCGGTCCAGCGCACATTGCCCCCCAGGGTGAGGGTCGCTACTCAACAGAAGGGTCAGTGGCATCTAGACCTCGCCGCTGCCGCCCGAGAGCAGCTTCGAATGTCAGGGATCACTGACATCAGCGAGTCCAACACGTGTACGGCCTGTCACACCGAGGAATGGTACTCCCATCGTGCCGAGCACGGCAGGACAGGGCGATTTGGTGTGTTGGCTATACTCACCTAGCTCGACCGTGATCTCACTCGATCTCGAACTCGAACCCGGCAATGCTCAGCCGAAGGACCGCTTCTGGCTGCGTAGGGACCTCGAACTGCAGCTCAAACTGCTGGACCGTCGCAGGTTGGACACGCCAGGGTAGAAGAGGAGTCGCTGCCACAAGGGCATATTCCTGACCGGGTGAAGTCAGTTTCACCTGATCGCGCTCAATCCCAACCAACGAGTCTCCATTGTTGGTCACCTGTCCCGAGAGCACAACGACAGCACGCGCTGAATCCCAGAACGCATCGAGGAGCACAACCTCTGGCAGCGGCTCCGCTGCCGCGGGCAGCGTGAGATCCAGGGCTACCCGCATATGATCTGGGAGCGAAGGATCCGGGCGGAAGATCCAGATCAAGGGGAAACGCGCCGTGGCAGGGATGACATAGCCCGCGCTCCCACGAGCTGTCTCTCCAGGCGCGAGAGCAACCTCCAACTTACCGTATGTACCCAATGCGGTGGCAGTCTCGTTGAGGATGTAACGATACCCATCGCTGTCCTCAAGTGCCAGATCGAAGGCCAGGGGCTGCAAAACCGAACTTGTCGTATTAGTCACCTGGTAGTCAACCACGACATACCATGAGTCGACCTCCAGGGGTCGCACGTCCTCCACGATCTCGCTTCCCAGAACCCGTACGGTGATGCCAGCGATCGTGGTCTCTCCTGGCTTGCTGCCCGCCTCCGGCAGGTAGCGGGCATGTACCAGCAGTCGTGTGGATTCCTCGCCCCCAAGCACTGCCAACGTCATGCCGGGGCGATCCTGGGCCATTGGCGAGACGTCGGACGGATCAATCCTCACGACCTCGGGCAACCCAAACACGAGCTTTGTGCCTGAGTCCAGGGTGAGGGTCAACCGATCCTGGGAAGACAGACCGGAGAGTGCAGCCAGGGTCCCGGGGTTGTAAGGCAGACCTATGACGTAATTGACGACCGTGCCATGGATCCATACCGCCAGGTTCTCACCTTGGGTCGGCACAGGCCAATGTCCCTCCTCCGGTATCACAGCTACCACGGGATAGACCAGACCTGCGATCTCCAATTGCGAAGGAGAGGCAACACGCAAGGGAACCCCATCGTCCTCCAACACGATCTGGGACTCGGGAACCACAAGGGGGGACGTGAAAGTGGTCAACTTACTGACCGTAACGGCCTCAGCCCCTCCTGATGGGTGAGGCTGCCGCAGGGACAGGGAGGCCCCAACAGCAACAGCGGCAATGATGCAGATGCCCAACACGATCAACAGCACAGCCCATGGGGGCGGTGCAGGTCGTTTCCCTCCCCCCGGAGGGGACTTGCTCGGGGGAACAACCACGGCGCTCGTTTCGCCAGGTGCTCCTTCTCCCCGCACCCGGGTGGTCACCACGTGGGACGTTGCCGATTCCTCACCTGACCCAGATGCTTCCCGTTGCGCCACTGAGATAAAGTAGTCATAGGCCTTGCGCTTGGTCGCATCCGCCAGGATCTCATAAGCTTCGTTGATCTCCAGGAAACGGGCCTCTGCCTCGGGGCTTGGATTGAGGTCCGGGTGGAAGGCACGGGCCCGCTCTCGATACGCCACCCTGATCTCGGCCAGCGTAGCGGTCGGAGAGACTCCCAGAATCGCGTAGTAATCCTTGACCTGCTTACCCGTCATCACCACTCCACATGAGCGCCGTCATCCTATGGGATCGCGTTCGGCAGTTGAACCGGAAGGATCCTGATCTTGATCTCCGGACGGGAAGCATCCACCAATCGATCTACGCCCAG
>CAZHBB010000015.1:41996-45399 GCA_964530185.1 uncultured Anaerolineales bacterium
CGGCCGGTGTCAGAGTACAGGTCAACGTGTAATCGCTGTTGACCGTGTCCTCTGGCGCCATCCTGTTACCCTGTCCGACCAGGAGATAGACATATCCCTCAAACGTGGCGTAGTACGAGATCCGGCTGTTGAAGTTCCCGAGGGAGACGTCATCGTTCGCTGTGACGAAATACTGTTTACCCGGACCGCTATAGAGTTCGATCCGAGGATCGACCCCCGGATCCAGATCAGACGTCTCACAGACCAGTCGGAGGCCAGGCTTAACCCGAATCTTCAGGAAATCGTTATCCACCTCCGCCCCACCCCACGGCACAAAGTTCATCACATAGCTGACGCCCGGCGCGAGCGTCGTTGCCAGCTCCCAGGTATAGTTTGGCTCATAGGGATCAAAGCCTGATCTCCACGTAGGTTGAGGCGTAGGGGCTGGAGACTCAGGAGTTGGGGTAGCCGTCGGCGTTGCCGTCGAGGTGGGAGTCACTGCACTCAGAATCAAACTGTAGGTGTGGCCAGTGCACTGCTCACTGATCTGGAAGACCTTGAAAAAGTAGGGGCCGTAACTATCTGCCACGAAAGAGACACTGGCGTAGTTATTGTCGAACGTATTCGTGTCGGTGATGATGGGGACTTTAGCACTGTCGTAGACAATGATGCCCAGATTGTAGTTGGTGGTCCAGTCTGGTTTGGCCTGTACCGTGTACTGCGTGCCGGGCGAGGCGTTGTCAAGCCGGTAGTAGTCAGAGAAGGGAGGAACCAAATCATCTTTGTTCCCAACCACCAACGCCTGCTCGGTATAATTCGCAATGGTAGCGGCCGTCTCCAGGGTGTGGTTGTTCAGAGGTGGCTTATCCGTCGTCGTCACCTCCAGCGAACACGTAATCGCTTGAGCGGCATAGAGCCATGAGGTACGTTCGAACGCCCGAAATATCCCCGGCCTCTCTTCCTGCGGCAGAACACTGTGGGCCACAACGGCGCTGGCCCCGTATCCCACGGATCCCCACAACACGAGCAGGAGCCAAAAAGCAAGCACCAAGGCCACACCGCTCAACACCGCAAGACTAGCCCTGGAGCGTCTACCACGTCTGCGCATTATCCACCTGATCTGGTCTCAATCAGCCTCTCGAAAGACCTCAATGATCGGGTAGCGGCTCCATAGGAGCCATACTACTCACCAGAGTCTTGACACCGATGCCATTGCCAAAGAGGACCGTCACCATCTCATCCCGGCCCTCCAACGCGCTCTCAATAACGATCCCGTCCCCATAATAGGCATGATGCACACGCTGTCCAGCGCGATAACGCCGTACAGCCTTGACTTTTTTCTCGGCAGATGAACCCGGCGAACCACCCCAAGACTGCGCTTTCCAGCGCGGGCGTGAAAACGATGCGCTGCCAGCAGGGCGCGACAGAACTTCATCAGGGATGTCCTCCAGAAACCTGGAGGGTACAGAAGGTTCTCCGTCCCCGTAGGCGCGCCATCCCCTGCGAAAGGCATAGGTGAGGTACAGGCGTTCCTTGGCGCGAGTCATGCCCACATAGAGCAAGCGACGCTCCTCAGCGACCTGGGAAGGTGATTCCATCGACCGGCTGTGGGGCAACACACCCTCCTCCAACCCGGTAAGGAAAACTATCGGATATTCCAGTCCCTTGGCGCTGTGCAGTGTGAGCAATGTGACCGCGTCGACCTCGTCGGACAACATGTCCACATCGGCCACCAACGCGACATCCTCCAGGAAATCGGTCAACTGAATCAAGGGAGACTCAGCGACGACTGCGCGCAGAGCCAGGATGTTTTCCCAACGGGCTTCCCCCTGCTCGCTCCCGTCCCTGGTGTATGATTCATAGCCTGTATCCGCGATCACCTGATCGATAAGTTGGACAACGCTCAGCTCCTCGCGCAGGCGGAACCAGTTCTGGAGCATCTCTGCAAAGGCCGTCAGGCTCCGCGATGTCCGGCCAGTCAGCCTCCCCTGTGCTGTAAGGGATAACAAGGCCCTCGAGAGGCTGGTCCTCTCGCGTTGGGCTTCTTCACTGAGTAAAGCCAGCGTGCGTCGTCCTATGCCGCGAGGCGGGACGTTCACGATACGGGAGAAACTGACGTCATCGTCAGGGTTCTGAATGACCCGAAGATAGGCCAGGACATCCTTGATCTCCTTCCTGGCATAGAATCGCGTCGCACCAATCAGGCGATAGGGAATATTGTAACGAATCAGGCTCTCCTCGAGTGCGCGGGATTGGGCGTTCGTGCGGTACATGATCGCGATATCTCCAGGGGCATAACCAGTCCGCAAAAGGCGCCCGATCTCCTTCGCCACGTAGTCTGCCTCTTCACGCTCGTCGTATGCCTCGCGTAACACAATCGGAGTGCCGCCGCGCCGCGTGGTGAACAGTCGCTTTGGCGTACGATCAGCATTGCGTGCGATCACGGCCTGCGCCCCGTCCAGGATGACCTGCGTGGAGCGATAGTTCTGCTCCAAGAGAAACTCCTGCAGCTCAGGGAAATCCTGTCGTAGACGGGATATGTTCCGATAGTCCGCCCCACGCCACGAGTAGATCGATTGATCCTCATCAGCCACCGCGTACAGGCTGCGGTGTTCACGCGCCAACAGACGCAAAATCACATATTGCGCCATGTTGGTGTCCTGAAACTCATCGACCAGGACGTGCTGGAATCGCTCGCGATAGTAAGCGAGCACAGCCGGCTCAGACTGAAAGAGCATCGCTGTCTCCATCAAGAGATCATCAAAATCCAATCCGTCATTTCTCCGGAGGACCTCCTGATACCGCTCATAGACCCGCGCTACAATCTCGTCATGATAGGTCCGGATCGGGTAGTCAGCGGCCCGAATCAGCTCATTCTTCGCACTGGAGACCGCGTTCAGTAGCGCATGCGGTCGATACCGTTTCTCATCGAGCCCCATCTCACCGACTACCTGCTTCATCACAGCAAGTTGATCATCGGTGTCGAAGATCAAATAGTTGCTGGACAGCCCCAGCCTGTCCGCCTCACGTCGGAGAATGCGGGCACACGTCGCATGGAACGTCCCTAAAGTCAATGCGCGCGCCGAATCGTCACCCAGCAAGTGTTCCAGGCGGTGACGCATCTCCCGCGCTGCCTTGTTGGTAAACGTGACGGCCAGGACATGCCAGGGTGGAATCTGCAACTCACCAAGCATCCAAGCCACCCGATGTGTGAGCACCCGGGTCTTCCCCGAGCCTGGGCCTGCCAGGACTAGAACGGGCCCCACAGAGGTCGTCACAGCCACGCACTGCTGAGCATTGAGACCTTGGAGAAGTGGATGGTCATCTGGGTTCATACCATGCATTGTAACATGGGGGATAGCTTGAGCAACCACCGACGGGTACGGGGCTGTTCACAGCTCTCCCGACGCAGCGCTCGTGCGGC
>CAZHBB010000015.1:45499-48811 GCA_964530185.1 uncultured Anaerolineales bacterium
GCGCTCGTGCGGCACTCATACCGTGTGATGAACACCGTGATCCTCCCGTCCGTCTAGCCCCCAGGTTTCGGCGTGGAAAGGAGGGACAGAGATCATAGGGGCACCTGCACAATGAGGACAGTGACAGTAACTTGTCAACGGCGTCTGATGACGGACCAGATAAACCACGCACCCAGCAGGAGAGCAGTCAAGAAACTGATACCCACGACCGCCTGGACAACCCAACTGGCTGCCGACACCGTCGGGATCAACCACGCCAAGCCAATGATCATACCTGCAATAATCATGCTCAGCGCCAAACGCGTGGCGAGCCGATCCAGATAGGCCAGGCTCTCGTGGTCCAACGCCAGGCGCATAGGCTCACGTTTCTCCAGACGATCGATCAGCAGCCGCCCCGCATGAGGAAGTTCGTCTAAGAGATCTGCCCAGGCAAGGCCCCGCCGCAGGATCTCGGATCCCCACGTACGCTTCGGCAACACCGCCTGAACCATCAAGCGTGCCACGTAAGGCCGGGAGAACTCAAAGATGTCAAAGCCGGGTGAGAGCCTCAGCCCAATACCCTCCATCATGGACAGCGTCTTGGCAAGCAACCAGAGGTTGGTAGGGAGACGCAGACGGTATTCAAAGGCAAGGGGCCTGATCTGCGCCATGAGATCCTGCATTCGGATCTCCTGCAGGGGCATTCCTTCATAGCGATGAAGCAAGCGCACAATATCCCGGGTCAGGCTTTGCCGATCCACATCAGGGGGAGCCGCTCCAATGTGGATCAAATCATCGGCCACGCCCTTGGCGTTCCTCTGAATTGCGGCGGTGTAGAGACGGATAAGGTTCACCCGGTCTGCCTGGCTCAGGAAACCCACAATGCCAAAATCCATTGCACCGATGACCTCGCCCTCCATCACAATGAAATTCCCGGGATGGGGATCCGCATGAAAGAAACCATCCAGGAGCACCTCTTGAATAATCATCCGTGCAGCGTTGCGTGCTATCTTATCCCGGTCAAACCCGGCCTGATCGAGGGTCTCAATGTCGTCGATCTTGATGCCCTCAATGTACTCCATCACCAGGAGGCGCTTGGTCGTATATGCCCAGTAAACCTGTGGAATATGGATCGCTGGCTCATCCCGAAAATTCTCACGAAAACGAACAGCATTGCGCCCCTCCACACGGTAGTCAAGCTCATTGTTCAATGTGTCCGCGAAATCATCGGCGATACCCACCAAATCATAAAGCTGCCCTAAGGGGGTGCGGTTCTGAACGTAGCGCGCGATGTCATGGATGATCTCCAGGTCAGTCTTGAGAGTGCCGAGAATATGTGGTCGCTGCACTTTCAAGACCACCCGCTCTCGGGTCACCAGCCGTGCCATGTGTACCTGGGCCAACGAGGCCGAAGCAAGCGGCACGGTGTGGATCTCCTCGAACACTTCGCTGAGAGGACGGTCCAGCTCTTCCCGGATCACGGGCTCGATTACATCCCAAGGGAGAGGCTGGACTTTGTCCTGCAGATTGGACAACTCCTCGATATAGTCCGGCGGCAACACATCGGGGCGCGTACTCAATATCTGCCCCAGCTTGACAAAGGTGGGACCCAACTCCTCCAGGGCACAGCGGAAATGATAGGGCAAAGAGGCTGGCTCCTGCCTGGGAAATGGATAGAGCTCACGAAGCCACAGCGGCTCAGCTGGCAAGTGTGAGAGGGCAAAGCCAAAGCCATGTCGGGTGAACACTGCCAGGATCTCTCGATACCGCTGCAGGTGACGGACGGGGCGAGAAAAGGCTGGAATGGTGCCCGTTGTCATCGCTGCATCCTTCCTATCAACTCCTCTGGTGATGCACACTACCAAGGCCCAGGATCAAGCAGCCCGTCATGCGCCGGACCTCATCCCCCATATATGAATACGAACGCGAGAGGGTGACTCAGGCAACCGACTACGTAGTGGGAACTCGTTCAGTGCAGGGATATTGTGGAGCACATTGCAGGCAGGTCAAATGTGACAGTGATACCTATCCCTCTTACGGGCTGCCCGTGCTCTAGTCGGGTTCCTCCGAGTCTTGTGGCGACGACGGAGGTCGATACCCCATGATACGATACTTCAGAAGCGTACCCAGTACGGTGAAGCCATCGCGCCAGGAGATCTTCTTGCCCTCTTCAAACTCACGCCCGCTGTAGGAAATCGGGACCTCATAGATCCGGTAGCCACACAAAAGGATCTGAGCGGTGATCTCTGGGTCGAACCCCCAGCCACGCGCGCGCAATCGCAGCTTGTCGGCAACCTCCCGTGTGAACATCTTGTAACACGTCTCCATATCGGTCAGGATAGTGTTATACAGGACATTGGTCGCGAAGGTCAACATACGGTTGCCTACCATATGCCAGAAGAACATGGCCTTCGTAGGCCCACCACGGAAGCGCGAACCATAGACCACCTGCGAGCGTCCCTCCAGGATGGGCAGAAGTAACCGGGGATAATCGCGGGGATCATACTCTAGATCGGCATCCTGAATGATACAGATATCGCCTGTCGTGGCCTGAAGGCCAGTGCGAACCGCGCCGCCCTTCCCTTGATTCTGCTCATGGAATATCACGTTGATATCCGGCTCACTGCGCAGCGTAGCCAAATACTCTCGCGTGCCATCTGTGGATCCATCATCGACCACCACGATCTCGCGGTCCAAAGAGACCAGCGCCTCATTCGCATGATTTACCCATACACGCACCTCAAGGGACACAGCACGTACACGAGCAATGATCTCCTCGATCGTCTGAATCTCATTGTAAGCCGGGATAATCACCGAAAGTCTCATGAATGCCTCCGCACGGGGGTTGGAGAACCGGATCGCCGACGGCCTCGCGGCCACACATCATCCAGGAGCACCCGACGTTCCGTTGCAGTCAGGTCCCGCCACTCGCCTGGCGCCAAGTCCGGCGGCAATGTCAGACGTCCGATAGCTACACGGACCAGCCGCACAGTAGGATGCCCCACAGCGGCAGTCATCCGTCGAATCTGCCGTTTCCGGCCCTCACGCAACACGATCCTCAGCCACGTCGTTTTAGCGGGGGAAGGAAGTTGACGAGGAAAAGGAGACAGATGTGGCTCGCTCATCAACACTTCAACATCAGCCGGTCGCGTCCTGCGGCCCTTGATCTCGACACCGGTACGCAGTTGCTCCAACGCCTCCGCGGAGGGCCGACCAAGAACCAGGACGAGATAGGTCTTCGAATGTCGAAAATAGGGGTGCGTGAGACGGTGAACGGTTTGCCCATCATCCGTAAGGAGCAAAAGCCCCTCGCTGTCAAGATCCAGACGCCCT
>CAZHBB010000016.1:0-6150 GCA_964530185.1 uncultured Anaerolineales bacterium
GCAGGAAGCAGAACCGGAAGGCGGCATCGAGTCGGAGACTGCCGTTGAGGTCCTACCCGCTGAAGAGGCTGCACCTGAGGTGGGGCCTGAGGGGAGAGAGAGCACACAGGAGCCTGCCTTCGTGGGGTGGGCCGCGTTTGGCGACGAGATAGTGGAGGTTGCACCTCAAGAACCGGAGCCCGAAGCGACATTGACCGAAGGGATCGAAGCACAGATCGAAGAGACAGTGCCGACAGAGGATGCCCTGGCCTGGCTTGGAAGCCTTCCACCGGAGAAAGAGGCTGTTTTGGAGGCAGAGATCGCGCCGCCCGTGGAGAGGGAGGTAGAAGCAGCCCCACCAGAGGCCATGGCGGAGGAGGAACGGGAGATCCCTGCCGAGCTGGAAGAGGTCGCCTCACCACCGATGGCCGAGGTAGAGACGATGGCTGAAGCTGAGGCGGAGGTGGTCCCCCCAGAAACTGTCAGGCTGTCGATGGCGGAGCTGGAGGAACTCCGTGCGGTGGTCAAGCGCAAGAGATCCGATCACGATGCACGGCTGACCCTTGCCCGAGCGCTGTGGGAGATAGGGGAGATCGAGGAATCAATGACCCACTACGGACGATTGATCAAGTCTGGTGCCAAAAGCGAGGAGGTACAACAGGATCTTGAGCGCTATGTTCAGATGCGACCGAACGACCCACGCGTGCTGAAAACGCTGGGGGATGTCTACATGAAGTTCGGGGATTTGGAGCAGGCCCTTGCCATCTATAACCAGGCGATGAATCTGCTTTAGCGCAGGCTGTGGTCCTTTATGGTACGGTCGACAACACACCGAGAGGACCATGAACCAAGACATCCGGGGAGCCCGAGGCTCCCCGGATCTTTTTTCGTCATGGGCCGACCTGCTGAGATGGTGCTTCCTAGAAGATCACGTGCTCGTCGACCCTGGTATAGGTCATGATTTCCTCTGGCTGGAACCAGAAGGCGATCTCCTGTCGGGCTTCCTCCAGATTACCGGAGGCGTGGATCAGGTTCTTGGTTGCGCGTCTTTCGAGGCTCGACACCGTATTCGAGTCAATGGAGTAGTCGCCACGAATGGTGCCCGGCTCCGCACGGGCTGGGATCGTGAACCCTATGAGTTTACGTACCATAGAAACCGCATGCACGCCCTCAAGGACCATGGCGACCACCGGTCCTGAGGAGACATAGTCCACCAACCACTGCTTTACCATGGTGCCTATTTCATAGGGATCCCGTGTGCCCAACACGGCTTCAACGTCCATACCGAAAGCCTCGAAGGAATCCAAAGTCTTCTGGCCCATACCACGGATCCAGTCATCGGGGCCAGCATAGTGGCCCGCTGCCATCTCTGGGGTAGGATGGGCCATCTTCAGTGCGACGATCTTCAACCCTACACGCTCAAAGCGACGTGTGATCTCCCCCACCAATCCCCGGGCTACGGCATCCGGCTTCAGTAACACCAGGGTTTGTTCTCTCTTGATCTGTGCTGCATCCATAGCATGGACCTCCTGTTGTCAATGTCTTACTCAATGTCATGACAGAAGCTGAAGCCCTGCATAGGCTCCAGCTTCTAGGTCTTACCTTTGTGCATATGCCGAGTCTAACCGAATTTATAGGCTACCCCGAACCCCCCACGCGGCAGGGTCCATTCGATGTTTGTGTAGGGACAGGCCACCCGACAACTTCCACACTCGACGCAACTCTGATAGGCGATCTGGATCCTCCCGTCATGGCCCAGGGTATAGACGCCTACGGGGCAGAAGTAGAGACACGGCTTGTATTCACAGCGGGCGCAGACGTCGTGATTCTTGATTCGGAGGTGGGCCTGCTCTTCATCGATGAAATACTTCAAAGTCATGAGGAGGTCATCGACATAGACCTTGGGTAACGTCGCTTTGAGTTCCTCTGGTAGCTCTCTAACCTCGAACGCATCACCTGTCTTCATAGCCATAGGTTCACCATCCCATCACTGCACGTGTCATGGCGATGATATCGCCCGTTGCCCTCAGCAGCGACCGGCGGTCTGACAGCGCCTTCAACATGTCGCGGAAGAGTTCCTTCTTGGGTTTGCCGTAAGCGGTAAAGAACTGACCCAGCGCGTCGTTGATGAAGTTGGGATAGACATCCATGAACTGCGGATGGGTCTCGAGGAATTTCGCGAACCCCCGGTACTGTCTGAGATCCTGGAGGATGAACCGCTCCTCAAGTCGATCTCTGTAGCGCGACATCACACGCTCGCTGAAATCCCCCCGGCTATGCGCTTCCAAAGCGGTCTCGGCCGCGAGCTTACCGGCAATAATGGCCATGTTGGTCCCCTCCCAATGCAGGGCGTTGACCATGGACGCCGCATCACCAGCCACCAACACACCCTTACCATAGAGCTTCGGCATGGCCCGATACCCTCCCTCGGGTATGAGATGGGCACCATATTCGAGTACCTGTCCACCCTCCACCAGGGGCGCGATGACGGGGTGATCCAGATAGCGTTGCAGCACGTCATAGGGGCGGAGCCGATACTCGGCCAGGGTATCCAACATGACACCTAACCCAATGGAGAGGCTGGTCTTGTTGGTATAGAGAAACCCCATGCCCGGTAGGCCCAGCGAGACATCCCCCAGCACAGAGACTGCCAGGCCGTGGTTATCGTCGACCAGTCCGAGCCGTCCGTTGATCGTCTCCATGGGCAGGGAGATCACCTGTTTGAATCCCAAGGCGAGCTGGGCGGGTTCGAGATCAGATTCGGCCAACCCCAACTTCTGGGTGAGCAGGTTGTTGACACCCTCGCAGATAATGACTACCGGGGCATGGATCTCACCCTGGGGCCGGTCTGTCACCACACCGATGACCTGCCCATCTTCTTCACGGATAAAATCCACCACGGTAGTCTTGGGAATCAGGAAAGCGCCGGCCTCCCTCGCCTGTTCGGCCCACCAGGGGTCAAAGTTGGCGCGCAGGGTGATGTAGGCGTCCGCGGGTTCAGTTGCCAGGTGTCCCCCTTGTACAGTCATCCGAGTCAGGCCATCGCGTGAGAGGAACCAGAACCCTGCTTCGGTCACCGGCCGTTCGAAGGGGGGACGACGTTCGGCATAGTCGGGCAGGACTTCGGCGATGGCATGGGTGTAGATCGCACCTCCAAAGTAGTTCTTGCCGCCGGGCTTGTGGCCTCGCTCCACCAGAGCAACGTTAAGTCCGCCACGAGCTAAGTGCATCGCAGCGGCGGACCCTGCCAGCCCGGCCCCGATCACGACAGCGTCGAATTCGATGCGCTCGTGGTTCATGCGTGCGCCTCCCTGCGAGCTCTAATCTCCTGGATCATCGCTGGGATGACCTGGTAAAGGTCCCCTACGATGCCGACATCGGCAATGTCGAAGATCGGAGCGTTGGAATCGGTATTAATCGCGATGATGAAATCGGAGTTCTGCATGCCGACCTTGTGCTGCAATGCGCCGGAGATGCCAGCTGCAATGTAGATTTTGGGCCGGACCGTCTTGCCGGTCTGTCCCACCTGATGAGTATAGCTGATCCAACCCGCATCAACGCATGGCCTGGACGCCCCGACAACGCCTCCGATCTCGTCTGCCAACTGTTGGAGCAACTTGAATCCCTCAGGGCCACCAAGTCCTCGCCCGCCCGCGACGATCACGTCGCTGTATTCGATATCCAACGTCTCGTCTTTGGCGTGGATGAACTCAAGGATGCATGCGCGGGCATCAGCCTCCTCAGAGATGTCGACAGTTTCTTCAACAATCTCGCCCTTAGCCTCTGGATCAAAGGGCGGGGTTGGGAAAACGCGCGGACGCACGCTGGACATCTGTGGGAGATGTCTACGACACACAATGGTGGCCAGGATGTTGCCGCCAAAGGCTGGACGCGTGGCTAGTAGAAGTTTGCGATTGGCGCCGCGCACCTCACCCATCTCGAGCTTGGTGCAGTCGGCAGTGAGTCCTGTACGCAGAGAGGTCGCCACGGCACCAGCCAGGTCACGACCCAGGGTGGTTGCCCCAATGAGGAACACCTCCGGTTCATACTTCCTGGCCAACGCGGTGATAGTGAGGTAGTAAGGACAGTTGCGATAATGCTCAAGGGCGGGGTCATCGACCAGGTAAACGCGATCAGCCCCATACCCGACGGCCTGTTCGGCGATCCCGCGGACGTTGTGGCCCAGCAGGATACCTTCCACCCACACCTCATCGCCAGACTCTGCCGCCTCATCAGCTACCTGGGAAGCCAGATCACGGGCTACTCCCAGGAGTTCCCACGAGACTGGGTGAACGACACCTTCTTCCTGCTCTATGAAGACCCAAAAGCGGCGTGCAGTCATCGTGCACCTCCGATCAAGGTGTCAAGCACACCAGCTTCGGCGGCTTTCTTGAACGCGAAGTCCAACGCAGCCTCGACACCCACTTCGCGGACATTGATTTTCTCCCCGGGTTCGGGCAGAGGCGGAGTGCCCATTTTGTAGACGATCGTGGGTGAGCCGCGCACACCGATTTGGGCAGCATCGAACTCCACCGGTCCTGCGGTACTCCACACTTCAGGCTCGTAACGGAGTGACTTGATGAGGTCTGGCAGGGGCGCGAAGGGGATCTCCGCAATCTCCTTCTCACAGGTGAGCAGAGCAGGCATTGATGACTCGATGACTTCTGTCCAGCGCTCGGTCCTGCGCTCGACGACCACAGTTCGATCATCAAGGTCAATGGCTCGGATGTTCACCACATAAGTCACGACCGGAACGTCAAGCCTCACGGCCACCCCTGGACCCACTTGAGCGGTATCGCCATCGATGGCCTGCTTCCCAAAGAAGAGGAGGTCAATGGGGTCCTCCGCGTTGATAGCCTTGATCGCCTGGGACAGGGTGTACGAGGTGGCCAACGTGTCGGCACCTGCGAACTTGCGATCTGAGATCAGGATAGCCCGATCGGCCCCCATCTCGATCGCCTCCCTCAGTGTGGCAACAAAAGAAGGGGGTCCCATGGAGATAACAGTGACATGCCCGTTGAGCTTCTTCTTCCACATGACCGCAGCGGCCAACGCGTGAGCATCATAAGGATTCATGATCGCCGGAACACCTTCGCGCACGAGATTGCCAGTATCTGGATCAATGCGGATATTCGTGGTGTCGGGCACTTGCTTCACGGCAACAAGCGCATGGAACAAGCTACACCTCCTAAGCTGCGGATTAATGGAAGCATTATAATGGAACACCAGCGTACTTCAAGATGATACGACGCGTTCTGATCATCCTCAACGAGTATCTCAGCTCCCAGGGAGAGGAACAGCCCAGCTTTCGATAACATCTCATTTGATCGGACAGGCCCTTAAATCGTCCCATTCCTCCCAATTCACCGGCTGCCTGTGAGCCATCCTATTTGACACCTCCCATCGGCCACGTTATGATCCCAGCAGGCAATTCTCCGAAGTCGATAGATCCGGCGGATTGCTGTCAGGCAGAGTCGTTATTGTCAATAGAGGCGAATAGGAGGATGGAACCATGAAGTTTGGGGAGGCCATACAGTCAGCAGATTGGAAAAGAGAGAAGCATGTCCCGGTGATTGAGGCACCAGAGATCGTTAAGAGTGGAGAGCCCTTCACCGTGACAGTGAGCGTGGGCAAGGAGATCCCGCACCCCAATACCACCACCCACTACATAGCCTGGATCGATGTCTATTTCAAGCCCGAGGGCGACAAGTTCCTCTACCAGGTAGCGCACTTTGACTTCACCGGCCATGGAAGTGGCCCTGTCTACTCCAGCCCGCAGGCCACCTTTGGCATGAGCGTGGAGAAACCGGGCACCCTTATCGCCGTCGCCTCTTGCAACATCCATGGCCTTTGGGAGAACAGCACGACCGTAGCGGTTGAAGCGTAACAATCTGACGCTGACGAACAGGTACCAGTGGGGGAAGCGCGTGTGACGCTTCCCCCCACTGGTACTTCCCGTACCTCGGGCCAGAGCTCACTTGTCTCCCGTCTATGCATTCAAGTAGCGATGGGGCCGGATGGAGGTAACGGGACAGCATCCCGCTGCCGCGGCCGCGCTGTCTCTCACAGGGGTGTCCAAGGATAGGAAAATAGCGTCCATATGGCATGTCCGACACGCCGGAAGGGCCGCGGAAATTGGGACTTGCAATCCGCTCCATTTTATACTATAAT
>CAZHBB010000016.1:6250-10363 GCA_964530185.1 uncultured Anaerolineales bacterium
AGGATGAACGTAGGACAACCACTCAGGAGGCCAAGGAAATGGAACTCAAGGACGCACTGACACAAGCACTCAAACTAGAGCAGGATGGAAGGGAATTTTACACGCAAATGGCCCAATCGGTCTCAGATGAAGAAACCAGGGCTTTGTTCGCACAACTCGCAAAGGATGAGGTCGATCACTACAATTACATTCAGCGACAATATCAAACGCTCGATGAGGGCGGAAAATGGGAACCCATCTCAGAGATGGAGACAGTTACCCAACTCGATGCTGTGTCTCTGGTCTTCCCCTCGGGCAAAATGGTACTAGAGGCGCTCCCTCCCAATCCCACAGAAGAAGACGCACTGCTTTTCGGCTTGGTCATCGAGGATAAGAGCTTCAAACTCTATTACAACAGCGCCCAACAGGCCCAAGAGGATGCCGTCAAGACATGGTTTCTTCAACTGGCAGCCGCCGAACAACACCACTTCGAGATTTTGATGCAGCGATATGAGTCACGGTTTGGCTACCCGCGATAAAGTGAGCACGGCCAAGCCCTGATCATGTTGGGATTATCACAATAGCATAGCGTAAAGGAGATTCAAGACTTATGGAAGACATCTTTGAGATCGCACAGGTTGGGCGACCTGCTCCGACGTTTGAAGCCCAGGCCTTGGTGGACGACAAGGTCACCAAAGTCTCCCTAGCCGATTACCATGGACAGTGGGTGGTGCTCTTTTTTTACCCTGGTGACTTCACCTTCGTCTGCCCTACCGAACTCGTGTCTGTAGCTGAGCGCTACGAGGAGTTCCGCGCCCTCGGCGTGACGGTTCTCTCCATCAGCGTGGATTCACCCTACGTTCACAAGGCCTGGCAGGAACACGAGCTCTCCAAAATGGTACCGGGAGGCCTGCCCTATCCAATGCTAAGCGACAGGGGGGGACGGATCGGCGAGCAATATCTCGTCTACGACCATGAGGAAGGAGTGGACATCCGCGGTTTCTTCGTCATCGACCCCGACGGGGTTCTACAAGTGGCCGAGGTGCTCAACGCCTCCATGGGGCGCGACGTCGATGAGATGCTCAGGCTTATCCAGGGCTCGCAGTACGTCTACCAGCGACACGGCGAGGCCTTGCCCGCCTGCTGGCATCCGGGCGATATGACATTGAAACCCGGTGAGGACCTGGTGGGTAAGATCTGGACCACCTGGAAGAAATAGATTGATCGGGTGGCGCATAAGCTTACGGTTTCGGCTCGTGCGCCACCTCCTCAAGAAAAGGGCATGCCAGAGCTACCCGAGGTGGAGACAATCGCGCACGGCCTGCAAGCTGTGCTGGAAGGTCGGCAGATCCGCTGCGTGGAAGTGCTGTGGCCACGAATCGTTGACCGACCGGCTCCATCAGAGTTCTGCGACCGGCTCACCGGAGCAACGGTTGAGACGATCGGACGACGCGGAAAGTATCTTGTCCTGTCGTTGGATAACGGGCAGACGCTGCTCATCCACCTGAGAATGAGCGGCAGGTTTGCCCTAAGGCCCCACCAAGCCGAAGCAGAAGCGACAGTCCGACACGTCCACCTGCGCATGCAAACGGATGAGGGCCTCTGTCTGCTCTATATCGATCCACGGAAGTTCGGACGGTTCTACTTGGTTGATGACCCCGATGAGGTTCTAGGACATTTGGGACCAGAACCTCTGGACCCTACCCTGCGTCCAGAGGACATGCACGCCAGATTCGCCACTCGCCGGATAGCGATCAAGCAACTCCTGCTCGATCAAAGGGCAATCGCCGGGCTGGGTAACATCTACGCTAACGAGATCCTGTGGCAGGCACAGATCCATCCTCGCCGAGCGACCTGTTCCCTTTCCATGGAGGAATGGCAACGGTTGTGGCAGGCCATGCGTCAGGTGATCACGGAGAGTCTGCAGGTTGGCGGGACGACGCTCAATGATCGTCATTACCTCTCACCCACTGGGGAGATAGGAGGCTTTGCGCCTCGGCTCAAGGTCTATGGACGGGAGGACAAAGCCTGCCCAAGGTGTGGCGGGATCATTAAGCGCATCGTGCAAGGCCAACGGAGCACATACTATTGTCCGGTCTGCCAGAGCACAGCCTGCCAAGGCACGACAAAAGGATAACTGCTCTGTGAGCGATCGAGCTCTATCGCTTGCGAGTAAGTAGAACAATCAAGAAAGGAACGAACGATGGAGACGAAGACGTTGAAAGTCAATGGCATGACGTGCCAAATGTGTGTCAAGCACGTGACCCGCGCCCTCGAAGGAGTGGAAGGGGTTGCCCATGTAGAGGTCAAGCTGGAGCCTGGGGTGGCGCAGGTAACCTACGACCCCGCCGTAACCGGCATGTCGACATTCCGTGAGGCGGTCGCAGAAGCTGGCTACGAACTTGCGGATGTGATCGTCTGACCGAAGTCCAGTACCAGGGTAGAGAGCCGCTGAACGGGGAGATGGGCCGACAATCGCGCCGCAACCTCAGCCAGCGACTCCTCTGTCTCAGGGTGGACATAGTAAGGAGCGATCTCGGCCAGTGGGATTGCTACATGTGGTTGCAGAGCCACATCTGGGTCTGGGATATGGCGCCCTGCGTATTCCAGAATCCCATAATCATACAGTGAGATATCCAGATCGATAGTGCGCGGGCCATATCGGTCCTCAGTTCGCTTCCGTGCCAGAGCTCGCTCAATCTCATCTAGCACGACCGTCTTGAGGGCAGCAGGAGCAAGCACAGTCCTGATCTCCACCGCAGCGTTGAGGAAAGCTGGTTGATCTTGTCGGCCTACAGGGGCGGTACAATAGACTGATGATGTCCGCATTACCTGGGCCGCCGGATGAGCGTGCAACATACTCACTGCACGCGGCAGGTTTACCTCGGGTTCGATATTGCTGCCCAAGCTGATAAAGACGCGATGAGGCTGCCTGCACAGATCCTGGCGTGTCCGATGGAGAGTCACCCCCACCGAGCGCGCGAACCGCAAAGCGCCAGGTTTTTCGACGCGCACCGTGACCCTTTCGACCCCTGGCTCTATGAAACACAACGTGGAGATCTCCGTTGCCAGACGTTCCACAAGATAGAAACGTGACGCCTCAACCATGCGGATGATACGCTTGGTCACCGAGCGATAATTGATGGCATCCTCAATGTGATCAGAGGCCCCCGCCGGTGAGAGATCGCCAAATAGCGTGAGGTTGATCAGTACATCCTGACGCTTCTCACGCTCTTCAGGATTGATTCCAATGAAGGTGCGCAGCAGCAGATCCTCGATATGGATCTCATCCGTCATGGCCATGACCTCATAAGTGTTCTCCGCCCGTGACGTAGAGCAACTCACCCGTGACAAAATCACTGGTGAGCAGGTAGATCACCGCCCTGACCACATCATCTGGGGAGCCTGCCCGGCCCAATGGGATCTCCCCAACTTTACGGGTCATGAAGCCCTCGTCTGCGCCAGGCGGCGGCAAGACCAATCCGGGTGCGACAGCATTCACCTGAATGTCAGGAGCCAACGCCCGAGCCAGGCTGTAGGTCATTGCCACCAATCCCGCCTTGGCAATCGTGTAGGCCACATGGTCAGAGCCTGGTCGTACGGCCCGCCAATCGGCGATATTGACAATGTGCCCCTTGGCCCCTTCCACCTTGACAGCCCTCGCAAAAGCCTGGCTCAAGAAGAAAGGCGTCTTCAGATTGATCGTCAAATGCCGATCCCAATTCTCGTAAGTGGTGTCATCCCAATCGCCGTGTTCAAAGATCGCGGCGCTATTCACCAGAATGTCAACATGGCCCCGCCACTTCTTCACCTCATCCACAAGCGTCGTCGCCCCTTGGGGCTGGCTAAAATCGACCTGGAACGCCCGAGCTTCACACCCAAGCGCCTGGATCTCCGAGAGCGTACCTTGGGCAGCCTCCACCGAACGATGATAGGTCAACGCAACATTGGCACCGGCCCTAGCCACCCCCAACGCGATCGCCCGCCCTAGTCTAACGGCCCCACCTGTCACCAACGCGACCCGCCCTTTCAAGTCCACGCTTTCTCCCCCTGGTCCTGACTCACGTCATTCTCATCTTAGAAACTAACATGCTGGCGACCGATATGCTCAAAGAACTCGGCCCGGACCAGATG
>CAZHBB010000016.1:10463-19457 GCA_964530185.1 uncultured Anaerolineales bacterium
AGAAACTAACATGCTGGCGACCGATATGCTCAAAGAACTCGGCCCGGACCAGATGGTCAGTCGAGAGACACGTGCTGGCGTCCTCAGAAGGCCCTCGCGCTCCGGATCCTCGCCGATTGCCTCAAGGATCATCGTTGTCGCGCACTCGATCTCGTCACTACATGCTTGATCTGGCACATCTACCAATTCGTTCCGGAGGACATCATAAATACTGGTAGCTAACTCCAGCGGTTTGTCCATGCCGGTTACTCCCTCCAAGGCTTTATGCGTATACACCCTACCGTTGCCGATGTTCTATGTCACACTTACTGGTATTTTCATTTAGCATATCCAATAATTCAAGTTTGTCAATATTTGTATTATATATATGACGCAAAACACCTCATAGAGTATCTCTATAACTGATCACAAGAAATCCCAATAACCATAAGGAACATTGTCACTGACAGACACGACCCGCCGCCTGTATAATCACTTTGGTATTTAAGTATTCTCGCAAATATTAAAGTATCGAGAACAACTCAGACGTGAACACAGAGCTATTCAAAGAGGCGGAGGCCTTGGCGGGCTTCTTTCGGACATTCGTCTGTGCACGGCGTATCCTGATCCTATGGGCACTGGATCACAACGAGATGTCCGTCAGCCAGATAGCCTCCACGATCGATGCATCCGTGCAGAATACGTCTCAGCATCTACAGCTCATGAAAGAACGCGGCATCCTGGTCTCCCGTCGGCAAGGACAGACCGTATTCTATCGAATTGCCGACCCCGATCTGCTGCAACGCTACGGGCTGAGACTCCATCACCCAGGGTGACCTGGGGGACCGGCCCACGCGCTTACTGTAGAACATTCCATTTGCCAGAGAAAGGAGTATTACCATGACAGTCGATCTCAATTCAATCAAAGCAGCGAAGATTGCCGATGCCCGCGGCGTGGCCTGCCCTGGCCCCCTGCTTGAGGCGAAGAAGGCCATCGGCAGTGTCAAGGTAGGCGAAGTTCTGGAGATATGGTCAGGTGACCCAAACACCAAAGACGATCTGCCACGATGGGCCAAGAAGGTTGGGCACGAGTACCTGGGGTACTTACCAGCCGACGGCTACGACCGCCTATTCATCCGTCGCAAGAAATAAGGGCGCTGCCTATGGAGACAACGCAATCTCAGCGGGAGCCCAAAATCCTCATCTTAGCAACCCTCTCAGGAGGATACAGAGGGGCAGACGCTGTCGGGCAATTGCATGACGAGTATCCGCCCAACACCTATATCCTACCGGTGATCTGTCCGGCTATGTTCCCCGAGGATTTTTACATGCGTGCCTTCGAGCGCGGTATCGACGCCATCATCGTGATGTTCAGCGGCTCAGATTGCCCCTACACAGGGGGCGCAGAACGCACAGCCGAGATCATCAATCGCGTCTATGCACGGATGAAAGCCCACGGTCTAGATGTGCGACGGCTGCGATTGGTGGCTATCTGCACCGTCTGCACCAAACCCTTCCTGAGGGAGATCAAACGCATGGAGGAGATCCTTCAGGAGATCGGCCCTATCCCCCACCCGTTACCGCCAGTGCGGGAGCCCGTCGCGCAGTCAGCCTAAGGGAGGTCATCGAGGATGCCCACAGAAACACTACGCTTTGATGTCGTCGTGATTGGCGGCGGCATTGCTGGCCTGCAGGCGGCCATAGACCTTGGGGACCAGGGATACACCGTTGCCCTCGTAGAGAAGAATCCAAGCATCGGCGGGAAGATGATCATGCTGAGTAAGGTCTTCCCTACCCTGGACTGTGCCTCCTGTATCACCACACCACGGATGGCAACCGCGGCTCACCATGAAAACATCACAATGTTCACCTACTGCGAGGTGCAATCCTACGAGAGCACTGCGCGCGGTTTCACCGTAGAAGTCCTGAAGAAGCCCCGCTATGTGGATGTGGATGCCTGCACCGGCTGCCGTCAGTGCGAATATGCCTGCCCCATTGACCTCCCAGACGAGTTCGATCTGGGGTTGGGGGTCCGTCGTGCCGCCTACGTCCCATTCTCGACCGCTATGCCGCAGAAGGCCCTGATCGACATCGAGCACTGCATCTTCTGCGGACGGTGTGAGCGAGCCTGCCCGGCCGATGCTATAGACTTCGCCCAACAGCCAGAGGCGTTGTACCTCGAAGCGGATGCCATCGTGCTGGCGACTGGCTATGAGACGACATCACGCAACGCCAAGAAAGAATATCACGCCGACACCCTGCCTAACGTGGTAGATGCACTACAGATGGAGAGAATGCTGGCTCCCACAGGGCCCTACGGGCACGTCCTCCGCCCAGGTGATGGCAGGGAACCAGACTCTATCGCCTATGTTCAGTGTGCTGGCTCGCGCGACTTGTCTCTGGGCGTCGAGTATTGTTCACGGGTGTGCTGTATGTATGCCATCAAACAGGCCATGCTGCTCGCCGGTATGCTCCCACTGGCTGACATCACTATCTACTACATGGACATCCGCACCTTCGGCAAAGGGTACGAGCAATTCTACCAAAACGCCAAGGCCATGGGTATCGAGTTTGTCAAGGGTAAGGTAGCCCGCATCACCGAGGACGAAGAGCATAACCCTGTCGTGCGCGTCGAGGTCATTGACGAGGGACGGATCGAGGAACGCACCCACGATCTGGTCGTCCTGTCCGTTGGGCTGCAGCCCGCATGGAATCCCCAACAGATTTTCCACGTCTCGATAGGCAACGATGGATTCATCGCCCAGCCATCACCCAATCTCTCTCCCACGATCACCGATCAGCCGGGCATCTTCACAGCCGGCACCGCGGGGGGCCCTATGGACATCGTGGATAGCATTATCACCGCAAGTGCGGCCTCTTCAGAAGTGGCCGCATATATCCATGCTAAGCGTGCAGTTCAGCCCCAAGCCACGGCGGAAAGGAGCAGCACGAACCATGCCTGAAGACCTCAAGTCCCAAGGAGCACAAAGCGCCTCAGAAAAGGAGGAGCCACGCATCGGGGTCTACGTGTGCCACTGTGGCGGCAATATCAGCGACGTCGTTGACTGTGAGAGGGTTGCGGCAGCGCTCTCTGGACTGCCCAACGTTGTCGTTGCACGGACACACCTTTTCATGTGCTCCGATCCCGGCCAGCAGACGGTGAAAGAGGACATCCGCAAGTTTGGCCTGAATCGCGTGGTAATCGGCGCATGTTCCCCATTCCTGCACGAGGCAACCTTCCGGCGCGCTGTCTCGCAAGCCGGGCTCAATCCATATCTCTATTATCATGTAGGCATTCGAGAGCAGGATAGCTGGGTCCATCACACAACCCATGAAGGGGCCACCAAGAAGGCCATCCAGTTGCTGGCCGCCGGGATCGCCAAAGCACGAAAGCTGGAACCCCTCGATCCCATCCGGCTCAAAGCTCAGGGACATGTCCTTGTGATCGGGGGTGGTGTAGCAGGCCTTCGTTCTGCCCTAGATATGGCGCGCGCCGGCCTCCAGGTCACACTAGTGGAGAAATCTCCCTTCCTGGGTGGTCGCATGGCACACCTGAGCCGAATTTTCCCCACCGAGGATGAGGCTCCCGCTCGCTTAGCCCAGCTCATCGGGCAAGTCGTCCAGCATCCCAACATCACAGTCTACACTCGGGCCGAGGTCTCAGGAATGAAAGGCTACATCGGGAATTTCCAGGCGACTATCCATCAGGACAGTCGGGGGTTCGACGAGGGCTTCGCGGGGCTAAGCCAGGCAGTAGCTGCCTGTCCGGTCAAGGTCCCCGACGAACACAATTACGGCCTGACGGAGCGTACCGCCATCATCGAGCCCTACCCAGGTGTGTATCCCCAGTTACCGGCCATAGATTGGGATCACTGCACCCTCTGCGGCGCATGCGCCGAAGCTGTAAATCATGCTGGCATTCAGCTACAGAACCAACCAGAGACCCACGAGGTGACCGTGGGGGCCGTTGTGATCGCAACCGGGTTCCGCCCTTACGAGCCCCGGCCTGGGGAGTTCGGATATCAAGAGCTCCCACAGGTACTCACGTTGCCCCAGCTTGAACGCCTCCTGGCCGCGGATGGCCCCACCGGCGGGAGACTGTCGTGGCTGGGCAAGCCCGTGCGGCGCATCGCGATGATCCACTGTGTGGGTAGCCGCCAGATCGATGGGATCCACGAACCCCAGGAGGATGGCCAGGTCAACGACTATTGCTCACGAGTATGCTGCACAGCAACCCTACGCACGGCTAACGAGATCCGTGAGCGCTTCCCAGACACTGAGGTCTTCGACCTTTATCAGGACATTCGCACCTACGGTCGAGGGCATGAGGAATACTACGAGCGAGCCTCCAAGAACCGTGTCCTTTTCTTACGGTATCTGGGCGAAGAGCCTCCAGAAGTGACAAAGACAGAGCATGACACCTATCCAGTCGTCGTCAAAGTCAAGGATCGCCTGACCAATGGCGAAGAGATAGAAGTACCCGTTGACATGGTGGCCCTGGCAGTCGGGATGATGCCCAGTCCCATCGACGACTTGATCGAACTGCTCAAGGTTGCCCCTGGCAAGGATCGGTTCCTGCTGGAGGCACATCCCAAGCTGCGGCCGGTGGAAACCAACGTCCCCGGCATCATCTTAGCCGGTACGGCTCAGGGTCCCATGAATATCCAGGAGAGTTCTGCCGCTGGATCAGCCGCCGCTGGGAAGGCACTGGCGCTGTTGGCCAGAGGGGCAATCCAGTTAGAACCTTTTGTCGCGCACGTCGACCCGGCACTGTGTCAAGGTAGCGGCGCATGCGTGCAAGTCTGCCCATACGAGGGGGCCATACAACTCCAGACCGTGGTTGAAGATGGTCAAGAGGTCCAACGGGCGGTGGTCACACCGGCTGACTGCAAAGGTTGCGGCATATGTGTGGGCGCCTGCCCCAACGGGGCCATAGACGTGCTAGGATGGACGCTGGAACAGTACGAGGCCATGCTCGACGCTCTGGTTATGGATATACCGGTCCCGGAGGAAGCGTAAACTATGGTTGATCGCAAAGCTCATGCGCAACTGTTCAAACGCCTACGTGAACAACACCAAGCCACGGTTCAGGCCACCCAAGCGCGGCTCAGAGCGCAGCAGGCCGTCCGCAAGAAGATCCGCACAGCGTTGAAAGGCAAAGCGATGACCGTGCCTGAGCTGGCCGCAGCGATTGAGCTCCCGACCGACCAGGTACTGTGGCATGTCACGGCGATGAAAAAATATGGCCTTGTGAGGGAAAGCGGTCAAGATGGCGGATACTATCGCTATACGCTTGTTGAGGAGACAGAGAAATGAGCCGTCGTATTGACACCACTTTGCTGCCAGAGATCGTCAAATACGGCGCGGCCGATGTCACCGCGTGTTTCAACTGTGGCAACTGCACCGCCGTCTGTCCGTTGGCCGACAACGACGCAGTATTTCCACGCCGGCTCATCCGCTATGCTCAACTGGGAATGAAAGAGCGCCTGGCAGCATCCAAGGATCTCTGGATGTGTTATTACTGTGGCGAGTGCTCTGCCACCTGCCCACGTCAAGCGGAACCCGGCGAGTTCATGGCTGCAGCCCGTCGTTTTGCTATTGCTCAATACGACGTAACGGGTCTGGCCAGGCTCCTGTACAAGTCGGACTGGTTCAATGTGCTGTTCACAGTGTTTCTGACCGTGCTCTCCAGTCTGCTTCTCCTCTCCTTCCGTCATTCAGCACCAAGTGAGCAGATCGCACTCTTCACCTTCATCCCAGAGATTTACATCCGCACCGTCGCCCTCTCACTTGCCGGCATCATCTTGATTGCAGGTGTGGTTGGGGCCGTGCGGATGATTCGGGAGATCCTCCAGGAGGGCCAGGTACCCTTTACCCCGGGCGCGGGGCAACCTCTGGATTGGCGTAAGGCACTGTGGGATACGATCGTCATTGAGATCCTGGGCCAGACCCGGTACCGCGATGATGAATGCGAAGAGGAACAGACCACACCGTGGCCCGTGCGCAAGTGGTTCGTCCACGCCACGACCCTGTACGGATTCCTTGGACTGTTTGGGGCAACCGCGCTCGATTTTCTGTTCAAGCCGGTTGGCTCGTCCGTGCCCCTTTACTATCCCATGCGCTTGTTGGGTACGGTCTCCGGCATTCTTTTGATGTATGGCACCACAGCGGCGTTGATCAAACGCGCGTTAAAGCGAGACAAGGCCACAGCGCATAGTCACGCCTCGGATTGGATACTCCTGGCGCTGCTTTGGCTCCTGGGCCTCACGGGTTTCCTGTTAGAACTGTCCGTGTATACCCTGTTGGCCCCGGCCTGGGGCTATGCCCTGTTAGTGATCCACGTGAGCCTGGCGATGACGCTGTTGACGCTGTTACCTGTCAGTAAATTCGCCCACATTGTCTATCGCACAATAGCTCTCTTCCTCTACCATCTTCGGCCCTTAGAGGAGGTTGAGGAGAGTGGTCTCGCGCCTGTTGAGCCCTGACTCCAGGCCCGCAGTCTCAGGTCGGCAATATGATTCTTAAGGAGGTTCTACGATGTCTGAGAAAATGGTGGTGGTCTGCAATGGTGGCGAACCTGGCAACATTATGCCAGCCCTGATCTTCGCCACGTCAGGTATCGCGCTCGACTACGACGTGTACTTCTTCTTTACTCCCGGCGGAGCCAAATGGGCCCTCAAAGGCGAATTGGAGAAACTGGGGACCCCCAAGGGGCTACCGAATCCAGTAGAGATGTTCAACACCCTCATCGACTATGCCAAGAAGGTCACCTTCTGTGAACTGGCGCTCGAAAACAAAGGGATCGACCCGCAAGACCTTCGCGACACACGCGTCGTGATCGAAAAGCTGCCACCCTTCCTCATGGATGCCGATGGCGCGACCATGACCTACGTCTTCTGAAGCCCCTGAGGATCAAAGAAGTAGGGAAGACAAGGTTGACGAATAACCGCACCATAACGGGGATGTGACCTCTCATCTCCCTTCTCCCAGCCATGCGGGAGAAGGGAGATGGTTTCACGGAAGACGACCACGGACAGAGGCCAGAGATAACGCCACCGTCGTCGGCATTCGTAGTAGATCAGCGTTTGCCGGATCGTGCACGAAACTCCAAAACACCTCCTGGGGCCGATGAGGCACGTCGAGGCTTAACTGAACCATATAGACCTTGCGCCGGAGATTCTTACCAGACAACTTGACGCTTGCGACGCGCCCTTGCGTCAGCGCACACCTGGCTGCCAGCGTCGAAACAAACGCAATTCCATAACCCGCCGCGACAGTGTGGACAATGGCTTCCGTACTGCCGATTTCCAGGAAGATGTTCAGATCCTCCAACGTGATGTCGTACTGGGCCAGCTCTTCTAGTACGACACGCCGTGTACCTGAGGTCGGCTCGCGCATGATCAGACGTTCTTCCAGGAGTTCGGCAGGCTCAATCGACGTACGATTGGCCCAGGGGTGATCAGGCGGCACGATCAACGTAATCACGTCCTCGAAGAACTCCTGGCACTCCATCCCTATCGTGCAAACCTCGATGCTGACCACGCCAAGATGGGCTTCATGCTCAAGCAGATGAGGGACCAGTTCCTCCTGAGTGCATCGCATGATATTCACCTGGATGTACGGATAGCGCTGCCGGAAACGCGCGGCCAGCAACGAAAGGATGTACTTACCCGCAGCCGTGGTGCAAACAATGGAGAGCGGACCTGCGACCTCCTGATTTAAGGACCGGGCCATCTCCTCCAGGAAGTGCGACTGCCTCAACAGCTTGCGGGCCCATGGCAGAATCGCCCGTCCGGCTTCCGTAAGACGAAGCCGACCCTTTCGCCGATCAAACAGCACGATCCCTAGATCTGCCTCCAGATCATGCACATGCTTGCTTACCGTTGGCTGACTCACGTGAAGGCGTCGGGCCGCTTCGGTGAAGCTTAACGTCTGAGCGACATTCAGAAACACATGCACATCCTCGACATCGATCATGCCTCAAAGCCCCCCGCCTGCCCAGATTTCACCGGCTCCTTTTTAGCCCCCCGGAAAAAATCCCTGGAACCCACTGTCATGGTGAAGTTGGCCTCCCTTTCTACACAGTGGTCCTTGCCTCCCCCCGCGTCACACCCAGCATCAACAGAATCGCCAACAGGAAGAAAGCTGGGGTGACCACAAATATCAGATTGTAATCGCCGCCCCCCCACTGTACGACGTACCCATTGAACGCAGGGCCGGCAATGGCCGCAAGTTGCGATGCCAGATAGTAGAAACCCGTGTACGTACCCAGCACCCGGTCCGACGGTGCGGTGTCCACCACCATCGGCAGCGAGTTGATGTTGACCAACGCCCATCCCGCGCCGCCGATCGCCATAATAGGCCAGATCAGGGCGGCGCTACGGAGAAAGTAGTTCAAGAGTAACAATGCACCAAAGAGCGCCAGGCCCAGGATGATGGTCCTGCGGCGTCCCAACCGTGCTGCCACATACCCCGCCGGCACAGCGGACGCCAGGAAGGCGAGCGAGGCCACTCCCATCAACAGGGGTGCCTGGCCGGCCGTAAGGCCCAGCTCACTCACTCCGTAGGAAGAGAGAAACGTCTCCACAGCATTGTATCCAACAAACCAACTGAAGATCGCCCCCATCAACAGCAGCAGACTGCGACGAGCCTCGGCAGGCACGGTCCGCACGCCACGCACCCCTTCGAGGACCTCCACTCCCTCTCCCTGGGCCTCTGCCTGTCGTTCCCGTCGCTCCTTCACAAAGGAGAACAACATCGTCACCGCCAGAACCATCAGCAGGCCGCCAAACAGGAAAGGGACACTCCTGCCCAGCCCATAGAGCAGGCCACTAGCGACGGTAGCCAACAGCGTCCCCAGTCCCCCCATCAGGTTGATAATGCCATTCGCCTGAGAGCGCAACGGACTGGGCGTGAGGTCCGGCATGAGAGCGATCACCGGCGTGCGGAACGCCGCCATAGCCGTCAGGAACACCCCTATTGCTATCAGAAAGAGCAGCAACTGTGAGCGCAGGG
>CAZHBB010000016.1:19557-27227 GCA_964530185.1 uncultured Anaerolineales bacterium
GCCGTCAGGAACACCCCTATTGCTATCAGAAAGAGCAGCAACTGTGAGCGCAGGGCCCCCCGCACACCCGATAGCTCAGGTGGGATCATGTTGACCGCGACAGGGATCAAGATAAAGGCAATAACTGCAATGGGTGCGCCAACCAGGATGAAAGGCATACGGCGACCGACCCGAGTCCAGATACGGTCCGACCAGACGCCAATGATCGGTAACAGAAAGAGAGCCACGATGTTGTCTAGCGTCATCAGGACACCGGTGAAACCGGCCTCAAAGCCAAACCCCAGTTCGCCCTGCACATCAAACTTCGGGTTCCCAGCCTGCAGGAAGATCGGAACGTAGGTGTTATAGATTGTCCAAAGGACACTGATGCCAAAGAAGCCAAAGCCAATCAACAGAGTCCGACCATAATTCAATTTGGACTTCTCCACGCCTGCCTCCATTAGATGTTAGATGATATGAATAGAGCGATCACAGAGCGCACTCTCAGTAGCGTATCGAGACGGATGTCCCAATCTCAGCCCAGTTGTAGAGAAGCTCAGCCTCATGAGTCCCCAACACGATGCAGCCATAGGAGATTGGCGTACCCAGGTAACCCTCCCAAAGCACCTGTCCATTGGAGAGGATCGGGAGCGCGTGGATCCCATTCTCTAAGGACCCAGCCCAGTAGATGCCCAGCCAATGAGGCATCCAAATGTTCCATGTCGCCCCATAAGCATTGGGGACCTTGCTCTGAACACGGTACTCGCCAACTCGCGTGTAATAGGGAGCAGCGCCGGTCGACGCCACAAAGGAGAAGACCAGTTGATCCCCCTCATACGCGTACAGATGTTGCTCGGAGAGATCCACCACAATCAGTTTCCCGGCTCCAGCCACCACCGGCTCCGCCTGGTTGCTCAAGCGGAGAACCTGGCCCACATAGATCATAGAGGGATTGGCGATCCCATTGAGTTGAGCCAGGGCGTAGACCGTCGTGCCGAACCGGGCCGCGATCCGCGCGAGGGTATCCCCGCGATGGACCGTGTAGGTCGCGGGCACGGAGTGTGGACTGGGGGTCCCCGTTGCGACTGGCTGGGGAGAGGATGTTGGAACATCCTCTCCCCCCGTCCCGGCAGGGATTGTCAGTTCCTGTCCCACGTAGATCAAATTCCAATTGCGAAGTCCGTTGGCCTCGATCAACGCCCAGATCGAAAGTCCGTAGCGAGCGGCGATGGCGCTGAGGGTGTCACCACGCTGTACTATGTAAGTGCGGGCGTCGAGATCCGGCATGGCAGGCGTTGGTATCGGAGTGGGCGCACCCGGCATCGGCGTCGGTGGAGGCGTCAACGGCACCGAAGGCACTACATGCGTCTTGGCACCGGGGATCACCAGCCGTTGGCCCACGTAGATGTGTACGGTAGTCAGATGATTGGCCACACGGATCGCATCCACCGTTGTACCATAGTAGAGAGCAATGCGAAACAGGTTCTCACCTGGCCGCACCGTGTGGATCACCAGGCCCTGAGCCCTGCCAGGTAGCGTCGAAGCCGCCAGCAGGACGGTAAGCAGCAAGGCCACGTAGATTCCCCTACCCCAACGCATTGCGAACGCTCCTCACACCCTCAGTGGGTGGCACACGCGATACAGGGGTCAAAAGCCCGCACCACCCGCCCCACTGCCGCCTCAAGTTCCAACTCGACGCGGTCCGGCTTGACATAGCGCTTCGCCGCTACCCGCAACGCGCGCTCAATAGCTAGCAGATTGTGTACCGTGGGGATCACAAACTTTGCGCTGGCAATCTTTCCATCCTCAACCCTGTAGTGGTGGATAAGAGGCCCTCGAGGTGCCTCGACCAACCCGAAGCCCTCGCCATCACGAGGTCTGTACGGCACACTGGTCTCCGGCTCATCAAGGGGCATCTCCAACAACTGCATGGCTCGCTCAATCGCGTAGACCAGTTCAATCCCCCGCGCCAGATCAAACAGCATGATCGCGTGAGCCGGTCGGCCAAAGGCAGCGTGGAACCTCCGAAGGTATTCGTTAGCCTGGGGCGTACCCAGGTCTCGGATCAGGTTAGCACGGGCGAGGCTATTGGCCCGCATAACCTGGCCCTGGAAGCTCGTCTGCTCAGCGTAGCTGTAGTCCGTGGGCTCCACGGTCAGGAACTCACGGTAACGCGAGGGAGGAAAGACCGCACAGACATCGCCCTCCTCGCAGCCGAACACTCGAATGACCTCACCGTAGTAATTGGGGCGAACCGCCTCCACGGAGGCGATATAACAGGCAGGCGCATCATCGCCCCAGGTGCCGAGGCGCTCCCCCATGGCCAGGGAGCTCTCCCAATAATAGTCCACCAGATCCGTGGCGATGGGAAGCGCCCACTGAAGTTCCTGATACATTGTCTCGGCGGCCTCGGCAGGGATCCCCGACGTCACACCACCGATGACCGCCTTGATAGGATGGATGAACTGGCCACCCGCCAGGGTGATCAGATGCGTTCCTACTTGCCGAACCTGGAGGGCCCGCGTCTTGATCCGCGTTATCTCTCCACCGGACGCCGGGCTGTCATCCAACTCAAAGATACTATCGATCCCCAGCCGATCAGGCATGGTGAAAATAAAGAGCGAGGTGGCCTGATTCTGGAGTAATTGCCCCAACATCAGTAGCTCACGGATCTGTAAGGCCACCGGAGGCGGCTCGACGCCGTAGATATCCTCGAGCGCCTTCACCGAGGCTACATGGTGAGCCGTTGAGCACACCCCACAGATACGAGGCACGATAACCGGCATTTGTTCAGCCGGGGCATCAAGGACAAAATACTCGAAACCCCGAAACTCAGTAGCCTGGAAATGGGCGTCCACCACCTCTCCATGTCGGACCTCAATCACGACACGGGCATGGCCTTCAACTCGACTCAGTGGGATCGTGATCGTCGCCATCTCACAACACCTTTTCCTTGGGGCGCTTACGGCCCTCATCGCCGGCGTAATCTGCGAACTGAAACAGGAACAACGCCAACTGAGGTGTGCGCAGGGCTGCGTCGATCTCCTCCTCAGGAATCTCAGTCATCGAGCGGAAGACACGCTTGATGCTGGTGAACCAGGCCGCCGACTCCCGCTCAATGAGCACATCGGAGGGCCCTCGGCACCCGACACACGGATGCCCTGCCCTGGGACAGGGCGCACGACATCCCCCCCGCGTTGAGGAGCCCACACAAAGATAGCCCTGGTTGATCAGGCAGATATCTGGTAACACCTTCCCCTGCTGAAAGCCAACCAGATGCTGAGGTTTCATGTCGCGCAGCTTGGTACGTCCGCACTCCTGACACACGACCTTCGAGGCCTTGAAGGTGCCATCCGCCTGGAGCACAGCCATGAACAGTTCAGGCGTCGGTGGGCACCCTGGCAGGTAGAGGTCCACATCGACATACCGATCGATGGGATGCGACTTGGGAAGCAGGCGGGGCACCCGGTGACGGTTAGCCTCGGCCAGGAACAACTCTCGCACCTCATCCCGGTCCCCCAGGTTTGCTACGCCACCGGAGACCGAGCAAGTCCCTGCGGCAACCACCCGGTCCGCCCGTCGCACAGCGCGGCGCAGCATGTGGAGGTCCTCGTCAGTACGCACCCCGCCACTGACTAGCAGGATATCAACCTCCGGCATATCATAGGCCGAGACCACAAGGGGCATATAAACCAGGTGATAGCGGTCGACCCAGGCATCAGCGTTGATGAGCGAGACCTCACATCCCGCACAACCAGAAAGCTGAAGGACTGCAAACCGCTTCATGGCTCTCCTCATCAGCGACATTGGGACACACGGCTCACTACCTCTCCCGCCACGACACACAGCAGTGTACGTCAAGCCCGGCGTCCGCACAAGTCGACTCGGCTCTGAAATATGCGCGTGACATCTCCGCATCGTGCCTACAGGGGACCAGCCTCTCACCACACCCGCTGCCAGATAAGACCTCAAGCGACCACCAACACAATTACAACCGCTTCGGTTGTGGCGTCCTCATCCAATGCTATACTAAAATCAGATATGAATCTCTTCCCCCGGCAGAGAGTGTCGGCGATGGTTCACATCGGCGATGGCTTACATCGGTGCTCGATGGGAGATGAAAGACGCGATGGATAAGCAAGAAGAGGGCGTACGCAAGACTCTGTCCAAGCGGATCAACTGGGTGATGCTGCTGGTCTTGAGTGTAGTGGCCGTGATCACAGTGTCCTCCTTCCTGAGAGCATGGCGCATTGAGCAGGCTTTGCGGCGCGACGTGGAGGAGCTGGAACCGTTGCTGACGGCGGCCTTGGCGGAACAGCGAGCACTGAAGGCCACCCTGGCCTACGTCCAGACTGATGCCTACGTTGAATCATGGGCCAAGGGCCGAGCGAAGATGACTCTGCCCGGGGAGACCCTGGTGATCCCCGTCTTCGTAGGAGCTACGCCCACACCTGCATCCACACCGCTGTCCCTCCCCCCTGCGACACCCACGCCCGAGCCGTCGGTCTCACCGTTCGCTCGCTGGTGGCAGGCTCTGCTGGGTCAGTGAGCCGATGCTGGGACGCTGATCCGATTCTGATTGCGATGTCTATCTCCTCTGGTGATCCATCGATGTTGAAGGCAGCCCTGGCGGTTGCCGTCGCGACCGCTCGTGAGGCCGGGGCGTTGGTCCGCGAGGGATTTAGTGCCCTGGGAAAGGTGGATTTCAAAGGGACAGTGAATCCCGTCACCGAGACTGACCGGGCAGCGGAGCGTCTCATCCTCCAGCGGTTACACGCACACTTCCCCACCCATCGGATCCTGGGCGAGGAGTATGGAGAGACCCAAGGCGGCGATGCAGATGCGGATCCAACGCCCCCCAAGTGGTTCATCGACCCCCTTGATGGCACGAACAACTTCGCCCATGGGTTCCCGCACTTCGCCATCTCCCTGGCGCTACAGGTCGAGGGCACGATGGTCGTAGGCGTGATCTATGATCCTATGCGCGACGAGATGTTCACAGCATGCCGTGGCGCCGGGGTAACGTGCAACGGGAAACCGATCCATGTCTCTGCCACCTCGAGGTTGCAGGATGCTTTCCTGGCCACGGGGTTCCCCTACGACCGACGCGTCGCGGCCTCGAACAACGTGCAGACTCTGGACCACTTCCTGCGCCGTTCACAGGGCGTACGTCGGGCCGGCTCTGCTGCCCTCGACCTGGCCTATGTCGCCTGCGGACGGTTCGATGGCTTCTGGGAGCCCCGTCTCAGCCCATGGGATGTGGCAGCCGGCGCCTTGCTGGTCGAGGAAGCTGGCGGACGCATCTCCGACTTCGAGGGCACCTGCACCCGGCTCTTCTCAGGTGAGGAGGTAGTCGCCAGCAACGGGCACATCCACCATGAGATGTTACAGGTGCTAAGGGAGGGCCCGGCAGCTCCCCATCCCGATTTTCCTCTCCTGCGGAACGACTAAGGACCTTCCCCACCGCAGTGATGGACCGGTTGCGCAGTGCGGTCCGCAAGCCATTGCTCGAGGGCATGGGTGATCCTACGGTCGGTGACGGCCATCGGCAGGTCAGCAAGCTCCGAGGGGATGACCCACCGGAAGTCCTGGCACTCCAGGCAGCGCGGCTCCCCGGCTATCAACTCAGCGATGAAAGCGTGGAGCGTGATACGAAAGTGGGTGTAAGCGTGCTGGATCACCGCCAGCAGTTGTCGGGCCTCCACTGTGATTGCCAGCTCCTCCTGTAGCTCGCGCTGTAACGTCTCGGGCAAGGTCTCCCCCGGCTCCCGTTTGCCTCCTGGAAACTCCCACAGTCCTCCCAGCATCGCCCCCGCAAGGCGGCGGGCGACCAGGACCTGCTGGGGAGTTGCAATGGTGGGGCGCAAGATCACCGCCGCTGCCACATCGTAGTGCGGCAGGGCCTTCCGCGACCGGCGCTGGGGATAGGCTTCGGGCTTTCCCTCCTGGTAGGCTTGACACAGGCCCTGCCAGGGACAGGTAGCGCAGAGGGGTGCACGCGGCAGGCAGAGAGTGGCGCCCAGTTCCATCAGAGCTTCAGTGAAAGGTCCTGGGGCTTCGGCAGGGATCCACAGACGCACGGCCTCCTCCAGTGCGCGGGTACTGGGCTCGGAGATGGCGAGCACCCGGCTCATCACGCGACGGACGTTGCCGTCAACCGCCGGGACCGGTAGGCCAAAGGCGATGCTGGCAATAGCCCCTGCGGTATAGGCGCCAATGCCCGGCAGAGCGCGGAGAGCTTTCACATCGGAGGGCAACCGGCCTTGATAACGCCGCACCAATTCTCGGGCAGCCTGATGGAGCATGTGTGCCCGACGGTAGTAACCGAGCCCTTCCCACACGCGCAACACATCCTCCTGATTGGCCTGCGCCAATGCCTCAACGGAGGGGAAACGGGCCATGAAGCTCCGATAATATACCTCCACCGTCTTGACCTGCGTCTGCTGTAGCATCACCTCGGCTATCCAAACCCGGTAGGGTGTGCGATCGCGCCGCCAGGGTAGATCGCGGGCATGGCGTGCGAACCACGCCAGCAGACGTTGGGGTGCTTCTTCCTGGTGCTGAAGGAGGTAGGCTTGCAGGTTCTCCTGCAGCTTCATAGGGCCAGATGTCCGCGATGTCCGGCTCACGGCTTCACGTTGGGGCTGGGTGGGGTGCGGTGCACCCATACCCACGTGCCAGGGTCGGCGTGGGTGCTGTAGGTGATCTTCTCGTCGGGCGACGTATAGGGTCGCGTCCAGGCGAAAAGCCACTTGGCATCCAGGATGGACAGGTTGACGCAGCCATGGCTGCGGGTGAAACCGAAGCTGTCGTGCCAGTAGGCTGCGTGCAAGGCATAGGCCTCATAGAAATATTGGGTCCACTGGACGTCCTCGAGATAGTACCACAAAGGACTGGAGGGAGGCGCATCCTGGTTACGCATGGGCGTAGTGGGGAGCTTGCCCCAGATACGCGACAGCACATCGGGTGTCCAGGTCCCAGGGCGCCCAGAGGAGACCAACGTGGCGAAGACCATCCGCTCCCCCTGATAAGCTGCCAGGGTCTGCTCGAAGGTATTGATCTCCAGCCATTTCTCACCGGGTTCTACGCCTTCGGGTGGCGGATCCACATCCACGCGGGCTGTGTACGATTGCTCAATCCACTGGTCAGGGCCAACCATGTACCAGAGCTGGCTTCCGAGGGGTTCCTGAGCGAAGATGGTGATACGGTCGTAGCGATGCAGCACCACATCAGTGCGTTCCGGTCCGGCGGGTGTGATCGAAGGCCGGACGTCACGGTTAATCCATCCAAAGGGATAGCGCGGCTGCTCCGTCAGGATAACGCCATGAAACCGCGAGGGACGGGCAAAGGCCAGGTGCTCAGCGCGAATGTACTCGTCGGTGTTGATCTCATACCAGAGCTGCCCTTCAAACTCCACCGAGCCCATCACGCTCACCCAGTTATCGCCTGCCAGGAACTGGCGCAATGGAGGCAAACCAGCGGTGGCCTCAGCCGGGTGGCGGTAGGTCGGGGCAGGAAGCTTGCGTACATAGGCGTAGGTGTAGGGTGTAATGGCGTCCTCAGGGACTTCCATCTCCTCCACTGCCAGCTCGGGCAGTGGGTTGGGCAGTGCTGCCCGCAGGAACTCAATACGCACCTGTCGGGCACCAGGCCCATAGGGTGGACATCGCTCAGGGGTGCGGAGCATCACG
>CAZHBB010000016.1:27327-31268 GCA_964530185.1 uncultured Anaerolineales bacterium
AGCCTGATGCCGGGTGGGGCACAGGCGACGCGTATGCTTAAAGCACTTCATGTTATTCTACTACAGCAATCAGAATGTAACAAGCTTGTCATCAAATATCTTGTCTCCTATACTATAATGGGAACAAAATAGAGAGTGATGCGGCGTGGATATCATTCGTGATGCGGCCCGGCTAGTATCGCAGTCCCCTGGCGACCTGGTTTACTTCCTGGTCGTCCTCTTCGCATTACAACAGACGCTGACAGCGGCATTGGGCGTCGCCTCGACATCCCGGTCACGCCCACTGGTGCGCCGATGGACGACCACCTCCATCATCCTCCTGGGTGGTCGGATCCTGTTGATCCTGCTGGGGCTGTTGGCGATCGCTGGGGTGTTCTCATCGCTCCATTGGATCACCCATCTCGAACGGTGGCTCCTTTTGACTGGGGTCTTATGGGTCATCTGGGCCGCGGCACTTGGCGCACATCCACATCGGGCTCAGACATGGGGTCTGATCGGACTGACATGCCTCAGTCTGCTGGGGTACGGCTACCTGGCCTTGATAGCCCCACCCTGGGCGGCCTGGATGGAGTACCTGACGATAGCATTGGCCGTGGCGTTGGCGTTGATCCTGGCTGCCGTGAAACGCCCCTCGGCCTGGGAATGGCTCGCCGGGGCGATGGTCTTTTTTGGGCTGGGGGTCCTGGCCCAGTGGATGTTAGGGGAGCCACAGTCCCCTGTGGATGGTTGGATGCGGCTGGCATCGTTGGTGGGCTGGCCGGCTGTAGCCTTGCTGGCCCAACAGCAGTTGACCACGCTCTCAACTTTTCCGCCGGAGGCGGCCGTCCAACATGCTGCACACCCTCCTCGGGCTGCCCTGCTGGCAGAGATCATCCGCGACATCCAACTGGCCCGCGACCTGGATGCCACGTTGATCCTGGCCTCATCCAAGCTGGCACAGCTCTTTGGGGTAAAAGTCTGTGCGATTGGGCTCTGCCAGGATGAAGCCTGCGCCCAGATCCGCCTGGTGGCAGTTCAACCTCCAACGTCGGCACAGAGTGCGTCGCCAACCTTCGAGATCGAGGCCTTCCCCTCCCTGGGCCAGGCCCTGTCGCAGGGGCAGCCCCTGGCGCTACATGAGCTGGACGAGGAAGCAGTGTGGACGTGGGGTCAGGCCTTGGGGCTGGACGAGCCGCCGGAGGCATTATGGCTGGTGCCGTTGAGCGAGCCTACCCGCCGGGTGGGAATCCTGTGGTTGGGCAATGGCATCGGGGCCCTCGAGTGGAGCACAGAGACTCAGGCGGAGGTCGCACAGGTAGCTCAAGTGGTAGCAATATCCATCGCGCGGCGCCACGAGACCCCAGCCTCCCCTGAGGCAGAGTTTGCCGAGGAAGCGGCGGAGGCCGAGCCGCATTGGCAGCAGGAGCGCGCGAAGTTCCTTCTGGCCCTGGAGAGGGCCAAAAAACAGATCGTCACCCTTAACCAGCGTATCCGCGTCCTGGTACAGGAGATCAAGACCCGGGATGAGGAAATCCTGGCCCTGAACACCGAGCTGGAGTCGCGAAAGTCCACAGTCTCGGATGCCGAGCTGGCGGTCTGGCAAAACGAGGTACGCAACCTGGCCGACGAGCGTCAGGTACTGGTGCAGCAAATTGAGGACCTGACCTCCGAGCGCGATGCCCTGCTGGAGGAGCGAGCGCGTCTGAACGAGGTACTGGCTGAGGTGAAGCGTGAGCGGGCGCAGATCGATGAGCATCGGACCCAGTTGGAGCAAGAGCTTCAACGATTGCGCTCCGGGGCCTCAGGCGCATCGTCTGAGGCCGACCGCGCGGGGAAGGCCGTTGTGGGGCCGGTGGGATTAGTCGTCGCCGATCAGGATGGTCAGATCCTGTTGGCCGACGCCCTGGCGTGTCAAATGCTGCAACTACCTCAGGAGCATGCGGTGGGCACACCACTCCGTGAGGTCTATCCTGAGCCCGAGTGGGCCCAGACGGTGGAAACATTGCTCTCCTCATCAGAGGAGGAGGCACCGCCGCGGGCTCATCTTACCCTCTCGCTGAATGAGCACACCCTTGAGGCGGAACTGACGACCCTGCGGAGCCGTGACGGCCAGGTAGATGGAGTGGTCGTGACGTTGTGCTCGTCAGAGAGGGTGGTTGAGCACCATGAGGCAATCATAGGGTTAGTCAACGAGTTCCGCACACCCATGACCGCGATCACTGGTTACACCGATCTACTCCTGGGGGAGCAGGGAGGTATCCTCACCAAGATGCAGCGGGAGTTTGTGGAACGTATCAAAGCCAACGTGGAGCAGCTCAACTATCTTCTGAACGACCTGGTCCAGGTGACCTTCTCGCCAGATGCACGGCCGATGGTCCTTGTGCCGGAGCTAGTCAATCTGGTCGAGATCATTGAGGAAGCTATCATGGGGTTGGAGGCGCGCTTCCGCGAGCGCAAGGTAGCGGTGCAGCTCGATCTACCCTTCGAGTTACCCCGGGTACGTGCGGACCGTGACAGCCTCTACCAGATCATGCTCCACCTTCTGTCCAACGCAGTGCTCTGTTCAAAGGAAGGCACCCAGGTCGTCATCAGTGCGCGCGAGGAATCCTTTGCTGAGGACGGCCATCACCTCAGGATCTCGGTGACAGATACCGGCGGGGGAATCTCGCCAGACGACTTTCCCCGCGTCTTTCGCCGTCACTACCGTGCCAATCAGCCATTGATCCAGGGGATGGGCGAAACAGGCGTAGGAATGGCGATCGTCAAGACCCTGGTGGAGGTCAACGGCGGGCGTGTATGGGTAGAGAGCGAGGAGGGCGTGGGGAGTACCTTCAGTTTCCTGCTTCCAGTGGAACCTGAGGTGACCGAACATGAAGAGTAACGGGCCGGGGCTTCTGAAGCTTCTGGGCGTGGTGCTCGCCGGGCTGTTCTGCCTGGCAACGGTGGTGGGAAGTATCCTGTTGACCCGGGTCGATGAGCTGCTCCAGGCCCGTCCGCCGCGTGCCACATATCTCCTGCCCACGCCGACGCTCTTTCCCACCCGCACCTCGGAGGCGGTAGCCGCCCAACCTCCGACCACAGACACCCCGACAGCTACACCTGTGCCGGGGGGCCCGGATACCGGCACGCCCACGGCGGTGCTCGTGATGACAACCCCAACCCCGGAGGCGACTCCCTGTGTTCCTCCAGATGGATGGGTCCCCTACCAGGTACAAGAGGGAGACACGCTCTTTACACTGGCGGGACTGGGACAGACCAATGTGCAGGCCCTGCTCCATGCCAATTGCCTGTCTGGCGCACGTTCCTTGGTCGTTGGGGAGATACTTTACCTGCCGGCGGTTGCCCTGACCACCCCCACACGGGTGGTCTACGTCTGTGGCCCGCCAGCAAGCTGGCGCCTGGTGGTGGTGCGGCCTGGCGAGACGCTTTACACCCTGGCTGTGCGCTATGGGACGACTGTGGATGCCATCCGACGGGCCAATTGCCTGACGGGCGACCTGCTGTATGCCGGTCAGGCCCTCTATCTTCCGCCTTACATCGTAGTGCCGCCCACAGCCATAGCCACGGCGACAGCCACTGCTACATCAACACCCACCAACACCCCCACGCCTACCCTGACCCCGACGCCCACCGCTACGCCGACTAACACTCCCATTCCGTCTCCTACGCCCACGCCCACCGAGACCCCCGTGCTCATCCCAACCTGGACACCTGCACCGTGGCCGCTCCCCACCGAGGCCCCCAGCCCGACGCCCTCGCCGACGTCGACCAGCCAGCCCACGCCTACCTGGACACCCACACCCACTGCCACGCCGCCGACCGTGACGCCCTCCCCCACAGCAACCTGGACTCCCACACCCACATGGACGCCTACCCCGACCGCTACGGCTGAGATAGATCCCTAAACAAGGAACCACAAGATCTCATATAGAGAGGCCAGCCCGTGGCTCACGGGCTGGCCT
>CAZHBB010000016.1:31368-48091 GCA_964530185.1 uncultured Anaerolineales bacterium
AGATCTACCGTCACTGTCGCACGAACTTGACGGCGTCGAAGCCGATCAGGCGTGTGCGATAGGGCTCATACGTCACATCCGACAGTGAGACATAATCGGTGCTGGTGCCTGTAAAGGCGTATGTACCCAGAGAGACCCACTGTCCACCTGTGGTGGCCTGATTCACAATCCTCAGCGTATACCCACCAGCGTGCCGTATCCAATAGCGGGCGTGAGAGGTGGTGGTATACCAATAGGGGACGTAGACGAGAACCTCATACCAGCCAGCCTGCAACGAAGGATACCAGCGCGCCCAGTTGTAGTAAGGCCGCACAGAGTAATTGTTGTAGGTCCACACCATGCGTCCGTTGTAGCCGTCGGTGGTTACATAACGCCACCCCGCCGGTGCGCCACCAGTGACAAAGCCGGGGTCGGTATCATCCACGATCACCACGCCGGCCACTGGAGGCGTGGTCCCATTCTGGGTCCAGGACAGCTTAACAACGGCCAGTCCTCCCCTCTCATAGTACTGTAGCTCAATGGGTACGGGCCCGCCTGGCAGGTAGATCTGTCCAGTATAGGTGGTGGCTGGTTGCTCATACCACACATCGATCAACAGGTGGCCGTTGACCCACAGCCGGGCACCGTCATCCACAGTCAAGGAGAAAGTGTAGGTCCCAGCAGGCAGATCTGGGCTCTGGGTCCAACGCACCGAGAAGTCATCGGTGTTGACCACGCCTGGCTGTGGGGAACCGCCGCCCCAATCGTAGTCGATGGCCACCTCATTCCGGGTCAACACAGGCGTCCCGCTCAGAGTCACGTTGTTGTAGTACGCGGCCTGCCAGTTAGCCGGGGCGGGCGGGGAACCCTTAGGATACCACTGCACCTGGGCCACAGCCTGTCCCGTCTCTTCGAAATATTCGACCTTGAGCAGGTGGTGCCCGGAGCCCAGATAGCGATCGGCGTAGTAGGTCTGGGCCGGGTGAACGGTCCACTGGTCAATGATCAGCGTGCCATCGACCCAGACGCGGATACCATCGTCGCTGGTGACCTTGAACTCGTAGGTGCCAGGGGTGACCTCGATGTAGCGCATCCAGCGGGCAGAAAAGTGATCGGCCTGCACGGCGGCGTCTGGGGAACCAGAGCCCCAGTCATAGTTGAGATCAGGCTCAGCGCGTGTCAGAACTGGCAGACCCGACAGACTGGTGTTGTTCCAATATACGGCCTGCCAGTTGGGGTCTGAGTGCTGCGGTGTGACGATCCCCTGGGCGCTGACCGGTAGAGCCAGCATCAGTAGGAGCGTCAGCAGGGCCAACATGGCTATCACTCTGCCTCTCATACTTTTACCTCCTGAGATTCCTGTGACCTGGATGGTTGTCTCAATGGACACTATGTAACCTCTATATAAGGGAAACGCTGGAGACACACGCGAAGTTCCCCCCACGCAGAGGTCCGTTGTACCACTACCTTCATAATGACATAAGTTACGTTGCATGTGCGTTACGACCCCATAACGTTTACATAATGGGATATCCTAATTTCCAAGGCCGATGGCGAAGACAGACCACTGGTCTGCCGTCACTCCTGCCGTAGATATGCGTCGGCTGGACAATCACAGATGGCTGGCTTATGATTGACCTACGAATCCCTGGTCCACGCGGCTCAGGCCGGGCGTGGGCTCAAGGAGAGAGAAGCCATCCTTTGCGTGGGGAGGTGAAGCAGTGGCATACGGGTATCATGGGAAAATCCTGCACGTGGATCTTACAGCGAGGACGCTTTCGATCGAGACGCCCGATGAAACGTTCTACAGGACCTATATGGGCGGTAGCGCGATGGGAGCCTACTATCTGCTTCGGCACACGCCGCCGCATGCCGATCCCCTGGGGCCAGAGAACACCCTGAGCCTGATGGTCGGTGTGATGACCGGCGCCCCAATCTCAGGACAGTCACGGGTGGCCGCCGTGGCCAAGTCACCCGTTAGCGGTCTGGCCGACGAATCGGCTGCCGGAGGCTTTTGGCCCGCGGAGCTCAAGTTCGCGGGCTTCGACGGCATTGTGATCCATGGCAAGGCCGATGCTCCCCTCTACCTGTGGGTCCATGACGGAGAGGCCGAGCTGCGGGACGCCACACACCTGATGGGGCATTTTACCGCCGACGTGGAGGACATGCTGCGCGAGGAGCTGGGGGATCATCGGATCCAGGTGCTGCAATGTGGGCCGGCGGCCGAGCGCGGCGTGCGCTTTGGGGCCCTGGTCAACAACGCGAACCGGGTAAACGGCCGTGGCGGCATGGGCACGGTGATGGCCGCCAAGAACCTCAAGGCTGTAGCCGTGCGGGGGCGGATGCGGCCCAAGCTAGCCGACTCGAAGACAATACGTGATCTGGCGCGTTGGGGCGCGGAGCATCTCGATGAGTCGGGCGTAGCGGGGTTCAAGCGGCTAGGCACCGCAGTCCTGGTGCTCTCGCAGTCGAAAGCGGGGGGCCTCCCCACCCACAATTGGGCAAGCGGGACTTTCGAGCAGGCCGAGGCCATCAGCGGAGAGCGTATGGCGGAGACTATCCTCAAGGAGGTGGATACCTGCTATGCGTGCGTTGTGCGCTGCAAGCGGGTAGTGGAGATCAAATCAGGGCCGTACCAGGTCGATCCGCGCTATGGCGGCCCAGAGTATGAGACGCTGGCCACCCTGGGGTCCTACTGCGGGGTGAGTGACCTGGCGGCGATCGCGCGGGCCAACCAACTCTGCAATATGTACGGCATGGATACTATCGCCGTCGGCGGGACTATCGCCTGGGCGATGGATTGCTTCGAGCACGGCCTGCTGACGAAAAAGGACACCGATGGGTTGGATCTGCACTTCGGCAATGCCGAGGCGATGGTCAGATTAACCGAGATGATCGGTGAGCGCCAGGGCTTTGGTAGGATTCTGGGTGAGGGTTCCGCCCAGGCGGCCGAGATCCTGGGGGTAGGACAGGACCTAGTGGTGGCAGTCAAGGGGCGGGAGTTGCCCGCCCACATGCCACAGGTCAAACGAACCATGGCTCTGCTCTACGCCGTGAACCCGGGAGGGGCCGATCACACGGTCTGCGAACATGATACCGCCTATAAGAGCTTCTCTGAAGGAATTGCGGCACTGGGCCTGCTGGACCCGCAGCCCTCCACGGTTCTCAACCCTGAAATGGTACGCTATGCGGTGTACTCCCAGACCATGATCAGCGCGCTGGACTCGGTATGCCTGTGCAAGTTCGTCTACGGGCCCGCCTGGCAACTCTACAACCTCGACCAGTGGCTTCAGGCGCTGCGGGCAGTCACGGGATGGAACGTCACCTGGTGGGAGCTGATGAAGGTGGGCGAGCGCCGTCTCAATATGTTACGGGCCTTTAACGCCCGGGAGGGTGCGGGCGCTGAGGTGGATACGCTGCCGCCCAAGCTCACAATTCCCCTCAAGGGAGGAGCCACCGACGGCTACGCGGTGACCCGCGAGGAGTTCGAGGCAGCCCGCGCGCTTTACTACCAGATGAGAGGATGGGATGAGGCCGGTCGCCCCACGGCGGCCAAGCTCCATGAGCTTGGCCTGGGCTGGCTTGTGGAGCTGCTGAGCACGTAGACCGCGGCCCACGGTGCAATCCAATAGGGGGTCCGGGACCAAGCACCTCAGACTTTGCCCCCGCTAGGTCCCTGGGGGACGCCGTGTTCACTCAGTGAGGATAGAACCGCCAGTCTAGACGGTCGCTTTCGATGCCTGTGTCGGCGTGATGCTGCGCACCACCTGCCGGAGCTGTTGCCGTCGCTCCGGTGAGAGAGGGGCCACCGGGGCGCGGGCCGGGCCCACCGGCAGGCCGAGCATCGTCATGGCCTCTTTGACCACGCCAGGGAACGTACCCAGACCAAACGCCTGACGGAGCGGCGCCAACTGTGCCTGGGCCAGCCGCGCCTCTGTCCAGGCGCCGCGCTGCCACGCCTCATAGATGCGGACGACTAATTCCGGCACTACGTTCGCCGTGGCGGCGATAGCGCCGCATGCTCCCATCATCAGCCCCGCCAGGATGAGTGTGTCACGGCCCATCAGCACGGCGAAGTCCTCATCGGTGCGGCGGATGTATTCCAGCGTCAGGCTCAGATCACCGCTTGAGTCCTTGACCCCGACAATATTGGGGTGCTCGGCCAGGTGTGCAACGGTCTCAGGGGCCAGGTTCACACCGCCTGTGCGACCGGGGTTGTTGTAGAGCAGGACGGGCAGCGAGGTGGCGTCGGCGACGGTGAGATAGTGATGAATGAGCTCGTCCTGACTCGGGTGAATGAAGTACGGCGTGATGAGCGAGACGGCATCGACACCGGCCCGCTCTGCCAGTTGGGTCAGGATAACGGCCTCGCGGGTGGTGACGGCGCCGGTGCCGGCATACACCGGTATGCGCCCCTGGGTGGCCGCGACGACCGTCTCCCAGACGCGCTGTCTCTCATCGCGCGTCAGGGCATAGGCCTCACCCTGACTGCCCGTGGCGAAAAGTCCGTGCACGCCTGCGGCAATCAGATGATCCGTCAACTCCGACAGAACCTCCAGGTTCAGGTCCTCGTCGGCCCTCATGGGGGTCACAATCGCCGGTATTATGCCCTCGATTTTGATGGTCATGGCCTCTCCCTGAAGTGTATGTGCCCTTTGCATGGTCATATCCTACCCCTGGACCGTGTCCCTGTCCACGTCGGGGCAGTCTCTCGAGGCCCCCCACTGGACTGCGCCTCAGGGAGGCCCCTTTGCGTCTCATCTGAGGTCCAGACTCACTCCACGCCGACAGTGTGGAAACGTTACAAACCAATGGATCTTCCGTGGCCTCCACGGTCGAACACGGCTTGCCCCCAACCTGGGCGGACCCTACCACTTGGTCATCAGGCCATCTGGTGTATGATCTGCGGCGGAGGCATATTCCGTGAGCAACATCATCAAGGAGAAACTTGCCCGAGGCGAGGCGACGGTCGGCACCTGGACGATGATCGGCCATCCAGCGGTGGCAGAGATCCTTGCACAGGCTGGGTTTGACTGGGTAGTGCTGGATGTGGAACATGGCGTCATGGACTGGCCGCGCGTTCTGCCCCAGGTGCAAGCTGTGCAGGGCCAGGGATGTGCAGCGATCTGCCGTGTCCCGGCGCTGGCGCCGGAGTATTTCAAGTGGGCGCTGGACCTGGGGGTGGAGGGGGTAATGGTGCCTTTCATCCGCACACCAGACGAGGCGCGTCAGGCGGTGGCGTATGCCAAATACCCACCGGTTGGGGTTCGGGGCGTCGGCGTATGCCGGGCGCATGGCTACGGCGCCCATTTCCAGGCCTACGTGGATCGCGCCAATGAGGACACCCTGGTGGTCCTGCAGATCGAACATATCGACGCGGTGAACGCCATTGAGGATATCTGCGCGGTCCAGGGGATCGACGCGGTGTTTGTGGGGCCCTATGACCTGGCAGGCTCCATGGGTCTGATGGGCCAGGTGACCCACCCGGCCGTAGAGGGGGCCATAGCGCATGTGTTGGCGGCGGCCCAGGCCACGGGGGTGGCGCCCGGGCTGCTGCTCGCCGAGCCCAAATCAGGCGAGATCGCCGCGCGCATCGCCGAAGGCTTCCGTTTCTTGGCGGTGGGATTGGATACGCTGTTTCTGGTCCGTGCCGCGCAGACTCTGGTGGCCCGGTGGCGGGCCGATGCCGCGCCATTAGCCGCGACCGATGCTGGCGAACACGGTTGACCTTTTTACTGGAGAGTGAAATCATGTGGATTTGGATCGTCGGTTTTCTAGTGGCCGTTGCCGCTTTTACGTTGATGACCTACGTGACCTGGCGCTGGATAGGCAAGTTCATTCAGCGGACGATCACTGAACGTCTGCAGGCCATAGAGCAGATCGTCAACCACCGGCAGGTCCCGGTCGCTTGGCTGCGTCCCTACCGCAAGCGTGCCGCCAGGTTGGTCGCCGCCGGTGCGACGGATCACCAGATCACTCAGCTATCACGGATCGCCCGCAAGCGCTGTCTGGCGAACGTGAAGGACCTGATGCACTACGTGCACGATGCGGGAATCACCGACACCCCGGACACCAAGCGAATGGTGCTTACGGTGCTCAAGGAACAATCAGAGCGCTGGCGCGATGATGCCATCTGGGATGAGTTAGTGGATCTGCGGGCCCCTGAACCTCCGCCCGCGCGCGATACAGAAGCGGACGCATCATGAACCTCCGATAACCCAAGATCAACTACCCTGGAAGGAGGTGTGTCAGATCATGACCGGGCATCCCAATGTTCTCTTCATCGTGTCGGATCAGCACAACGCCAAGGTCCTGGGCCATGCGGGGCATCCAGATGTCAGGACGCCGAATCTGGATCGAATGGCGGCTGAGGGCGTGCGGTGTGACTGCGCCATCACCCAGAACCCCATCTGTACCCCCAGCCGTGTCTCTTTCCTGTCGGGGCAGTACTGTCACAATCATGGCTACTATGGCCTCAACGGCCCCAACCCCGGCGGGCTACCCAACGTCTTGGGCCACTTCCGAGGCGCTGGATACCTGACGGCGGCCCTGGGCAAGATCCACTGTCCGGCCTATTGGGTGGAGGATGTATGTGACATTTTCCATGATACGTGTGGCACCAGCATTGGTGGGCGCTCCGCAGCCTATACCGCATTCCTGCGCGAGCGGGGCAAGGAACATCTTGAAGACCATGGGAGCCTGCCCGAGTTCGGCGAGCGGGGCCGGCAGAGCATGGAGGGCCGGCCCTCCCCATTGACCTTCGACGAGGCCCAGGAGGGATGGGTCGCCAACCAGGCAATCGCAGTGATGCAGAGAGCGATAGAAGAGGATCGACCGTTCTTCGTACACGCCAGTTTCCCCCGTCCCCACCAGTGCACATCACCCTGTCAGGAGTTCTGGGATCTCTACGATGAAAGTGCACTGACCCTGCCCCCAAACGCCGATTACGAGATGGTGGGCAAGGCACCCCACCTCCGGCGCACTGCGGAGCGCTGGCGGCAGGGCGACTGGACCTTGTTTGAGCCACGTACCTTCGAGGCTGGACGCCTGAGAAAACTGCACGGCTACCTGGGCGCCATCAGTCAGGTCGATGCCGCCGTCGGGCGGATGCTGGACTTCCTCCGCCACGCGGGGCTGGCAGAGGACACCATCGTGGTCTACACGTCCGATCATGGGGATTACGCGGCGGAGCATGGTATCATGGAGAAAGCGCCCGGCATCTGCAGCGACGCCATCACCCGTGTCCCTCAGATCTGGTGGGCTCCCGGCCGGATCAGGGTAGGGCATGTCGTCACGGAGATCGTGGAGTCAGTGGATCTTCCGGCGACGCTCTGCGCGCTGGCCGGCCTGCCTGCGCTTGAGACGTCGGATGGGGTCTCCATCGCCCACCTGTTGCGTGGCGAACAGGGCCCTGTGCATCGCGTGGGGGTCACCGAGTTCGCCTGGTCCAAGAGTGTACGAAAGGGGCCGTATCGGTACGTTTACTATCCGCCCGAGATGTTCGCCGATACCTACCCAGACGGTTTCGGAGAGCTCTACAATCTTGAGGATGACCCATGGGAGATGCACAACCTCTACTTTGACCCTGCCTACCAGGACGTGGTGCAGGAGATGCAGATAGAGCTTCTCAACTGGCTGGTTACGACCACCCGCCCCAAGACCGTCCTGGGTGTGAACAGCCACGCGACGTTCGAGAGCCGGCAATCGGTAGAGCGGTATCGCTGTCAGGTGAACGCCGATGGCAAGATCCATCCGTTCCTGTTGCTCAAAGGACGCACGATCAACTATCTGTAGGATGGTGGAGGAAGAGATGCAGGAACTGCGACCCAATGCTTCAGAGGTGACCTCGGCTGCGGCTTTGCAGCAGATGGTGGATAGCCTGGGCGAAGCCGGCGGGCGCATTGTGTTGCCCGCGATGGAGCTGGAGATGGACCGCGGGATCGCGCTGAGCTCCAACGTGGAGCTCGTCGGGCAGGGGCGGTCGACCGTCCTGCGCAAGGCCCCTGGGCGCATCTACCCGCTCGCTGGTTATCATAACTATGGCATGCGCGATGTCCCGCTGATCTTCACCGACGGCCTGGAGCCTGGTATGACTGTCGCCATCCGCGATGATGTCGCGGGCTGTTTCGGCGAGACGTTCGCCCGTATCACCTGGGTGGACAGCCCCTGGGTTGGGCTCGACCGGGGGTTGGAGTCGGACTACCACGCCGGCCAGAACCCGGTTCTGGTCACGGCGTTTCCGCTGATCTATGGTCTCGATGTGGCGCACGTGGCCGTTCGGGGGCTGACCCTGGATGGCAACCTGCCTGCCCAGCCAGCGGGCATCGGTGCTTGTCGTGGCGCGGCGCTCTACTTCCTGCGCAGCCACCATGTGACGGTGGATGACGTGGTTGTCGCGGACTTTGCCGGTGAGGGGATCGGGTTCCAGATGTGCAGCCACCTGACGTTCACGCGCTGCCAGGCCGTGCGTAACAGCGGCAACGGCTTTCACCCCGGCGCTGGCAGCACGGCGGTCCGTTTCGAGGGCTGCCGTGCCGAGGGAAACGGGGCCGCGGGCTTCTTCTTCTGTGTGCGCGCCAACCATATCACGGTGTCGGGCTGCGATTTCGTCGACAACGCAGGGCCCGGCATCTCCATCGGTACCCGCGACAGCCACAACCTCATCGAGGCGTGTCGCGTGACGGGCAACGGAGGCCCTGGGATCCTCTTCCGAGAGACGCGGCGGCCCGTGGCGATGACTCACGTGGCCGTACGCGGCTGCGAGATCCGCCATAACGTCCAACGTAGTGGCGTGGGAGAGGTGGCCGTGTTAGGCGATGCGCACGCTGTGGCGCTGGAGGGGAATCTGATCGTCGGTTCGGACAGGGCGGGGACCGCCGGTGTCTTTGTGGCACCGACAGCAACGGATATCTGGCTGGCGGACAACCAGATCGCGCACTGTTTCCCATCCGTCGCCGCGGACCCTGCCAGCTTGGCAGCGAGCGACCCGGTGTCGAAGTGCGGCGTGGAGGCGGTGCAGCCCGTGGATTTCCGTCATCTTGGCGTTGTAGCCGGACCTGCATGATGGCATAATAAAGATGCTCTCGGCTCAGGGAAGGAGATCTTATGGCGTTCTCTGACGGATGGGCTGCGCTTAACCTGGAAATGCCGCCCCGCGTGCCGCGGACCGAGTATTCGGTCACCGAGCACTGGGGGGTGATTGAGGCCGTGACCGGCTTGCAGATCCGACCCGATAGCGCACCGGAGTTGAAGCACCGGGGAGCCCTGGCGCTGATGCGTGCCTGGCATTTCGATTTCCGTTGGTCTACGCTCATCGGCGGTGGCGAACTGGCGGCATGCCACACCGACATGGGACATGCGGAGTACGCTGCCGGTGGCGTGGACCGCCGCGATACCGTCTATTGTCCCTTCAAGAGCCCAGAGGAGGTGCTGGCCTTCGACCCCTGGGAGACCTATGGTCCTCAGGATGAGGAGGCGCTGACCCGCCGCTTCGAGGAACACTACCGACGCCAGCATGAGGAGACACCTGAGATGGTGACCATGACGGGGGTTTACATCACCCTGGTCTCGGGCCTCATTGACATCTTCGGCTGGGAGATGCTGCTACTGGCGGCTGGGGTGGATCCCAGGCGCTTCGATGAGCTGACGGACCGCTACGCCTCATGGATTCAGCAGTATTACAACGCGCTGGGCAAGGCCAATGTACCAGTGGTAATGGTCCATGACGATATTGTGTGGAGCTCGGGTCCCTTCATCTCCCCCCGCTGGTACCGCGAGCATGTCTTCCCCAACTACAAGAGGCTCTTCGCACCGTTGCTCGATAGCGGTAAGAAGGTGCTCTATACTTCAGATGGCGACTACACTTGCTTTGTGGATGACCTGGTCGCCTGCGGGATCCATGGCTTTGTGTTGGAGCCCTGGACCGACATGGCCTACATCGCCGATCATTACGGACAGACCCACGTCTTCATCGGGAACGCCGACACACGTGTGTTGTTGCGTGGCCGTAAGGAGGAGATTCGCGCCGAGGTAGAGCGCTGTATGGCGATCGGTAAGGACTGTCCGGGCTTCTTCATGGCGGTAGGCAACCACATTCCCGCCAACACGCCTGTGGAGAGCGCACTCTACTACAACCAGGTCTATGAGGCGCTGAGCCGACGCTAGAGAGCGTCGCCGATGCCCGCCAGGCGGGCGATGACCTCCTGTACCTGACGGGCTGCCCTCTCCCAAGAGAAGCGCTGCAGGTTGGCGAAGCCCCGGGCCACCAGGGCCTCGCGCAGGGCACGGTCCTCCAACAGTCGCTGTAACCCGGCCGCGATAGCCTCCGTGTCGGTGGGATCGACCAGTAGCGCACCCTCGCCCGCCACCTCTGGCAGGCTGGATGTGGTGCTGGTGAGCAACGGAGTACCGCAGGCCTGGGCCTCCAGCACCGGGAATCCGAATCCCTCATGGAGCGAAGGATAGGCGAAAAGCTCGGCACCGGAGATCAGTGCGGCCTTGTCCTCCGCCGCCACGTAGCCAGGGAAGAGAACACGTTGGGTCAGCTCGTGGGTCTGCACGTGATCCATGATGGGCCGTGTGAGCCATCCCAGCGGCCCTGCCAGTACCAGCGTCACCTCCGGATGGGCTGGCGCAAGCCGTGCGAAAGCATCGATCAGGCGCACCAGATTCTTGCGCGGCTGGATGCGCCCCAGGAAGAGGATATAGGGGCCAGGGATGCCATAGCGTTGACGCACCCGGGCCCGTTGCTGCGGGTCGCGGATTGGAGCCAGGTCCGGGGCATAGCCAGGATAGACGACGGTGACCCTCTCTGATGAGATACCATAAGCAGCCATCACGGCGTCGCGCGTGGCCCTGGAACCGACCAACACATGACTGGCGACGGAGACGTTCCAACGCGTGCTCAGCTCCAGGTACCAACGCTGGGTCCGGGGATGGGCTTGAGGAAAGACACGATAGCCCAGATCATGCACGGTGACCAACGTCCGCCGTGGATGGAACAGAGGCAACACATGGGCCGGCACAAAGAGGAGATCGGGGGGGGCCTGTACCATCTCCCAGGAGAGACGCACGTGAGTCCACAGCCGGGGGAAGTGCAGTGTGCGCAGGGCCACCTGGCCCTGGGGCCATCGGCCCTGGGACTCCCTCCAGAGCTCGCTCCCATCCCCGCGCAGGTAGAGCCGCACCCGGTACCCCTTGGCACATAGCAGGGGCACCAGGGCCTGGATCAGGTGCCAGGAATAGGCCTCAGTGCCGGTGGGTGCGGTGCTCAGCGCTCGGCTGGCATCAATACCAATAATGCTCAAGGCTCCGCGCTCATCGGATCACAGTCTCGACCAGCGGCACTGGGGTGAGGATGAGAAGGAAAACACCTACCATCACCCAACCCAAGATGCGCCGTTTGCGGTCGACCGGTGTGAGATCGTTCAGGGGCGGCGGGTGACGTGGCCTGATCAACAGGCCCATCAGCCCCCAGGTAAACCACGTAGAGCTAGCCTGATTGCCCAGCAACATCAACACCAAGCTCCAGGCGAAGATGAGGACCAGAAAGCCCTTCGCCAGCCGCCAGGCTTTGCGCCCCCACAGGGCATAAGCGACGTGACCTCCATCGAACTGCCCGATGGGGAAAAGGTTTAAAGCGGTCACCAGAAGCCCGGCCCAGGCTGCGAAAGCAATGGAACCTCCGGGACTGGGAGGGGATAGCCAGACGTCCTCTCCCGTCCGTGGGTCGGGCAATAGTCGCCCGTGGATCACGTACTTGGCCGCCAGATAGAGCAGCGAGTTCCCTTCTTGCATCACCGGCACCGGCGCGCCAAGCGGCAGATCCATGAACTCACGGGGGCTGCCGACGTAGGAAAAGGCCAGGCCGATGAAGAGCAGGGGCACAGCGATGATAAGCCCTCCAATGGGACCAGCGATGCCAATGTCGAAAAGCGCCTTGCGGCTGCGCATCGGCCCTTTCTGCACGATCACAGCCCCCATGGTCCCCAGGATGCTGAGCGGCATGGGGATGAAGTAGGGGAGGCTGGTGGGCGAGCCATAGCGGCGTCCCACAAAATAGTGGCTCAGCTCGTGGGCGGTCAGGATGCCCAGGATGGTCACGGCGAAGGGCCAACCCCGCCAGATCTCTGTGGGATGGCTCAATACGTCCACGTTCTCACGCAGGGCACCGATGAGGAGTACCGAGAGCACCGTGAGCACAAAGAGCACCAGGTTCACCACGGGTCTCCCGGTCTTGCCTTTGATGATGATGGGGGCTGCCTGCAGGAGGTGGAGACCGTCCTCGCCACGGAGCATGGGCGTGTACCCCAGGCGGTTGAAACGGGCCAGGATCTCATCAAAGATCTGATCCTGATCCCCGGGAGCCAGATGCCCACCGAAGGTCACCAGCGGGCGGACGTGGGTGTCGTGCACCGTGATCTGCTCCACCCTCATCAGCCCGGTCAGGGCCTCGCGCAGACGCGCGACAATGTCGACGTTCATGGTCATCTGCTCATCCATCGGCATCATATCCCACCGCCTCTTTCATAGTTCCGGCTCAAGTGCGAGCGCGCCGTGACGCCCCCGTGATCCGGTCGTGTATCCCTATCAAGCTCAGTATCAACGCCAATACGCCACTGATCCAGGCATCCGCATGGATGCCCCCAAACTGCGGGGCAGGATCACCGCGTAGCCAGGTAAGGACGCCGTGCCCGATAGCGTAGGCCGCCAGGGCGATCCCGGCGTCGCGCCCTAAGGCGATACCCGCACCCAACCACAACAGGGCCCAGGCCATGCCCAACGCCTGCACCGGGTAACGCAAGGTCACCTCATGGTAAAGGTCCGGGGCTTGCCAGAGCAAGGCATCCAGAAGGCCCCCTGTAAGCCGCACCGGGGTGCCCCAGGCACAGCCGACCGCCATGCAGGCCCACCAGCCGCTGGCGGTCACCATCAAAGCGGCGGGGGTCAGTCGGCCGAGGTGAGGCCACAACCGCCGGCCGGCTCGCCAGGCCCACAAGGCGCTATAGACAAGCCCTCCACTCAGGGCCATCATCCCGTGAACCCCGCCCACCCGTGTCATCCGTAGAACGTCCTGCGGACTCTGACGAAAGTAGGCCAGGTGCTCCAGCAGGTAGCCCAGGCGTCCCAGGACCAGACTTGTCACCGCCAGCCCCAGCAGCCATCCTCCCAGTCTGATGGATGGACGGGGCCCCCTGGCCACCCCCAGCAGCCATAGCAGGGCCAGCCCACAGCCAAAAGCCACCCGTAGGGTGAAGACCGGGATCCACCAGGGCCCTATGCGCATATGGGCACAGTATAGCATGCCGCGGGCGGCGTCAAGTAGGGGCGAGGCAAAAATCCTCCATCCCTACGCGTCTTTCGTGTCGCCGGCCAGGCCGGCAATGGACATAAGGCGCAGATAATTGGCCTCCAGAAACCCTAGTCGCTCTGCTGGGGTCTCCCCGTCGAGCGTCGCCTCATAGTTGAGCGGGTATGAGAAACCAATGGAACTCAGGGCCGAGAGAAACGCAGCCCAGTCGATGACGCCACGGAGGGGCGGCCAGTGCTTCTCATCAACGCCGTCGTAGTCGGAACAGTGCAACGCGAACAGTCGCGGTCCTAACATGCGGACCACGTCTGGAAGGGAGGCGAAGCGCTCCATCAGGTGGTTCGTGTCGAGGCAGACCCCTACGGTGTTTGCGTCCTCGTCCTCCAGCAGGTTCAACAGTTCCTCTGCTGAGTTTCCCAGGCAGGTCCGTGGCAACAGTTCAAGGGCGATCTGACACCCAACCTGCCTGGCCATGTCCGCGATAGTCGCGATACTGCGTTTGGCCTGCTGCATACGCTCAGCACGGATAGCCTCGCCGATCGGTTCAGAACTGGGATGCACAATGACGATGCGCGCCCCCATCTGCTCAGCCAGGTCAAGCGCTGCCCCAACAGCCTGGACCCCGGCTGACCGTATGGCGCTGTCGAGTGAGGAGATATCCATGGTCCCGCCGAAGTTCGCATGGACCGTTCGGGGCTGAACGCCCACTGCCTCAAAGGCGCGGCGAGCGTTCTGTATCTTCTCTTTGTCCCTTCCAAATGTCGGCTCCCACAGCTCCACTGCCTTCACCCTGGAGCCCGCGAGGAGCTCTATAGTCTCGACGCGCTGTTCGTGATCCAGCGTGTGAAACGACACACTCAATGGGAATGGCGCAATGTCCAATGTCATCATGCTCTCCTTAAAATCTGGTCTGCCCTCTTGGCTCATACGTTCCTGTGTCTGACGGGGCACACGACGGGTGGAATCTCCCGGCATAGCAGGCCACAGGGCCTATGACCGTAGGACAGGGATCTTTTTCTCCCCCGACGCAGGGAGCCACCACCGTCGCAGCCAGGGTAAGCCAGGCTTACCCGGTTTCCCCTGGCGCTCACTGAATTATGGGCAATGAGTCACAGGGGCCATAGCCGATGAAGCAGGTCTCGCTGAGGGAGACCCAGCCCTCACCCTGCAGGGCACATTTGCCCACGTTCAGATTGACCTTGAGCCAGTCGCCCGGCCCTCGTCCGATGACCGCTGCATACTCCTGCCACTGCATGACGCCCACTACCTGGGCCTCAGTCGAAGGCTCGGCATACACCGTAGCCCGGGCACCTCCGACGAAACAGAGATCTGGTGGGGGTGGCTGAATCACCGGCACCCCCTCACAGTCACCCTCCGACCATGAGGACTGTGTGACCGGCACCCAGCGCAAGCGGAACGGCCCGACGTTGCACGCCTGAGCCACGCCGGGTTCAAAGCCCATCCACGTGCGGTCAGGGGTGAAAGCAAGGATCTCCACCTCTGTGCCACCGGGGAGGGTACCCCACGGCTCGGCCTCGTCCGAGGGGTAGGCGAACACCGGCACATCGGCCACAGCCACCAGACGGCATGCCCCTCCCTCGCTGGTGCCACCCTCTGTCTGTCCGCCACCTCTGGGAGTGGCGAAGAGATTGATGCCGGCGACCTGGCCTCGGAACTCCCAGCCGAAGCCGTACACCAGCACAGTCTCGATCCGCGCCGGCGGGTTGGGCAGCGCCATCAGGTCCTCCGAGCTCCACACAAACCACTCGCCCACTGGCTCGGTGGTAAAGTGCACCTTGTCGGGTTGCCCCCGGGTCGCATGGTAGAAGCCGTGATACCACTCAGCCTGTGAGCCATCCTGGGCGATGTATGTGACGCGCACCTGCACCGCACCCTCGGGAAACCACCGCGGGTTGACGTTGGCAATGTTGCCGCCGCGCTCCTCGAGGATACGGGCCCTCAAGCTCAGGTAGAGGTGTTCATAGTCGTTCACATCCACCTGGAGGTTTGTGCTCAGCCCGGCCCCGCCGCCGTCGCGGCCGCCCTGCGCCCGCACGAACTCGGCCACCTGACCAAAGCCAGGCACCTCGATCCAGGCCACATGATTATCGCCCTCCACGTGGGACCCGGGCTTGATCCACTCCTCCCACTCTTCCAGGGGCGGCAGCAGCCTCTCGGTGGCCGAAAGATCCGGTGGAACGACCACCGGGCCGCCCTCCGCACCCTCAGAGGTCTGCCCGTCCCCTGACCCGGGGGACGGGGTTGGCCCCCCCTCCGATGGATGCTCGGTCGGCTGAGGTGTGGCTGCCGCCCGGGTCGACGCTGGCGTGGGGGACGATACGTCAGCGGCCGTCTGAGACTGATCCAAACCGACGGTCTCCGTAGGGGGCACAGTAGCCTCACCACCACCCAGGGACAGGGGCAGATCGGGCACCAGGCTACAAGCCATTGCCACTACAGCTAAAAGGACTGGCCAAAACCAAGAGCGTCGTCGCATGACACACCTCCTGCTACCATGTTTTGTTTTGCACAATCCACGGCTGGTTCGCGTCCGGGCAACCCTACTCGGACACCCTCACCCCAGGGCCCAACAGCAAGCCCGAGTACCCCCGGAACTGCGCCGATGGCCCAGTCGGGTGAAACCACCCGTTGGGCGACAGCGGTCTACGGCGAGGTATACGAACCGACCAACTGCGTCTGTGCCAGTATGTGGCCATCCAAGGCCTGCAGGATCTCATCTTTACCCGCTCCCGCCGGGAGCTCCAAGAGTGTGTCCACCGCATAGAGCGTGAACACATAGGTGTGTGTCTGACCGCTGGGTGGACACGGCCCATTGTATCCCAGCCGATGAAAACTGTTCTGACCCTGTCGGCTCCCATCGGGCAGTTCCGCATCCTCCGGTATCCCTTCCGACAAGGCAAGGACATCGGCAGGCACGTTGAACAGCAGCCAGTGGTCCCAGACGAAGCCAACCACCTTGACGGCATCGGGATCATCCATGATCAGCACAAAGCTCTCCGTGGCCGGAGGTGCCTGCGTCCAGGCCAACGGCGGCGACAAGTCCTCTCCATGACAGGTGTGCCGGACGGGGATAGGTTGCCCCGCCTCGAACGCGCTGCTGGTGAGTTCAAACGAGACAGGCGTGGGCGAAGTCTCAGTCGATGGCGAGGGTGTAGCGGTTGGACGCGGCGTATTGGTAGGCAGCAGGGTTGCGGTCGGGGCGACCGCTGTCGACGTGGGGAAGGGGGTGTCGGATGGGTGTGCCTTGTCAGTCGGCTGCGGTGGCGTGACAGCCGGTGAGTCCGACGGCGTTGCTGCCGGAGCGCCGCACCCCACCAAGAGCAACACAATCAACGACATGCCACCCACCCACCGCAGCAACTTTCGGCTATTCATTTGCCACTCCTTTCGTCACGGCAACCAACCAGCCAACGC
>CAZHBB010000017.1:0-36577 GCA_964530185.1 uncultured Anaerolineales bacterium
TCCAGTTGTCTTGGCCAACTGAACCAACGGCATGTCCACTGCAGCCAGCCGAGCCTCTGCTCGGCTTCCAATCAGCACTTCAGACACGCCCGGGATCTCGCCGAGTCGACGCAAGAACTTCGTGAGATGGGGCCTCATCTGAGCATTTTCCTCAGCGATCCGCTCTGGACCAAGTTCTTTAACCAACCCACCCATCTCCCGCATAATCTGAGCCCATTTAGCGCCCTCAGTGGCCGAAACAGATTCAACCCTGAACCTGCCGGGAGTGATCCCCAAACGGTCGAGTTGCTTTGCGACTCTAGCCATGCGTTCCTCAGCATGCTGGCGGCCATCGATGTAGTGACAGTCCTGGGGATGACAACCTGACACCAGAACAGCACCAGCACCCAACCGGAATGCCTCCAACACAAAGTCCCGATCCACACGGCCAGCACACATCACCATGATAAGGCGCGTGTTGGCCGGATACTCAAAGTGACTGACCCCGGCGTTGTCTGCTCCCATGCCACTGCACCAGCGACACACAAAAGCCAGGACTTTCTCCTCTGGCTTATCTGCCAGGAACGCATGGATCTGTGCCAGCACTTGTCCATCCGTGAAGTGATGCTGAGTAATGGCATTGTGAGGGCATTCAGCAACACACGTCCCGCAACCGTGGCACTTAGCAGGGATGATACGTGACGGTTCCCCAGAGCCGGGACGGTTGTCAACTGCGCCGTAGGGACAGACCTGGGCACAGATCGTACACTTGCCGCCACGTGCATTGATACAGCGATCAGGATGGACGTAAGCGACGATGGGATCAATCTCCCATGTGTCATGGGATAGAACGCGGGCCGCGCGCCCGGCTGCTCCGCTGGCTTGACTTACACTCTGAGGAATGTCTTTCGGCCCTTGGGCCGCTCCTGCGTAGTAGATGCCTTCGGTGGGGGCGTCAATAGGCTTCAACTTGGGATGCGATTCCAGGAAAAAGCCATGAGTGTCTGTGGCGACCGTCAAAGTCCTTGCCAGGAGATCTGATCCCTCTGTGGCAATGGCCGCTGTCGCCAATCCCACCATTTCAAACTCATATTCCATTGGTTTGCCCAGACTCACATTGTCAGCACGGACGATCAGATTCTTGGTAACCGGATCTTCTCTGATCTCCGCGGGGCGCCCCTGCACGAAGTGAACGCCGGCTTCCCGAGCACGCTCATAGAACTCCTCATAGGTCTTACCCGGCGCACGAATGTCAATACGGAAGATCGTGATATCCATGTCGGGATAAAGCCACTTCAGGAGCAATGCATTCTTGATAGTGTACATGCAACAGAAGCCGGAGCAGTACTCGTGATACCGCTTGTCGCGAGAGCCTACGCACTGGATCAAGCCCAGTGTCTTCGGGACTTTCCCATCTGAGGGGCGGACAAACTGGCCCAGCGTCGGGCCACCGGCACAGTGCAGCCGTTCGATCTCCATCATGGTTGTGACGTTATCATAGACACCATAGCCGTATTCTTCGATCGGCGATGGATCCCAGATATCGAAACCGGTCGCCACGATGATCGTACCGACGTCTATCTCGACGATCTCTGGCTGCTGAGCGAAATTAATAGCCTCTAACGGGCCGCATGCCTCGACACACTTATAGCATTCTATACAGGCGTCCATATCGATGGTATATATCGAGGGGACAGCCTGGGCCAAAGGGACATAGATAGCCTTACGCGGTCCCAGCCCCTCCTCGAAGTCATTTGGAACATCAATAGGGCACACCTCCGCGCATAGGCCGCACCCTGTGCAGCGATCCTCCACAACGTAGCGGGGCTTCTTCTCTATCGTGACATGAAAATTCCCAATATAGCCCGAAACCTCTTTGACCTCAGAGTAGGCGAGCAAATGGATGAACTTGTTTTTGCCCACGTCGACCATCTTGGGCGCCTCAATGCAGATCGAGCAGTCCATCGTGGGAAAAGTCTTGTCAAGCTGAGCCATGTGACCGCCGATAGAGGGAGACCGTTCAACCAGGTACGTCTCGATTTGCATGTCGGCAAGGTCGAGCGCGGCGGTAATCCCAGCAATTCCCCCGCCGATCACCAGCGCGCGTCGAGTGACCGGCACCTCAAACATCTCCAGCGGGCGAACGTGGCTGACCTTTGCAACCGCGGCCGCTACAATCTCCTTCGCTTTCTGAAGAGCCGGCCCCTTCTCGTGAGCATGAACCCACGAATCGTGCTCACGGATGTTTGCCATCTCAAATAGAAACGGGTTCAGTCCAACGTCCGAGATGCACGACCGGAACGTGGGTTCATGCATCGCAACCGTGCATGCGGCGACGACAATCCGATTGAGCCCGTATTGCTTTATGTCATCCTGAAGCATGGACTGGCCAGGGTCCGAGCACATGTACCGATGGTCCTTGGCAAGGACCACACCAGGTAACGTCTTGGCGAACTCCACCACCTCAGATGGCGGAATCACACTCGCAATGTTGGAACCGCAATGACAGACATAAACACCTATGCGCAATTCCTCAGACTTCTCAGGTTCTAGCTTTGTTTCTTCAACCACAACACTGTCTCTCCTCAGAGCTATCGTGCGACAAAGTGGAATTCATGGGATTGTACACGCCTTTGAACACGGCAACGGCAGGCATGACTTGAGGCCGAGCCGGTCATGCCCAGTCCTGGGGGACACGCTCCAAGTAGCCCATTTCACACCTTGTACGGCTGTATCAGCGCAGGGCCTCTTCTGTAGCCAGCTTGCGCCGTGCCTTCTGAGCACGTTGTTCCGGTGTGGTTAGCTCCAGGGCATCCTTTGGGCACCAAATTACACATTGAGGGCCGTCTTCTTCTCCCTCACAGAGATCGCAGATCTCTGCAAGTTTTGTAACTGGATTGATGGAGATAGCGCCAAAATCGCATGCTTCGATGCACCAGGCGCAGCCGTCGCACAGCTCTGCATCCACACGAATGATACCTGTCTCTGGATCTTGGGTCAGTGCGTCCCGCGTGCAGACAGCTACACATGGAGCATTCTCACAAGTGCGGCATGCAATCGCTGTAATCAGGATTTCATCCACCCGTACCGTACGGATTCGACTGCGGTAGGAATTGTACTCTCCAGTTTTGGTATAGGAACAGACGTATTCGCATAGCTGGCAGCCGATGCATTTCTCCGGGTCACACGTAATGTATTTGTACTTCGAGGTCGCAGGTAAAACCATTGATCACTCTCCTGTCATCTAGTCCAGAGTCCCTGTCGGTAAACAGTCTAGATGCCGATTTCCTCGGCAACGTCCTCCATGCCAAGTTCGATCAGCCGGGTCTTCGGTATCAAGCCCTCAGGTGTCCAGCCCTTGGCCTTGTAGTAGAGATCTTTGAGATACTCCAACTCCTCTTTCGTCACGACGTGACCAGCCGAGGGGCCCTTTGTCATGGGCTCGTGATGCCACCGATAAGGGAGATGATCGTGATCACGGGTCCATCCTTCCCGGATATTAAATGCTTTTTTGATAGTTGTGGCGCGTGCCCCGATCAGGTCGACCGCGTCATAATCAAAATCCCATCCGACCGTGGCGTTGATGAGCTGGGCAATCGCCGGCCATGCCCCCGAACGATCTGCCTTACCGGTAAAACATCGGCGAATGAATTTACACAGAGGCAACGTGTCATAGACTGCCGCATACTCCTCTGTGCTCTTGGCCAGTTCACCGCGTGTCTCATCGATTGAAAAGCGATCAACCACTCCTTTGATGTCAGGGTCGTACGCGGCCGTCCGGTTATGGCAGCCACCCCGAGTACCTACAGCTAACCCCAGCGCGAAGGTTTTCAGACCACGGGCATCATACCCGGGGTTCTCCAATCCCTTGATGTGCATAGCCCATCTGTAGCTCTCGGTGCCCCGTTCTTTGTCGATCTGTTCACTGGCTCGCCTCACTCCCAGGGAGAGTAACGCGCCAATGCCCTCGCGATCGCGAATCATCTCGGTCAGCGTGACACCAGCTTCAGCATTGCCAAAGTGCGGCTCAAAGCCCTCCGGATACTTCGCGCATCGGAAGTCTTCTTTCTTTAACACACCACGCTCGAACGACTCCATGGTCCACGAGATGACAACGCCATTGGTCATCGCGTCCATCCCGCCCCGGTCACACAGATCAATCATCTTGATGATCGCATTCATGTCGCTGATGCCACAATTGGGGCCATTGGCAAACAGACACTCATACTCAATACCTGTGCGGGCGCCAGCATACATGCCTTGTTTGGCAGCGGAGACCTGCTCACATGCAATAGGGCATTGCGCACACGCGATCTTCTTGACTTTGTGATGCTCCTCGAGATACTCGCCACTCACCAGCTCCGCATACTCAAAGACACCCTCTTGAAAGTTCCGAGTCGGCAGTAACCCGAGTTTATTCATGTTAAGCACGTTGGTCACGGTACCCAAGATGCGATACTTCGCTGTATGGGGTCCCTGAGATGCCTGGATGATATCGAATGACAACTTCATCAAGGTATCTGGATCAGCAACACGCACTCCTTTCGTCCCTCGGACTGATACCGCCTTGAGCTTTTTCGATGCCCAGACCGCCCCATGGCCGGTCCGGCCGGCTTGGCGGCCATCATTAGTGACGTTCGCAAAGAGAACCAGGTTCTCACCAGCGGGTCCAATGGTCGCGGAACGCACTTGATCGTCCATTAGATCCTCGCGGATCGCCTCCTCGGTCTGAAAGGTGCCCAATCCCAGATATTTCTCCGCATCACGGAACTGGACACGTTCATCATCCACAAAGACGTTCACCCACTTCTCGCTGGCCCCATGGATGACAATACCATCCCATCCAGTGCGCTTCAATGCCACCGAGAACCAACTTCCCGAGAGGCTATCTCCTAGCCAGCCCGTCAGTGGGGATTTAGACGCCAGGCCATATTTCGCTCCCACAGGCACAGGGGTGCCCGCAAAAATGCCATTCGCGAAGCAAATCGGGTTCTCCGGCGAAAGAGGATCACATCCCGGCTTAATGTTTTCCCACAACAGGCGGGTCGCCATTGCAACACCGCCGATCCACATCTTGTACCAAGACTCTGGCTTCTCTTCCACCCAAGTCTCACGATTTGTCAGATCAATATGAAGTATCTTCCCGTGATAACCATACATAGAAACCTCCTTCTCGGTATGAGACGCAAGGACTCCCTATCCTAGTTGCTGCAGACCTGTCGAGGCGTACCGGTGATGTTCGATCTACATCCTGCAGGCACATTACCCTTGCAGCCAGCGACCACGACGACAGTCCTGGCGCTGCTTTGCAAGTGCAGCCTCGACGTGCAACCATGACGCTCTGACTATCCACCGGCAAGGATGGACATGAGGATGAGGCGATCGCCTTCCTGCGGGCTTGCGTCCATCTCAGATGGCTGGATCATACGCTTGCCGTTCAAATTTAACATATTGGAGGATCTAAGGGTACCAAGCGTAGGATCGATCACATCCCCTGCCAACTGCGGAAACATCTCGGCTAAGCGGAACAAAATATCCCGAAAGGTCATTCCCTCGGAGACATCAAGATGGATCTGAGACTGCCGCGTAAGAACCCGTGCCAGCCCCGCGAACTCTACCGTGATCTTCATCCATCCCTCCCACACTATCAATCGTCGGCCCGAATCGAATCCGCACAACATCCCAAACAATAGATAACAATATTATACCTCAAGGTCAAACTTGGACATAGCCTCAATGCACAGCCGCAGCTATCCCCTACCTGCCTCAATTGTCCCTGAAATTCCCGTTCCCGTCAATGGACTATCGTCCAGCCATGATAAGATGGATTTCCCAGGCGCGTCAACATCCCTGGCACACAAGAGAAGGTCAGACCATCGCGGTATGAACAGGAACTCCGATGGCCTGGCCTTCCCACCCCACTTCGCCCTGAAAGAATACTACCTAGATGATGGCTTGACATCGACCACCGTACCAGCGTCGGGGCCAGAGCCCGCGTTTGCTTGTGTAGGCCCCTGTAGCTGTGGCGGTTTTAAGTCCTGGGGCATGAGCGTCTGACCACGGAAATAGGCCCCTTCGTTGATCAACAGTGACTTGACCGTCAGATCTCCCCACACCCGACCTGTTTCCAAGATCTCTACGCGAGTTGCCGTAACGTCACCTTGGACAGCGCCTGCCACTGATATATTGTTGGCCTTGATGTTCGCACGGATCTTGGCGCTTTCGGTCACCACAAGATTGCCCGTCAACTCGATAGTCCCTTCCACAATTCCCTCTACGCGAAGGCCGCCATCTCCCTGGATAGTTCCTTTCACATGTGTGTTGGGACCGATGGTCGATTCAATTGCTGTTGTTGTCCTCTGTCGCGGGGCCACAGGTGGAAGCTCTCCTCCCGCGGTCCGACCTCGCCCCTTGCCGCTCCTCAGTGACATGGCACATCCTCCTCAAAGAATAGTAATCCTCACCTGAGATGATCACTCATTACCCGCCCAAGGACACGTTAACTCTGTGCCCAAAGCTAGTTTCCCCCGCAGCAGCCGCATCATAACGACACGCTGGCGTATGTCAAGCAGAAGTCAGGCTTGCATGTGCTGCCGAGCAGCCCCGAGCGCCCGTTGCTCATCGGGGCTGAGACTGTATGATGACTTCCAATTGGTCAGTGGCTTGGCGTACATTCGAACACTTGTGCCGTTGTGCAGTCCTGTCACAATGGCACCGGTGCCTGTCAGGTCCACGAGCGCCAGGGAGAAGCTTTGGTTTCCCCCCACCCCTTCAAACGCGTTGTACCTCACTATTCCTATCCCCTGCACCGTGTGAGCGAGGGTACGCGTCACGTCTGCGAACCCCTCTTCCAGCTTTTGGGCACGTTGGTCAAGTGTGTCCAGCCGCTGCGTCAGTGGTAGAAGCGCAGCCTGCTGCGGCTCTTCCAACATAGCCGTCGCTACTTGCGCGACTGAATGATACCGGTCTTGCAGATCGCGTACACGCCGCTCAAGTTGATAGATCCAGTACGCGGCCAGAAACATCAATAGAGTGGTCGCCATAACCCAAGGGATCAAGATGCTATCCATCGTTCACTGGTCCTCCATTTGGGAAGTCTCTCAAGGAGACACCTCGATCGGGCCAAGGACGAAGCGGTCCCCGTTCAATGTTCCCGCATCGTCCAACAATGCCAGCCGGCGAATACTGCCCATCTCGTACAGCCCAACCTCAAGCAAGTAGGAGCCCGGCGGTAGATTGTCAGGCAAGTCAAGACGATATGGATCACCGAAAAGCTGCCCCTCGAGCCATTTGGGAAACCATAGATACGAGGGGTACGCACCACCAAGTGGAGTATAGTCGTGACCCAACCAGAGTCTACCCTGTTGGTCGAGCAGATGGATGAACACCGTGTAGCTGCGTGAAGGACGCTTAAGAGCTTGCCACAAGAGCGTGAGATGCAATGTGTCCCCTGGGCGCACACGCAGAGGGGAGTTCCATGCGCCCACGCGAACCTGGACACCAGATTGCATCCACGTGCCCTTAAGCGCGACTTCATTCTCGAAATTCGCCATCGCCGCGCGGACCCATCGGGTACGCCTGGGGGCCCCCTTGGATGGAACGACGTCAATGGTTGTCAGAGCGACCTTGCGATCTCCGTCACGAAACTGCAGGTCGCCTACGGGCTCGGTCATCTGCCAGTATCCCAATCTGAGTGTGTGGGGCCCAATTGGGAAGTCATAGGCGATAGGGATCTCATAGCGCTCAGCGATGATCTCGCCCGCCATCCAGTCCGGAGTCAACCGTCGGCTATCGGTTGTCCAACGGTACTCATGGCCATCCAGATCGGCATAGGGCATCAAGATGTCAGAGATGGCCACTGGAACACGTGCATACAGGGTCATCACGAGTAAGTCCCCTTGCTCAACGACAGCCGTTGACAGGTCATAGCCAAGAACCTCGAGACGGTCGTCGACCCACACGTTATCGAGCACGTAGCCGGGTCGGACCGGCTCCAAGGCGGGAGGCTCCAACACACGCCACAGAGTTCCCTCGGGGCGTACCCGGAGGCCACTACCCCGCACCTCTCGTCTGTAATTGGTCAGAAAGACTGGCTGTTCTCCAACATTGTCAAGCACACTTTCGAGCCAGGGTTGATCTCCGGTCACGTAGATCGGGTGCAGATCACACTCAGTCAGTGGCAGATGCTCAACATACAAGTGATAAAATAGCGGTGTCAGGTGCTCCCAATCTGCGACCAGACTTGCTCCCTGACCACGTCTCATAAACCGGGCGGCGAGCTCGTCCACAAAGTAATCTGCATCCCGCCACGATGCTAAGGTAATGCGGGGCAAAAGTAGTCCCCCCCGCCCAATTACAAGCCCTATGACGATAACAGGCACCACGGAGGACAGCCAGGAAACGGACGTTCCTCGAATCCAGCGGACTACGGCTATGAGCCCCAGCGCAATGAGAGGACCCAGAGCGATGAACACATGGAGCAGGTAAGCCATCACGTCCTGAACACTGTTGATCGTGAATATTAGATGCCCCAACAGATAAAAGGCCCAAAGCAGCCCAACGCGTGTCCGTTGCACCATCAGGCAAATCAGTCCCAAAAGGACAAGCCCCAACACGATCATGCCGAACTGAAGGGACAGCAGATTGCCAAGCACGAACAAACGATCGGGTTGATCAGCCAGACCGAAATGGAACAAATTGACACGCAGGCCTTGAGCTGTGGCGTGACGGAGGAAGCCCTTCCATGTGGCCATATCAGTTGGCCCGAAAGGGGTTTGAGGGCTGCGCAACGGGAAGTAAAGCCACGGCGACAGGCCTATTAGACCTGCAGCCAGCGCACCTAACAGCACACGCCATTGCTTTAGGATCCCCGGCCTCTGCAACAGTATGAAAGCGGCGTAGGCCGGGATACCCCAGATCGTGATGGGGTGATGTGTTACCCCCACGGCAGCCAGGAATGCCAGAGCGTACAGCCAGACATCCTTCCGGCTCATAGACCACACAACCAGCACCCAGAGCTGTGTCACTGTGATGGCTGCGCTGACAATATGGGCGTTGGCATGAATGCTATGCTGCCACACGTCTGGTGACAGTCCAACAGCCAGCCCGCCGACCACCGCGCTGACGGTACTCCACCATTCAGGGGCCGACTCGCGTTCCGCGGTCTGGCCAGCCAAGAGCAAGTATCCCAGAGCCACGACGCGGCTCACAATCCAGGCACCGACAAAAGCTGAGAGGAGATTCGTGCGGTACGCTACGGTACCAATCCGTACCACACGTTGCCACGCACCAGCAAGAAGCGTGTAGAATGCATAACCAGGAGGATGCGCAATGCCCCATATAGCAGGAATGAACTGGTACTCTGAGGGATCCCCAAAGATCGTACCCCGCGCCAACGTCGCAGCGAACAATCCAAGAAAGGCCAATGCTACCAGGGCCTGGCTGACAGGCGAGACATGCTTGGCGATCGCCCGCGGGAAAGCTTTAGCGTGTGCGTACATACTCAACGACATTATAGCACAATACCAACGGGTTGATCCTATTAACGACAAGACTATAATGCTGGCCACATCACCCGGCAGTGACTGTGATGCAGATGTGGCCTGTGTGCCCACGGGTTTTTTGTTAAGGAGGAGACTATATCGTGGGAATTAATCGTAGAAGCAGCCTATTATTACCGCTTTCCATCGTCGCCGTAGTCCTCGCTCTGGGCTTTTGTACCTGCTGCTCCTGTATCAGCGCCATCCTCATCGCAAAAGAAGTTGATTTCAATCCCCCTGCGACTGGCGTTCCCCCTTCGATCACCCTGGAACCCTTCGAAGTCGGTCCCTTGCCCACACCTCGCCCACTTCCGGACGAGGCGGAGGAAACGGCGCAAGCACTCGCAGCTGCTGAAATACCCGAGTCAGACCTCCATGAGCTTGCGATCCGGTTCCTGGGGATGCCACCTGAGACCCCCAGGGTCGCCGCTGCCCGGAGCCCGGACTATCCTATTGGGACCGTGCGAGTGTTCCATGTCTCAAATCTTGACGAGAACCGGAACTTTGACATCGAGGCGGAGCTCGTCTACAAGACAGAACACGTCTACATGTGGGTCGAAAAGGGCCTGCGGCTTGACCAAGACCGAATCCAGGAAGCAGCAGACCTCTTCGAAGAACACACCTATCCCACCAATCGGGAATTCTTTGGGTCAGAGTGGACGCCGGGTGTCGACGGCGATCCTCATCTTAGTATTCTCCACGCACGCGATTTGGGCCACACAGTAGCTGGGTACTTCTCAAGCGCCGACGAGTATGTAAGCGCCGCACGAGCGGACTCCAACGAAATGGAAATGTTCTATATCCACGTAGAACGCAGCACAGAGGTCGGCGATCCATTTTACAACGGTGTGCTTGCACATGAGTTTCAACATATGATCCACTGGTACAACGACCGCAACGAGACAACATGGCTCAACGAAGGCTGTTCAGAGCTGGCTATGGAGCTGAACGATCGCTCTTATCCCGGCGGACGAGGCATTTATGATGTTGGGGGGAGCGAGTATGCATATCTAGATGAGCCAGACACCCAGCTCAACACATGGCCTGAACTCGATGTGACCGGCGCTGCTGCACCTCACTATGGAGCTGCTTACCTCTTCATGAGCTACTTTCTTGATCGCTTCGGGGAGGATGCCACAAAGGCACTTGTCGCTCATAAAGAAAACGGCTTGAAAAGTGTGGACGCCACTTTGAAGAGCGGAATTGCGCCTGGAATGACCCATCTCGATCTGTTTGCTGATTGGGTTATCGCTAACCTGATTGATGATCTCTCGCTGGACAATGGCCAATACGGTTACCAGAGCCTTGATCTGGGCGGACCACGCATCGACGCAGAATTTAGCAAGACGACCGATTACCCTCAGCAGCGCGAGGGCACAGTGAGTCAGTATGGCGTGGATTACGTGGAGATCGAAAGTCGCCAGCCCTTGACTTTGAGTTTCGTCGGTAGCGATCAGGTACGGCTGCTTGCGACAGAGGCCCATAGCGGCAAGTACATGTGGTGGTCCAACCGTGCTGATGAATCTGATTCCCGGCTGACTTACGTTCTTGATCTCAGCAAAGCAACGCAAGCCGAGTTAGCGTTCTGGGCCTGGTATCACATCGAAGCAGACTGGGACTATGCCTATGTCGTGGTGGGCACGGCGGCCAATGGGAGGATACCAGTGGACCTGGGTGATCCCTCAATATCATGGCATATCCTGGATGACGCAACGCTGCAATGTACAACGGCCAACCCGAACAACGGCAACCTGGGATGCGGGTTCACAGGTGAGAGTGACGGATGGAAGTACCTGAGTGCAGATTTGACACCTTTCGTAGGCCAGGAAATTGCGATTCGATTTGAGTACATAACTGATGCTGCTGTTAACCAACCGGGTTTGGCATTGGACGATATACAACTGACCGTCGACGGGGAAGTTGTCCTGTTCGATGATGTCGAAGCGGGAGAGGGCTTATGGAGACCTGAGGGCTTCGTTCGACACGCCAACGTCCTGGCTCAGCAGTGGATCGTCCAGGCTGTTCTCTTTTCCGGTGACCGCCCACTGGAAGTGCAGCGCCTTCTCTTCAACAATGGATCCATTGGCCGATGGGTGCTGCCCTTTGACGCTACAACGAATCGAGCCGTCATAGTGATCTCAGCAGTGGCCCCTATCACGACGGAGCCAGCACAATACCGCTACATGCTCTCAAGCCATCCCTGAACCATTCATGACGCAACGAGCCTGCGTAGGGGTTTTTGACTCTGGCATTGGTGGCCTCTCGGTGTGGCGAGAGATAATCCGCCTGATGCCCTCTGTGCCGACTCTTTACCTGGCGGACCAGGCTCACTTACCCTACGGGACCCGCTCTCCAGAGGAGATTCAAAACCTCGCGCTTGGTATCGCCCGTTTCCTATTGAGCGAGGGCGCATCCTTGATAGTCGTCGCGTGCAATACAGCTTCGGGAGCGGCTCTCAGCTATCTCAGACAAGCCCTCCCCGACACGCCCTTCGTGGGCATGGAGCCGGCCATTAAGCCCGCAGTCGAGCGGACACAGACCGGGCATGTTGGGGTCCTGGCCACACCCACCACTTTCCGTGGAGAGCTTTTCCAGAGGCTGATGACACGTTTTCGTCACCGTGTTGCAATCCACACGGCGACCTGCCCGGGATTGGTACAGCGAGTTGAGGACGGAGCACTCGAGGGCACGGAAGCTCTACATCACGTTGAGGCATGTCTACGCCCACTCCTTACCTACCCTATCGATCAACTTGTCCTCGGCTGTACACATTATCCCTTTGCACGGACACTTATCCAGAAGGTCGTGGGGTCTGACGTTGCACTCATCGACCCTGCCCCAGCCGTCGCTCGGCAGACAAAGCGTCTTCTCCTGAATTATCACCCCCTGATTTCTTCGTCAGAGGCAGGGCCTTCCTACCGTTTCATTACAACAGGCCAGGAGGGAAACCTGCGCGCGACTTTGGAATCGCTTCTAGGTCTGCAAGTTACGGTTGAGAGAGCAACTTGGCGGGGCGGCAAGCTTCAATTCGCGTAGACTTTGTGTTTAAAAGCAAAAAGCAAGTAAGACGATTGGGCTGCGAATGCCTATGACTACGCGAAGATCGGCCAATTCTTGACTCTCTTCCGAGCACACCTATACTTTGTAGTATGTCAAGGACGTTGAGCAAACTCACAGGCGCAATGCTGGGATTGCTGTCAATCACTGCCGCGATCTTGCTTTCAGCAAGCGTCCCGCACCTGAATCTCCGCCCTGGCGTGCCACTTTGGCAGATCTTGCAGTTTCTCATTGGCGAATTCCAGATGAGCATCGCAGGCCCCGTCTCCAGCCCACTACCTGGCGGGCAGCTTATCCTTGATCTCTATCGGATCATCTTCACGATTGCGCTGGTGTGTTTCCCTTTCGCTGCTATTCTCGTCCTGCTGTCACCTGAGTTACGGCGTCGTGTATTGCGTGCCGCTCTGGCCTTGGCGGTGCTCGTTGCTGCCGCATCTGCCGTACTATCAAGACAAATGCAACAGCCACAAGGTTTCGAAGGAAATGCCCCTAATCCACTGATCGCTGACTCTTTAGCAGAGTCTCCCATTGACGAGTCCTTCAGCCCAGAACGCATCTCTCCCTGGATCGCGCGGGCCCTAAGTCTGTTGACGGCGATGCTCATAGCCGGCGCGGCAGCAGGTATCATCCGTGCAGTACGCCGCTCCAGAGCGGAAGCCAGAACGCTACACCGGATCGCTGCCCATGCCAGAACTGCCATCGCTGATATCTCACGGGGGGGTGATCTGGGGAATATTGTCATCCGGTGTTACGCAGACATGAACCAAGTCGTTCGAGAGCGCCGAGGGCTTCTCCGAGAACGATCGGTCACAGCCCGCGAGTTTACGGATCACCTTCTGCGCGCCAATCTCCCGCGAGACGCCGTGGTCGCACTTACACGGCTCTTTGAAAAGGCACGTTACAGTGCAACGATAAGCGTTTCACCGGAAGACCAGCAAATCGCCGTCGCCAGCCTAGAAGCAATTATCAAAGCATGCGAGGAACCGCCTCATGAGCATAACTCTTACAACGCGACTTAAGCGAGTGTTGATTGCCTTCCTGATCCTTGTCGTTGCGGCACTTCCGCTCGCCTTTATGATGGAGGACTTCATACGCGTGGCCATCGTCACACCACTGGCTTACGAAATATGGCTGATCGGCGTCATCATACGCGCGCTACCACAACGCTATCTCTTGACCGCCGTACTCCTCCTCGCCACCTACGTAGCACTCAGAAGTATCCAGCGCGTCGGGCATACACCTGCGCACCGGCGCGTGAGGAAGAGACAACTCCAAGGTGCGGTGGGTCTTTGGCACGACCGCCTGCAACAGATTGAGCGCGGCAGGTATTCCAAGCCTCGATTCGACCAGCTCTTCGGGCGGCTTGTACTGCGGATCCTGGCATTTGAGCATCACCTGCCAATGCGCCAAATCGTCAATGAGGTGGAGACAAAAAAACTACCAGTCCCCGAGCTGCTGCAGCCATACGCACAAGCAGCTCTACGAGTAAGAGCGCCCAGCAAGCTCACCTGGTATGACCGTTTCTGGGCCCGGCTGCGGGGTAAGTCAGCCGGGCTCATAGCACTGGAGGCACTTACCGAGGAACTCGAACCATCTCTCACCTATCTCGAATCCCATCTCAGAGCACCCCGTCTGGAGGATCTAAGTGAATCAACAGACACCAAACCCCAATAAATACCTATCACTTATGGATGTCGCCACGATCAGCGAGCGCGTGATCGACGAAGTCGAGACTGCTGTGCTCGGCAAGACCTCAGTGCTGCGCATGATCCTGGCGGCCTGCTTGTCCAGCGGCGGCCATGTGCTCCTGGAAGACTACCCAGGTCTCGCCAAGACATTGATCGCCAACAGCTTCGCCACCGCTCTTGGGCTCACATTCAAGCGGATCCAGTTCACACCCGACCTTCTACCTGGAGACATTACAGGTGGCTACGTTTACGATCGCGCTAAAGGGAACTTCGTCCTCCGGCGAGGCCCGATCTTCGCAAATATCATCTTGGCAGACGAGATAAACCGCGCGTCACCCAAGACGCAATCAGCGCTTCTAGAGGCCATGCAAGAGTATCAGGTAACGTTGGAGGGCGAGACGCTCAAGCTCCCAGATCCCTTCATCGTCATCGCGACTCAAAACCCAATCGAGTATGAAGGGACCTTTCCGCTCCCAGAAGCACAGCTTGACCGCTTTATCATGAAGCTGAGCGTGGGGTATCCCTCTGCGGACAAGGAACAAGAGATTCTGCGCCGGCGCCGCGAACGCCGGCGGGATGCCTTCACCCTCAGAGCGGTGACCGATGCTGAAGGCCTGCTCAGTATGAGGAGCGCTATCGAGCGGGTCCATGTCGACCCAGACGTCGAACGATACATGGTAGATCTGGTAAGGGCGACACGTACGCATCGGCATGTAGCGGTTGGTGCTAGTCCCAGAGGGAGCCTTGCCCTGCTCAAACTCAGCCGGGCATGGGCCGCTATGGAAGGCCGCGACTATGTCCTCCCAGACGATGTCAAGAGGTTCGCCCATGCCGCGTTAGAACATCGCTTGATCCTGGAACCCGATTTGTGGAGCGACCGACGCGCGGCTGCGGACATCATCACAGAGCTCGTGCGCACCATTCCAGTACCAGTGTTGCGGGGGTTTGCCGCTTGAGTGCACGCCGCAGCTTGCTCATTTCGCTCATACTCTACGGGTTCCTACTCGTCGGATTGGCGACGTTTCATGGGCCGCTGATTGCCATGGCAATACCCCTCTTGTTGTACGTTGGGGCCTCCTTCCTACAACGCCCGACAGCACATCTTGACCTCAAGATTGTGCGCACTCTGAGTCGAAATTACGCCATGACCGACACGGAAATCGAAGTCACGCTCAGCGTCACCAACCAGGGACAAGGATTGGAGGAGATCGCCCTCTGGGAGCAGATCCCAGAAGGACTGGTCGTGAGTGGAGATACGAGCGTCGTGTGCTCACTCGACACCGGTGAAACAGTCGCGGTAACGTACACAGTGAAAGGTCCGCGAGGGACCTACCATTTCCGTAACACGTCGGTGTGTGTTGGTGAACACTTAGGTCTGGTGCAGAAGCGCCATGCCTACGATTATCTGAACAAGCTCTCCATCGTGCCTGTAGTTCCCCGAATGCGCCGTATCCTACTCCGCCCGCTGCGCACGCGGGTCTTTGCCGGCCCATATCCCGCCCGTAGAGGAGGGCCGGGGACCGATTTCTTCGGCGTGCGCCCGTACCAGCCTGGTGACCCTCCCAGCCGCATCAACTGGCGACTGAGTGCCCGCCATCCCCATGATTTATTCACCGATGAGTTCGAACGCGAACAGATTGCTGATATCGGTGTCATCCTCGACGCGCGGGCACGCACAGATGTGAGACTAGGTGAAATGGCCCTTTTCGAGCACGCCATTGAGGCCGCAGCAGCTCTAAGCGATATCCTTCTCGCAGACGGCAATCGGGTTGGCTTGCTCATCTATGGCCGCGGACTCGAGTGGACTTTCCCAGGCTATGGACGGCACCAACGTCAACGCATTCTCCTGGCACTTGCCCAAGCACAGACTGGTGACAGCCTGATCTTTGACAATCTGGACTACTTGCCCACACGCTTCTTCCCCGCGAAGTCCCAGATCGTGCTGATCAGCCCACTGTGCGAAGACGATCCAGCAGTGTTAATGCGCCTACGGGCACGCGGATACCAGGTAATGGTCGTCAGCCCTGACCCCATCTCATTTGAGGTGCAATTCCTTCCTCAGAGCGAACTTCAAAGGCTGGCGTTACGTATTGCCAATGTAGAGCGTACGCTACTCATCAGGAAACTTCAGCGTGTGGGAATCTCCGTCATCGATTGGGATGTGACCCAACCGCTGGACGTAGCAGTGGCCCGCGGGCTTCCGAGGCTCACAGCCACGGCGATATACAGCCGCCCTCAACTCGCACTATGAAGTCACAACCATCCACTATTGATAGCCAGTCGCCTAACCGCCCGTTGATCCACCTCGAGCGAGTAACCCAGCTCGCTACAATATTGACGGGCGTCATCTTGGCCATGGGAGCTATTCTCCAGGGACTTTGGGGGCTGGCAATCGCATCAGGAGGGCTCACGGCTGCTGCCTTGATCGCTGGTATCTCACCCCACACAAGTTTCCTCATCGATGTCTTTTTCGTCGGCAATGCCACCGCGCTGATGCTGGGGATGCTCCAAGGTATACCCATTGGCTTCGGCGTTTGTGTAGTCGGAGGCACGCTTGCCGCGTGGGATCTTTTTCACTTTCAACGGCGCCTACTCTCCGTCGCCAAGGCAGTAAAGCCATCTACATTGATCTCGCAACACATCTCTCGACTCATCTTGGTTGATGCTGGGGGCATGGTTCTCGCCCTAGTCGCCATCTCCCTCCAGGTCACCCTAGATCTGGGCGTGGTCCTCGTGCTGATCGTCGTCCTCATGTTAGGTATTGGCCAGATCATCAGCATCCTGCGTCAGGAGAGTGCCTGAGCAGCTCATCCTCGTGGGTATATCCAGGATCTAACCAAGAACTAGAGAGGATGTTAAAGGATGTCCACGACTCGGCTCAGTGGCGCAGCATTGACGATAGTTTAGGGCACCCTATACTTGTCGTGCGGGAACCTGACCCACTGATTCGATGAGATAAACTGAGCCATGGAAGAGACAACGCTACTCACCAAAGTCCTCCTGCCGCGTCGCCGTGACGATATCCTATCCCGGCCACGTCTACTCAATCGTCTGTACGACATGATAGACTATCGTCTGATCCTTGTCTCTGCTCCGGCGGGGTATGGCAAGACCACACTGTTGGTGGATTTTGCAACCGATCTTGAGCATCCTGTGTGCTGGTACGCGCTCGACGCAAGCGATCGGGATCCTAGCGTCTTCCTCGAGCGTCTGGTGATGAGCATGCGACGGCGCTTTCCCAACTTTGGTCAGCAGACACTCAGGGCATTGGAGGCCACAGCCGATCTTCGGGGGGGAGCACCAGGTGTCGTCCGCGTCTTGGTCAACGAGATCATCACGACGATCCCCCGTTGGTTTGTGCTCGTCCTCGACGATTACCACTTGCTTGGACGAGCTCCTGAAGTGGATGCGATTGTGTCTAACTTTGTGGCTTTCGGACGCGACCAGTGTCTCACGGTTATTACTAGCCGCAGTGTCCCAACCCTCCCCCTGATCATCCCACTCGTGGCACGCGGAGGCGTGGGAGGGCTTGGCCAAGACGACCTACGGTTTACCCTGGAGGAAATTCAGCGGCTTTTCCGACACAACTACGGCATAGAGCTCTCGAAGGCAGATGCTCAAGCACTGGCGGAGCAATCTGAGGGTTGGATTACAGGTCTGCTGCTCACGGCCTATAGCCGCTGGGAAGACGTGCTGCAAAGCTGGATGCGTGCTCGGGATACCAACGAACCTATCTACGACTACCTCGCTCAGGAAGTCTTCACACGCCAACCCCACGACATGCAGAAGTTCCTCCTTGAGTCATCCACGCTAACCGAAATGAGCGTCCGTCGGTGCCAAGAGATCCTTGGCGTTCCAGAGGCCGAGGTGATGCTCGAGCGAGTGGAAGCGGAGAATCTCTTCGTCACCCGTCTGGAGAACGATTGGTATCGCTATCACCATCTATTCCGAGAGTTCCTCCAGAAGCGCCTGAAGGCCCAGGCTCATGACCGCTGGGAAATCCTTCACCGCAAAGCGGCTGAGTGGTTAGAAACCCACAACCAGCAGTTCGATGCTGTACAGCATTACCTGGCTATCGGTGCCCATCAGGAAGCGGCCAGGCTGATGGAAACCACGGCCGAGAATCTTTACATTCGCAATCGACTTTCTACACTACGCACATGGCGCCAGCTCCTGGGCGACGAAAACCTTGAAACTGCCCCAAAACTTGCCCTGTACCAATCCAGGGCAGCTTACAAACTAGGAGAACGTGAGGATGCCCTCGAGCTGGCTGAGATGGCCGAGCGTGGCTACGAGTTGCAGGATGACGAATATGGCGTCATCCAGGCGCGAGTTCAACGGTGCGAGATCTGGCTCGTGCAAGGTCTACTAGAAGACGCTCGTGCGCTTGCGCAACAGACTCTCCCCTTAGCAGAGATTTGCCCAACGCCGGTTGCTTACGAGATTCATCGTATTCTGGGCCGAACGTATGTTATGCTGGGCGATCTCGAGCAGGGGCTCAAACATCTTAGGGTTGCGTTGGAACTTGGGGATCGCTATGCTCATGACTATACCCGAGCGCTGATCCGCACCGGTCTGGCTCAGTGCCTTGGAGCCCTCGGGCGACTGCATGAGGCTGTAGCCATGCACCGCGAGGCCCTGACGATCTGGCGCAAGTTAGGCAGCGATGCGGGACTGGCTGACGAACTCAACGACCTCGGATTTCACCTTTACACGTTGGGTGAGTTCACAGAGGCTCTGGCCTCAGTACAAGAGGCTTTGAGCATCGCACAACGGACGGGCCTGCGACAAGCTGAGGCAGCAGCGCTCGTAAGTCTGGCTGAGCTGACCCGAGATCTCGGGTTTCTTGAGGCTGCCGAGCGATACGGCCGCAAAGGTCGGGCACTAACCATGGACATCCAGGATCGCTATGTGGCCGCCTACGCACAGGAGACATTAGGCTTGATCCACCGACGACAGCAACGATGGCAACAAGCCCACGCCAGACTCGCACAAGCCCTTCAAGAAGCCCAGGCATTGAATGCTCAATCCCTCGTGGGACGAATCCACGCCTCGCTAGGAGTCGTCCTTGCAGAGTCTGGTGCACCAGCCGCTGGTCTCATTGAACTGGACAAGGCCATCAACCTCCTTTCCGAACTGGGTGCCCAGGCAGATTTGGGGCGCGCACGTTTGCTGAGAGCATGGGCCCATTTCCTAGAGGAGACCACGCAAGAGCCACAGGAGAGGGAGGCCTCCAGCAACGCTATCACCGAACTCGGGCTGCTTCTGGATACTCTGCCTCCCTCGATCGAGATGCAGGTTCTTGTCCTCGAAGGACAACATCTTGAACCTCTGCTGAAAGCTGCGCGCAAAGCTTTCAAGAACCTGCCCGACCGCCTCCAGCGGCTCAAGAGGATCGAGCGACGCATTCGGGCGTTGGACGACACCGCCGCGCACCTGTTTTCGCAGGTGTCACCGCCAAAACAGAGCGAGCCGCCTAGCATCCGTATCTACGGCTTTGGGCCCGGTACCGTGGAAGTGGCCAACAAACCTGTCCCACTGTCCACCTGGGGATCAGCCAGCGCACGCCACCTGCTGTTCTACATGCTACTCCACCCCAGCCGCACTAGAGAGCAGATCCTCGATGCGTTCTGGCCTTCGCTAAGCCCCCAAAAAGCAAAAGCGAGTTTTCACACGACCAAGTTCCGCCTGAAGCGTGCGTTGGATCGCGAGGTCATAGAGTTCGATGGCCAACGCTATACCCTGAATCCCGATCTCAAGGCATGGTTTGACGTCGCGCATTTCCGCGAACTCCTGGAGCAATGGCGCCGAAACGAGACACTGGAAGCGCTTCAGGAAGCCGTAAGCCTCTATACAGATGATCTCCTCACCGACTGCTATCTCGATTGGTGCCAACAAGAGCGTGAAGCGTTGCGCCTGGAGTTCGTCGACGCCCTGGCGCAATTGGCCGAACGCTATCTCACACGCAGGCAGTATCGACGGGCAATCGAAACCTTACAGAGGGCCCTCAGTGTGGATCCCACCCACGAGACATTCCACCAGCAACTTATGCGTGCCTACGCACTTGCAGGTGAGCGCAGCCGGGCCCTGGCCCAATATGAGCGGTGCAAGACGATCCTGCGTACCCAGATCGGGGTTCCTCCCTCGAGGACCACGGAGACGTTACGAGCTCAGATCCAGGCAGAGCAACTGTTTGACTGACTTCAGTCCATCGGCTTCCACCTGAGTAGCCGCGCTCGGCGACGGGGAAACCTATCGCCGAGCAGTAATCCTGGCCAGGCAACTCCCACCCCGTTCGAAAAACCGGTGCCTTTAGACACACCAGGTCCAAGTTTTCAATCGTGACCGCTCGTTACCGGTACGTTTACCGCCAGGTAAGCCCTAATCTGTATTATATGGGCAAATGTAAACAGGTTCTCAACGTTAGTCGGTACGAAACAGATGGAGGTGATGCGATGAAGGCACAGGTACAGATGGCAATGGTCAAGGCTGCAGATCCTCGTGTGGTGCGCATGGTTTTGGTTGGGCTGGCCGTTGTGCTGGCACTGGTAGCCCCAATGGTACCTGGCGGCGTGCAGGTCGTCTTGGCGGATCCCGCGATGGGCGGTGGTGGAAGCGTCGGCGGGTAGACTTCTTCAAGCCGCTTGGTGAGGAGAAGGACGCCGACTAGCGAGCTGACAAGGAATGGAGTAGCTGCGGTTCACGGCTCGTTTCTATGTCATGATTGGCCGTGGACGCCGCGAACTGCGGCATAGGGCTTGAGCGTACCCTGCCAAGCAGGGAGTGTTTCCGAGCCTTATGCCGCAGTTCGTCACCTACATACTCTCCTAATACTATTTGCTATGGAGGTAAAGCGATGTCTGAAATGGCGCTCAGAAGCCTTATCGCCCACGCAGTCGTGGATAATAACCTCTGTGCCAAGCTGCTCGATGGCCAACGAGAGCAAGTCCTAGAGCAATTTGAGCTCAGTGACAGTGAGCGCATGGTGCTTCAGCAAATACGGGCGGCTTCACTGCAGGGCTTCGCTGCGCAACTGGATGCGTGGCTGAAGACCCGTCCTATCATGGCCATTGGCGCTGAGTGAGTGATTGTTCGTGAAGCTCCCTCAACACACGCATGTGTGTCCGCAGTGCCATCCCGACTACCAGTCACTTCAAAGTTGAGGGCGGAGGAGGAGCAAGCAATGTCTCTTGAGTACGTTGTCCTGCACCAAGGCACCTTCGTGTACACAAGAGCGCATGGCATTCTGACGGACGACGACCTCATCCTGCATGAGCAGGAATTGGCCGCTGATCCACACGTCGCGCCTGGCTTTCGACAAATCATCGATTGCCGATGGGTTGCTGACGATCGCGTCACCGAGGCGTTGGTGCCGCGACTCACTCGACTCCACGCCAAAGTGGTCGACAAAATTCGTGGGGCCAGGTACGCGATTATTGCCCACAGCGATCAGTGGTTCGAAGTGGGTACTTTATACCGAGGTGATCCGTTCCACATAACCCTCATCGTGTTCAACGAGCCCAGTACAGCTTGTATATGGTTGGGTGTTGACCTGAACACCCTCCGGATACACCATGCTGATAGGGAACCTACTCCGCCTCTTGTGAGGCATATGTCACACGAACTCGCGCCGATTGGACTATTTCCCTAGACAAATAGCAAAAGAGGGAATACACAGCCAATAAGGCCGCTGCCGCACTATCGCGCAGCGGCCTCGAGTTTCTCCCGAGAAAGCAACACAATTCGCCCTCGCTCCACTCGCACCGCCCCCAACGCTTCTAATGACCTTAACCCCCGGCTGACCATCTCTCGCACCGTACCGAGGTGAGCAGCAATCTCACTCTGTGTCCAAACCGGGGTGCTCGCTCTAGAAACTCCGGGCTCTGGGGCGTGGACAAGCAGGAAGTGTGCCAACCGCTGCTGGACTGAAAACAAAGCGAGGTCCTCAACCAGATCAGACATGTGTCTCAGCCGCTCTGCGAGACTCTGCAAGAGAGTGAATGTTAGATCGCCGTGCCTTCTGAGGACCCTCTGAAACTCCTCGCAAGAGAAGACCAACGCCACGACAGGCGAGGCTGCGACTGCATGCGATGGGCTTCGCTCCATTGGTGAGCCAAAGCACGCCACGAGACCTAGCATGTCCCCAGAGGTGAGCCATCCCAGCACCTGTTCACGGCCCTCTCTGGACACTCGATACACACGCACATTTCCTTGTACAATCAGAAAGACATGACCGGACGAGGCGCCCTGTATGACAAGATGAGCACCTCTCGTGTAGCTGCGTGGAACCGCCATCATTGCCAAGGTCGAGAGCGTATCTTCTGGCAAGCTGGCAAAAGCCGGAACGCTTTTGAGCAAATCCCGAGCGTCAAGCATTTCCACACTACACCCCCTTGTCCCGGACTATACCCAATTCATTCAACGCTGGCAATTGGCAGATCCAATGTGACCAAAGTCACAGACAACAGGCCGCCCTTGCTGTATGCTTTATATCAGAAAGTAAGAATCAGCCTGATAGGGTCTGGGGGAACTAATGGCGTCCGGATTACTGCTACCCACAGTCGTCGAAGGGCTCTGCACACACTGCGGACGATGTGTGGCACTGTGTCCCGGTCAAGCAATCACACTTGGGAAAACGGGGCCCGAGTTCGTCAACCCAGAAGCATGCACCTATTGCGGTGAATGTGAAGCGATATGCCCAACTGGGGCAATCATACTGCCCTATACCATCGAGTGGGACGGGTCACCAGACCCCTCTAAGGCATCACGCCAGGTAGACTCATGATTCTAAATTCCTAAGGAGAGACGGACTATGAGTGCAGCGACCAAGATGTTTTGTTTTCAGTGTCAAGAGACAGCTCGTGGGGAAGGATGCACAGTGCGCGGTGTGTGTGGGAAGACACCAGAAGTAGCCGCGTTACAGGATTTACTGATCTGGCTACTTAAGGGGATTTCATTCTGGGCGGTACGTGGCCGGAGACATTTCGCCATTGAGGATCAACAGACAGATCTCTTCGTAGCTCAGGCTCTCGTCAGCACTATCACTAACGTGAATTTCGACCCTGACCGCTTTGTTGGATGGATTCGAGAGGCTGTCTCTCGCCGAGACGCTCTGCGCATCCAGGTTGAAGATGTCTGCCGTACAACACAGCGGAACGGAGAAGCGTGCGTCATGAGACCACCCGAAGCCGCGGTCTGGGCACCTCGGAGCTACGAGACTCACGCGCTACAGGTCAAGGGCCGAACAGTGGGAGTGATGGCGGATCCCAACCTCGACCCTGACATACGTTCACTCCGCGAACTCATAGTGTACGGCCTCAAAGGTATGGCGGCTTATCTCGATCATGCCCACGTATTGGGAGAGATGAGCAAGACAATCCCCGCATTCATCGAGGAAGCGCTTGACGCAACAACCGATGAGAGCCTAAGTGCTGAGGCTCTCGTGAATCTCGTTCTGCGCACAGGCGAGATGGGGGTTGAGGCCATGCGTTTGCTAGATGAGGCCAACACAACCCATTACGGCCATCCCGAGCCCACTCAGGTCAACCTCGGTGTGCGTCCCGGTCCCGGCATTTTGATCAGTGGTCACGATCTACGCGACCTGGAAGAATTGCTTGAGCAGACCCGAGGAACAGGCATCAACGTCTACACGCATGGGGAGATGCTACCGGCGAATGCCTACCCATTCTTCAAGCAATACGACCACTTTGCCGGTAACTATGGTGGATCTTGGTGGCACCAGCACCAAGAATTTGAGTCCTTTGGCGGTGCCATCTTGATGACGACCAATTGTCTCGTCCCTCCTAAAGAGAGTTATAAACATCGACTGTTCACCACGGGGCACGTAGGGTGGCCAGGTGTTCAACACATCCCTGATCGCGAACCTGGAGGCAGTAAAGACTTCTCCCCGGTGATCGAGGCTGCGCTAAGATCGGGCGAGCCAAAGCCGTTGGAAGAGGGAACTATTCCTATCGGATTTGCGCGGCATACGGTAATGAGCTCGGTGGATCACATCCTTGATGCCGTCCAACGAGGTGAGATCAAGCGATTCGTCGTCATGGCTGGTTGCGACGGTCGCCATCGAAGTCGCGTCTACTACACTGAACTTGCCAAGGCCCTTCCCAAAGATCACGTGATTCTCACAGCTGGCTGCGCCAAGTATCGGTACAACAAGCTCGACCTGGGCACGGTAGCCGGCTTACCACGGGTCTTGGATGCGGGCCAATGCAATGACTCCTACTCACTTGTTTATATCGCTCTAAAGCTGCAGGCGGCATTGGGTCTCGAGGACATTAACGAGCTGCCAATCAGTTACGATATTGCCTGGTACGAGCAGAAAGCGATTATCGTGCTCCTGGCGCTTCTGGCGTTAGGGGTGAAACATATCCGGTTGGGCCCGACACTGCCGGCCTTCTTGTCGCCTGGTGTGAGAGACGTGTTGGTAAAGCACTTCGATATTCGTCCAATCGGCACGGTCGAGGAGGACTTAGCCTCAATCGTCCAAGGAATCTGAGAGGCAAATGATAGATGAGAATACAGTCACAGCAGACAAGATTGAGGAGAGATTATGAGCGAGTACATTGATAACGTGTCCAAGCGCGAGAGACAACTTAAAGCAATCATCCTTCAACTCCATGAAGGCAAAGACCCCGAACAGGTAAAAACAGCGTTTGCTGAGATGCTTGCGGACGTTGGACCCGATGAAGTGGTACGCATTGAAGAGGCCCTGGTGGCGGAGGGCCTCGACCCCACACAGATCCAACCGCTTTGTGACCTACACGTGGCTCTGTTTCGAGAAGCGTTGGACAGCCGCCCAGCGCCCGAAGCAGTACCTGGTCATCCTGTGTTCACTTTCCGTGCTGAAAACCTGGGAGTGGTGCGCGTTTTGGAGCAGCTCAAGCGCGCGCTGGAGGAGATCAGCCGGCACCCAACCACGGAGACGATCCGAGAGGCGCGCGAGATCCTGGATAAGCTACAGATTTATGATCGGCATTATGTTCGGAAAGAAAACCTTCTTTTCCCTTACCTCGAGCACACGGGATTCGCCGGTCCGTCAAAGGTAATGTGGGGCATCCACAATGAGATCCGCGCGCTATGGAAGGAACTCCGTCGTATCCTGAACGAGAGTCCAGCGCCAGTCAATCTTAATCGTGCACTGGAAGTTTTCACTACCCTTGATCACACTATCCGCGAGATGATTTACAAAGAGGAACGCATTCTCTTCCCCGCCGCGCTAGAGCGTCTGACTGAGGAAGACTGGAGCGCCATCCGAGCCCAGGAGGATGAGATTGGATTCGCCTACGCCCTGCCAGGAAGGTCGTGGAGGGGGACAGATGACGCCAGAGAAGCGCAAGAGGGACACCCACAAAACGCACCAGCCACAGGCAGTCGTGAGGCGGAAAACGCTTTGATTGCCCTAGAGGTGGGGGCCCTCACGGTCGAGCAGATTGATATGATGCTGAAAACACTGCCGGTGGACATCACATTCGTCGATGAAGAAGATCGTGTACGCTACTTCTCCCAGACCGCGGAACGTATCTTCCCACGTTCTCCCGCGATCATCGGGCGCAAAGTGCAAAACTGCCATCCACCTCAGAGCGTAGATAAGGTTCAGGCCATCCTCGATGACTTCCGCGCCGGCAAGCGAGATGTGGCAGAGTTTTGGATTCAGTTTGCCCCCTCGCGGCAAGAGCAGAAATCAGCCAGTGAAGGTCAATTCATCCACATCCGCTACTTCGCGCTGCGCGACAGTTCCGGCACCTACCGAGGCACTTTGGAGGTCACCCAGAACCTGACCCATCTACGCAAGCTCAAGGGTGAAAGACGACTGCTCGACGATTAGACTGAAATACAGACAAGCGGCTGGGCCGTAGCCCAGCCGCTTGTCTGTCCATCATCCCATCGCCATCGCACACGGAGAGAACTCACTGAGAACCAAAACGGGCCAACAACCTGCTCACTGCCGCATTGATTAGCTCAAGTCCCGCCTTAGTTGCCACACCGTAGGTCAGCAATGCCAAATAATCCGCCGGCGAACCAAAATCGGTCGAGAAATATCTCTCCAGCCCAGCCACCACCGCGGTCACCATAGCTACAGATGCCACGGCCCGTTCGCTGAAAAGCACCGCGCGTTGTAGATACTCACCTCGTCGGGCATCGGATTGCAGGGCTTCATATCGGTCAAGATCAAGGTGAGGTAAGCGGAAACTGTCAATATGACTGAACACCCGAACCAGTGGGGCAATCTCCGCACCGCTCTCCACACTCGAGAAAGCGAACTCCTCATCAGTAAGAGCGCGCCCACTCACAGGTATGCGCCGTCCATACACAAATGGATCCATCAGTTGCCGTGTCAGCTCCTGAGCTGCCTCCAGCTTTTCCTGTGTCTCCCGAATTCGCAACTCTTGAAGGTCGCGTACTTCCCATAGATCACGTACGGCCGAATTCAACCGATGCCTCGCCGTCTCGAGCATCGCTCGCTCGCTCTCACTCAGCGTCACAGTCGGTCGGGTCAGCTCCCGAATAGCATCGCGCACCAGACAAGCCAGCCGATAGAGTCCCCCCCAGAGACTGGCCAACTCAGCAGCCTGATCTACACGACTTGCCAACTCGGGCAGGTCCGCCATGCATATCGCCCGCCCACGAAGCAAGGAACGCGCCATCGTGTAGAATCGGGGTTCGGGTACATCGATACCCTGAGGCTTGGTCGCCTTAGCGATGACAGGTCTCGCCTCTCGAGCCAGACGGCGTCCAAGACGGTCAAGCCGTTGCCGCATAGTCTTCCAGACCTCCAACTGGGACTCCAGGGCCTCAAGGGGCTCGATGACACTGCGGCGCAGCATCTCCATCTCTATATCCGTCGGAGGACCATAGTGAGTACGATCCCAAGCACGGATTCCCTCTTCAAGAGCCACACGCTGCTGATGAAAGTCGTTACTCACGCTATAGCCAAAGATCGAACGTCGCAGCTTCCCGAATTCTAGGCCCAGCGCATTCAGCCGTTGTAGAAGCCCCAGCACATCACGACGCACTGTCAGGTACCTCTGCAGATGGCGTGCGACGGTGACACCCAGCCAGAGGGCCAGCAAGGGCCACACAATGCTGTCCTTCACATGGACACTCATCTCCACAATGCCTGCATCCGGGTCACTCGGCGCCAGATCCACCACACCAGTGTAGTTCCCCACCAGGCCCCAAGGTCTGTCAAAAGCTAGATCAAGCAAAGCATAGTGATCAGAAGCCTCCCGAACTGACACGAGAAGCCCCCCTCCCCCCTCTTCGTTGACAAGTTGCCCGACAGGCATCGGATCTTCCAAACCCACCGGCTTCCCATCCAATGGCAACGTGCACCCCAGGAGCACACCACGCACACAAGCCGGGTCCGCAAACGGCAGAAACCGAACAGCTTTCAGGGTCCAGCGCTCGACGGCGGGCCGCAAGGAATCCGGTGAGGGCATCTCTCCCACAGTCACCGTCTCAGGCACTTCTATCGTGATGGGTTTGCGCAACACGGCATTATGACTGAGCACTGCCAGCACAAGAGACGCCGTATATTTGCCTGGTTCCGGTTGAGCCCCCGACGCAGTCGCCAGGGTCAACGTTGTCTGACCAGCGGGTGGGAGTGTAAATGAGGGGATGAGCGACTGCAACAGGGATTCTGGCTCCACAGAGACTCCCGACGTGGGATCCACAAAGGCTGTGAGTTCGACTGAAACTGTAAGACTTTGCGTAGTGTTATTCAGAACTTCGATCTCAATGGACCCAGGCCACGTTATCGTATCGGGCGTCGGGTCAGCGAACGCCAGGGGTGCCTCGGTTTGCGCCCTCGCAGGGTAAAACCACGTCCCACAGAGCAACCCAAGAAGCAGCAGTGTCAGATAGAACCTCCGACGCATCATGCAAACCCCTTCCGTGAGTTCTCCCCATGGCTCAAACCGCATCACCTTGCACATCATTCTATACTACATTCGATGAAGACACAACCCAAATCACAGCGTGACGCCATAAAGAAAACACAGCCGGCCCGTGAACGAGCCAGCTGTGTGCTCTCTTTTCTCCAGGTCTCACCTGGAAGAATCGTCGAAGCCACTGACGACAGCTTATTGGTGCAGCTTACGCAACTCCCAGGCGCCAGCCCCCGCCACGACGATACCGGCCAACACGAAACCAACCAGAGTCGACACGTGCACACCGCTGCCACCCCGCACGTTGGTCAGTTGCACCGCCGTCGGCTCACAGATCGGACCGTCCTCCAAAGCGGTATCGAAAAACCGCCCGTACTTCATGGTAAAGAGAGTCCCAGGGTCTACTTCATCCACTTTGGCGCCCTCAATCGTCAACGTGAATGTCATCAAATCCCCAGCCTGTTTCGGGCCCTCGCCCTCGCCTTCAGCCTCAAACTTAAGGGCTTTCTCACCGGAGTTCTGCTCTGTACCCCATTCAACCGTGAATGCAAAGGGGCCAGTAACGTACGAATCTCCGTCTTCCGGGTCCACAACCACACAGTCCGGATCGATGCCAATGCTTTGATGACTTAGGGCGAATTGTAAATCCTTCAACAGCACAACAGTATAGGTCCAGGTACTCGTGCCATCCGAATTGAAACTATAGCTGTCGAGGTCGACCTCGAAATTGCCGCCATCCGAGACAGTTCCAGCCAGCACTCCTCCCACAGCCAGGAATCCACCAATAATGGCCACCGCTACCCCTAACCACCGGCGCCATCCTCTTTTTCTCCGCGTCATCGCCACCCTCCATTCAGGGTCTATCAACCCTCAGGGAAATACTTCTTAACTATTCTTCTTATTTATTATACACATTTTCATAGAAAGCGCAAGAGACTTTGGTTAGGAATTTGGTTCCATGCATATTAACCTGATTCATACCTTCTAACAAATCAGTGTTGGAAAAGTCTAGCGTTGGCTAAACCGCGGCCCATCCTCTGCAGACGCTCGGTAACAGCCACCAGCAAATCGTGGATCACTCCCTGCCTAGTGGGACTGTGTCAGGAGTAAGACGGAGATGAGGAAAGACCCCCACCAGTGAAGGAAAAGCAAGGGGCTACACATTTTTCGCTACGGTGTAGCCGTCACATCCACTGCAAACGCGTGAGGGTGCGCGCGTTGCCAGGATGCACGTCTATGCTATAATGGCAATCCACGGAGAGGTAGCATAGTCCGGCCTAATGCGCGCGCCTGGAGAGCGCGTGAGCCGCAAGGCTCCGCGGGTTCGAATCCCGCCCTCTCCGCTAACACAGGACCAAGATGGAGAAAGTGGTCCTGTGTCTTTTTGTCAATCTAGGGAATGGCCCGAGCCATCCCACCATCAACTAGCAACGTAACACCTGTCACATAGCTCGCCGCGGGCGATAACAGAAAAGCGGCAACGCGGCCATACTCGTGCGGTTCCGCCATCCTGCGCAATGGAATACTCTCTGCAATAGCAGTCGCCTCTTCCTCGACCGTTGTCCCGTGCGCCTTTGCACGGGCTGACAGAAGCTGCTCCACACGTTGTGTTCGAGTCCAGCCAGGCGCCAGAGCATTGGCCCGAATCCCATACGGCCCGAGTTCAATGGACAGGCTCTTCACTAACCCCACCACGGCCAGCCGCAGACTGTTTGACAGGATCAACCCATCCAAAGGGTAGCGTACCGACACAGACGTGTTCGCGAGAATGGCTCCTCCTCCCTGTTCTCGCATGATCGGCACCACCGCATAGATGAGCGATAGCGCGCTCTCGAGAGTCAATCTCGCGGCTTGCCGCCAATCAGACACCGTGAAATCAAGAAAGCCGCCCGGAGGAGGCCCCCCAGCGTTGACAAACAGGCCATCAATGCGGCCGAAGCGTTCTAGCGCCACGTCGCGCATCGTAGTGACATCCGTATCATCTCTCACATCCCCGGCAACAGGCACAACCTCTACACCAGTCTCACGGGCCAGCGTCTCAGCGGCCGAGGTGACCCTGTCCAAGCCTCGCGCACAGATCACAAGGGAGGCCCCCTCTCGAGCCAACGCCCGCGCTGTGGCAAACCCCAACCCACGGCTGGCTGCCGTCACAATAACCGCCCGTCCGCTTAGTCCCAAGTCCATTCCCTTTGCCTCCCCACTCAGTGCCATTGCTTCAACGGAGCTGGCTCAAACCGCAAGGTTGTCTCCCCCACCCTAATTCGATCCCCGAAATTGAGTATGACGGGGTTTGTCACACGTTGTCCATTGACGTAGGAGCCATTGTGGCTGCGCAAGTCCTCGATCCACCACTGCCCTTCACGCCATACTATCAAGGCATGATTAGCTGAAACATACGGATCCCGCAACACGACGTCGTTATCGGGGGTCCGACCGATGGCGGTTACAGGCCGTAAGGTGAACACCTGCTCGGGTAGCTGCTCGGCGGTTATGATGATGCAGGCCGGTTCCGTTCTGGACGCCCCGGCCCGCGACCGGACCTGTAACTCACGGATCATGACAAAGAAGTAGATTGCCAGGAATGCATAGAGCACCAGAGCTACCACGAACCGCAGTGCGAGGACAGACTGCACCATCCCTCAATCCTCAACAACCCGGGGGACAGGCTGAGTCTGTCCCTGACCAGAATGTTGCTGTAGAGCTGATTCCACATAAAGAATCTCTACGCCGGCCAGCAAGATGACATCGCCGGACTGCAACACAGCTTCAGCAACCCGGAAACCGTTTATCCAGCTACCTCGCGTACTCTCGAGATCGCGCAGCACATATCGTCCAAAACGCCGCTCCAACACTGCATGGTGACGCGAAACCTGGGGAGCATCCAGGATCAGATCGTTGTCCAGAGCACGACCGATGTAAGTACGTGGCTTGGTGAGATCGAAAATCCGTCCCCCCTCAATAACCAGATAGGCCTGGACCGGGTCACATGAAACCCCAGGTGCATCAGTGCCCAACCGGGGGACCGGCTTGAGTTCGCGCGTTGAATCTGCCAAGGTCTCGACGTTGGCAGTGAGTCGAATACGTACATCATGAGGTAATACTCGCTCGTTGCTCTCCAGTACCACGGTGGGCATCCCGCGAGAGTGCAATCGCGCAGCGACACGGGCCAACGCTGCTTCAAACTGTTGCTCCAAATCAGGGTACTCCTGTTTGAGATAATCCAGATCAGTTGGATTCAACTCAATCACATACCGTAAAGGAGTCTGAGGTCTCCCCGGTACATCACGATACTCGCTGTCTTCAATCGCTGTGGCCAGCGCGCGCATCACCCGTTGGGGCAACACTCGGTTGCCTAGGATTCGGACAAAAGGCTCTTCAGCCAGACTGCGGATTACCTGTTCCAGGTTGTCTAGAGCACCCATACACAAGCAGTATAAAACTCCACGACAAAAGAGCAATGTAAGACGGCGCAATACAAGGTCGGGTCCATGGCAGACACTGGGGGATCATCTTTCGCTCACAACCTATGACGCCCCCTTGCTGCTCTAGAGCTATCGAAGATAATAAATAACGCAAAACCCTTTCAATAGGGGTCTGGTTATGAGGCCTTTTCCCCGCCGCCGATATCGGTGGCTCCGCGATTTGATCCAGGATATGCGCTCACTCATGGCCCGGCGCGATGAGATGCGCACGCTCATGCACGGCGAGACGCTTGATCCGGCCTTTCGCGAACGGCCTGATGCTGGCTGTTACCCAAGTCAACGGCTGTCGTTACTGCAGCTACGTGCACGCCCGTGAGGCACTCACTGCCGGAATCCCACAGGCGGACGATCTCGGCCGACCACTGGGCTGTACTTGTAGGATCAAACCAAGTACCACGGTAGGCTAGGCCCTCCGGTATGCGCAACCTGACCACGTCCACGTCAGTACCGTAGGCGACGATCCGAGAGAAGTCTGGCAACACCGCCAGTGCCATCGATGAGTTCTCGGACATTAACAACCCGTGCGCGGGCACAAGTTGCCACCAATGGAAACCCTCTAACAATTCGCGCATCCGGGAGAAATCGACAGCGCTCTCTCGTCGCAATGCTTCTTGCCAGGGATACGGCATTTGCCACAGCGCCACATCGGCGAAGGGTTCACCAGGGCGTGTCCAAGACCAAAGGCCATGCACACCATAGGCGATCCCTGCCGTCGCCCCATTCAACAAACCAAGCCAGGCCACACGTCGTAGCGCGGCACGGCTTGCTCGCTCCGGCTCCAGACAGTATCCAATACCATCGAAAAGTCCCTCGGCATTTACGACCGGCCTCCTCGGCTCATATGCATGAGCACCGGCCGCACACGCCTTCACACACGCTGGAGCCTCGCGCACGTGCCCCGTCTGAAAGGCGTGAAAATCCAGCCAGGGCCGGCGGTTCAGGGCAGGGTTCGTGTAGCGGCAACCAGCGAACTGGATTGACATCAACGCCGTAGGATCAACCTCTTTTAGTGCCGTCGCAGCGCTATCGTACACCGCCACTGCCTCAGGATCGACAAAATCGGTGTCGCAGCTCACAAACCACAGCGTGCCGAATGCTGCGTACCGCGCCACGGCATATCGTGCCCAGACCGCGGCAGTTTCTGTGGTGAAACTCACTGGATGCACAACATCCCAGTCAGGGTGTGTCCCATCCACGAAATTGAACCAGATCAACGATAGCACTGGCACCATGCCGCTGTCCACTGTCTGTGCCACCAGCCGATCCAGATATTGAAAGTAGCTCACATTGATCCGCGTGAGGTCCCACCGCCCATCCTGCAACGCAAAGGGCTGTCGGATCGCACCGCTACTAGCATCATGTTGAGGTAGTGCGTTCATCTCGCAGACGGTAAACCGCTGCCCTTTGCGGACCTGAAGGTACGTTGCCCACTCCTCCACTGTGGCCTTAGACGGTACCGACCACACAACATCGGCCAACCAGAAGAACGGGGTACCATCATCATGGCAAAATCCACGCCGGTCATCGGTGAGGCGCAGGAACCCATGGGCGTAGATCGGGTTCGGGCCATCATAGGGCGCAATCTCGAATCGACCTTCGTGCTCGCTCAAGCCGCCGTCACCACACTCCGTAGCGCCGCTAATCCATCGCCACATACCTGGTGTTGGAGGGGCAAACGGCACACGCCAGCTACGCCCCCCATCCCAAAAGCCGTAGACGCGGTGTGTCTCCCCCTCCGGGCTGATGAGGTCAACCCACATCTGCACATCCATGTACGGATTATCATATTCCCGTGCGCCCTCGAAAGAGACCTCCAGTGGTTGCCACTGCATGCCCAGCATCGTAGACGTGGCTTCTCTCACACCCGCCTTCTACAATGAAAGTAGAATGCAGCACCGATTATCTGACTACCGCCAATGGATCAAAGGGCCGTGGTAGCGCTGCAATGGCTTTCAACCATCCCCTATACCGAGCCAGAGAAAACGGCGGCCTCCCCACCAGACAGTGATTCCCGAAGCGCTCTCCGTCCACAGTCCATTCCAGCAGGTAGAGCCGCTGCTCACTAGCATACGTGCGGATGCGACCCACCTGCCAATTCTCGTTAGCTGGCGCGGCAAAGGCCCCCTCTCCAATCGTCTCTTCCCCGTCCGCATCCCACACCCGATAAGCCACTTTGGCTTCCTCACGTGTATCATTGCTGACAACAATAGGGAGATACTTGCCCGGTCCTGGATCACCAATGATCATGCACACCGGGCGCTGCACACGCCAGATATAGTGATAGGCCAGCTTCTTTCCAAAGTAGTAATCCACGACAGCATCTGAGAACTGTGGCCAGCCATCGATCACGTTCCACCACAGAATGCCACTTGTGAACCACTTTCGAAGTCGGGTCGATTCAACAAAGAACTTCTTGGCCTCCGCCTGAGTGATCTGGCTAGCGAGCGCGAAGGTTTCCAGCTCATCTGGGATCTCGCCAAACAGTTCGCGCACTTGATTTGCCATCAAGGCAATGCGATCTCGAGAAATTGCACGGTGCCGCCAGTGATATACGCTGTGCACCTGCCATTCATCATTATCCTGCCACGGCCATAGATGTTCGGGCGAGACAAAACGCCGCACGGAACTGACATTGGGACAACCGTGATAGCCGATCTCGCCAATGAAATTGGCCGTATGTCGCGTGTAAAATGGGCTCTTGAAATACCCTCTCGGTCCCCAAAGGTGCTGTTCCGGCAGATGTGACCAAGGATCGGAAGTACCGGCCGCAGCAGGTGACAGATAAGGTGAACTCGGAATGTAAGCCCGATAAGGATCACAGCGATGCACCACAGCCGGTAGCACCTCGCGTGAAATGCGATTAGCCTCCGGCGACAGCCCCGTAGAATGATAGACCATGTCTACCTCATTGTCACCACACCAAAGGGCCAACGAAGGATGATTTCGCAACTTCTCAACGACGATCTGTGCCTCCTCCTGCACTTGCGCCAAAAACGACTCAGTTTGCGGATAACGGCAGCAGGCAAAGGCGAAATCTTGCCAGACCAAAATACCGCGCGCATCGCAGAGATCGAAGAAATGATCATCCTCATAGACACTACCGCCCCAACAGCGGATCATATTGCAGCCCAGGTCATCAAAAAGCGCAACAACATCATCTACCCGGGCAGCATCGCGGCTGTGAAACGCATCCAACGGCACCCAGTTGGCGCCCTTAACCATAATGGGAACCCCATTGACAACAAAACGGAAGTGGCCGTCCGGATCGGGAGGCATGTCTACGCGCGCTACATCCCCGGCCGCAGCACGTGACACCCACACAGCATCAGTCTGCTCGCTTCGCTCGATGACCACTTTGCGGATGCCCACGCGGTCAGTCCGCTCTGCCAGCACCCGGTCACCCTGGCAAAGCTGCGCCGTAACGGTGTAGAGCGTCGGGGCCCCGTATCCCTTCGGCCACCACAGCCTGGCATCTGGCACTGGAATCTCGCAGCCACCTGCGATGAACTCTACCGGCCACTCAAAATCGAAGCTGTGATCCTCACAGACGCCATGGAAGCGCAGGGCGAAGCCATCGAGCGTCGGCACATCGGTGCGAAACTGAAATCGTGCGCCCAGGGTTGCTCCCTGCGGGCCCGCGTCCACCGTCCAGTAGTACAGTTGTTCAATTGCAGTGGGTAAGTGGGGCTCCAACCAGACCGAACGCCAGATACCCGGAGAAACCGCCCGTGGCATGATGTCCCAGCCCCAGACGTGCGGTGCCATACGAAGGAACAGCCCCTCCTCCCGACGCTCCCAACTGAGAAGCGCCGCATCGTAATGAAAGTTGCGAGCGTGATTCAGTGCTGAGCCCAATCGCACCGTGATCGTGTTGGCGGCACCGGGCTGAAGCACAGCCGTGGCATCAAACCGGTGAGGAATCAACATATTGGATGCCCGCCCGACCTCGATGCCATTCACCCAGACCGTCGCCAACGTATCCAGCCCACCAAAAACTAGGTCCCAATGCTCCACGCCTTCTGGTGCCATAAACGTGCGCGTGTACCACCATTCATACTCTTCATAGAGCCGCAAACGACGGATGTTGTCGGCGTAGAACAGATCTGGGAGCATCCCGACACGCACCAGGTCCAATACGACATTGCCCGGAACCCGCGCCGGTATCGACGCCAGCCCAGCGCGACTCAAGTCGTCAGGATCTTCAATCGCCTGCGTTCCCTCGGGAAAACCAAAGAGCTGCCACTCACCGTCCAGGGATATTCGTTTCATCGCCTCTACTCCCGAGAATAGTGTCACTGTGTTTCCACCACTATGGTTCCGTCGCGGGAACAAAATTATCCCAGTCCCATTGCAGCCCCAGGGGCGTCGGTTCCTTCAGGATCGCTTCACCGATGCTCCGGTGCGTCGCCTTGAGCTCTTCCGAGGCCTCCGCGAAATTGAATCCCTTAAGGTTCTCACTCTCGATAGGAACATGACCATAATAAAACCAAATGAGGCCTATGCACTTGGGTTGCAGTAAGGCCAGTTGGTAGTACCACAACGTCACATCTGGATCGGGAGCCTGCTTGCCGTTGGGGTCCCGAGAGGCAAAACAGTCCCCCGCGATCAAGAATGGCTTGTCCCAGCGATTGACCCACTCCAGAGCGCAGGCCAGATTCTCGCGATAGAAATACTCAAAATCAGCAGCGTTGTGAGTGAGAGGCTTAGTGATCATATAAGGGTCAATGCACAACCAATCTGCGTTCCGCGGGGGGACCACCTCCAGGAACCTGGGATGAACGATTGCGTAACAGAACCACGTCTTGACCCACGGGAAGACTTCCTTGAAAGCATCCACAAACGCCTCTAGCATCTCCGTCGGCACATCCCGGAAGTTGGGTTCGTCGAAGAGATAGACAAAGTCGACCATCTGCATCTCCGGCAGGTAG
>CAZHBB010000017.1:36677-45064 GCA_964530185.1 uncultured Anaerolineales bacterium
GTTGGGTTCGTCGAAGAGATAGACAAAGTCGACCATCTGCATCTCCGGCAGGTAGGTCTCGATCAATCGCAGTTCGCGTCGGAACGCGGCCAGGTCTTGTTGCTCGATCAGGTCGCTGAGCGGCAACGGCCAACCGACAGTGTAATCGAGCGCATCGAGGAACCGAATTCGTTCTCCTTCCTGTCTGAGGAAGGTAGCTACCGCCTGTTCCCGCCCCTCTAGATCAGCATCGACCTTGGGATATTTGCCGCGCAAGCTGTGCTGCGTGCTCACAAACCCGAGGATGTTGATATATGTGCGTAACTGCCGTATCTCATCTTCTCCCGCCAGCACATCGCCCAAGTAGACGTAGCCGTGATATCGCAACCTTCTAGGAGCAATATAAGATGCGGTCTGAGCTTCTTTCTCTGTCAAAGACGTCTCCCCCATGAAACTTCCTCCCTTCAAATGGACATCGGTCTCCCAGGTGTCGCACCAGCCGATCACAGCATCCAGACAACAAAGTCGGTTGGATACTCATGTGAAAGCCGAAACGCGACAGTCTGCCTCAGCGTTGGCGCGCGATCTGCTCCAGCAGATAACTCAGCCCCATCGAGACAACACCAGCCACCGCTGTCTTCAAGCCAAGGGCCAGAGAGTTCTCCCCGGCAATGCGACCAAGGTACAGGCCCAAACCGAACAGGGCCGCCAGCGCCATACCGATCGAGGCGTAATAAGCATATTGGATCGAAGGTAACAGCGGCACGAAGAAGAACGGCAGCACCACAAGCAGCGCAGCCATGAAAGGCGAAAGGCCGTCCACCGCCGCGACCAACCACACCGCAATCCGAGAGGCCTTGCCGATCCTGGTATCCCTCAACCTGGTCAAAGTAATCCGCTCAAGCTCTCCAATAGCGTGACGACGCTCAGCGGATTCCGTCAAATAGGCCCCCCACCCTCCTGAGACACCTATTGCCAAAGCAGTGGACAGGCCAGTGACTAACACCACCTGCGCATTGTCGACTCCGACGAGGAAATTACCCATCACCACTCCCATCATTGTCAACACTCCATCAAACGAGTTGTTGGCAAATGCACGACGGGCAATCTGACCAACCTCGGAAAGCTCCACAAGCTCTTGCAGTTCATGCAGGCGCTCTCGAACTGACACCATCTCTCTCCCTCTTTGTCGTACCCGACACAGTTTTATGGTCCGGCTATATGAACCCACTCCATCTTACCATAGACCGTAGAGTGTGTCACTGTGCACTTTGCGGAGGGCCATTGTGGCAGTCTCCAGTCGAGCTCCTGGCTCGACACAGAACAGGGGGCTCGCCTGTTGACGAGCCCCCTGCAAGCATCTCGCGACATCTCGCTCGGCTCATTACACCCGAATCTCCTGTCTCTGAAACAACACGTAACCCAGAGCAAACAACAGGATTGTCCCTGCCACCAGACCTGTGAAATGTGGCCAGATCAGGGCCAGGCTCTGACGCAGGGGCAGCGGATTCCCCAAAAGTGCTCCCTCAAGCTGAAAAGGTAACACCAATCCCAGCGAGCGAATCGCAGGGTTCAAAAGCGCCAACGTGGCGTTGACATAGAGTGTGTTCGGAGACAGATTCAGCAGCGTCATTTCCAACTGTCGCTGTGCCAACCACTCCTCCAGGAATCCGGCCCGAATGGGCATGAGACTCCCCGCTAACACACTCGCGATGATGCCCCAGAAAACCATGAAAAACAACCATACAGCGATGGAGGCCAGAGCCGCTGTCGCCGGCTGGCGGAAGACCACAGAGAAGACCATCCCCAGGGCTAACCAGACGCCACCATAGAAGATCGTTAACAGGAGAAACCATAGACTCCGCGCCACTTCTTCGCCGCTTGGCGGCACACCAAGTGTGACCAAACCAAGGCCGAAGATCAACAGCCATATAGCTGAGAGCACCAACGCCAGTGTCGCCAGCCCGGCCAGGAACTTACCCAGTAGGAAAGCGTCTCGATAGATAGGCTGCGATAGCACCCGGGCCATAGTGCGCGCATTAAGCTCCCCGTTAACTGAATCAAAGGCAAGGGAGATGGCAATGAGAGGGACCAAAAAAGCCAAGAAACCAACAAAAGCTGGCAGGGGTTCTTGAGCTGTAGTGAAGAGCCGCAAGAAGAGGAATGCATCCTGAGCGACCGTCGTGCGCAGGTTTCGGATCGCTCCATACACTGCGGCAATTGACGTGAGGACGATCAGCCCCTCCAGAATGCGCATCCGGGCACTGGAGAGTTGATCCGCCATCTCCTTGGCAAGCACAGCCCCCAGCCCTGTCCATGGCGACCCCTCTCGCACGCGTCGCACGATGGGAGTCTCAACCGGTTGTGCTTGCGTTGTCATCTCTCACCTCCCCAAAGTAAGCTGCGTAGATATCGTCCAGATTCTGCGCACGAATGTCGAGACGCAGGAGCTGACCACCAGCCTCTATCGCGGCACGGGCTACTGCCGGACGGATGTCGTCTCTGGCCTCGACCTCGTAGCCTTGACCATTCAACGGATAAACGTTCACCACACCGGGCACTTTGCGTATGGCCTCAGCGACAGCGTCATCAGGCGTGGCCAGTTCGAGCTGGATGCGATAGGCCCCACCTAGCACCTCCCTGGCCAGATCAGGCACCGTCCCCTGGAGTACCATCCGGCCCTTGTGAAAAAGCCCCACACGGTCGCAAACAACCTGCACCTGATACAATAAATGGGAAGCCAACAGAATCGTCACACCTTCCTCTCGCAGCGAACGAATCAGCTCAAGAAACTCAAGCGCCCGCTCTGGATCTAGCCCTTGGGTAGGTTCGTCCATGATAATGATACGCGGCGCCTTCACCAACACATCAGCCACCCCCAAGCGCTGACGCATCCCGCGAGAGAAAGTACGCACCTCATGATCGAGGACATCGCTCAGGCCAACGCGCTCCATCGCGCTCTCGACACGCTCCCGCGTGAGCTCTCGAGACAGGCCGTTAAGTTTGGCTGTGTAGACGAGGTTCTCACGTGCTGTCAGGTGCTCATAGAACCCGACTTGTTCCGGGATATATCCCACCTGCGCCTTCACGCTCAAAGGCTGGCGAGCAGGATCTAGGCCCGCCACACGGACGACACCTGATGTCGGCTCCGTAAGCCCTAACAGCATCAAGATCGTGGTCGTCTTACCAGCCCCATTGGGCCCGAGCACACCAAAGACCTCGCCCTCGTGCACCTGCAGGTTCAGTCGGTCAACCGCCACAAAGTCGCCATAGTGCTTTGAAAGGTCTTGGGTCTCGATTATCGCGTCCATGCCACCTCCTCACTCACCGTCGACCGAAACGCGACACCGCCATACCAACGACACCCACAGCGACCGCGATCAAAGCAATCCCCACCACCCCCCAAAGCGTCGAAGTAACCACTGTGATGCGAATATCCTTGGAGACGCTGTCCGCATCCTCAGCCCTGACCGTCACTGTCACCTCATAATCACCTGCCACGGCCTTGTCTGCGGGCTTCAACTTCATGATGACCTCCTGACTCTCGCCCGCCGGCAGGGCGGCGATCTCCGCAGGCTCAAACGTTACCTCCCACCCCGAAGGTTCATAAGAGCTCAGCTTGACCTGTTCCGCAGGGGCAGATCCATTGTTGGTAATCGTCAACTTGATGGGCGTCTCTCGCCCTGATACGGCTTCGGCTGACAATCGACCATCTGGCGTCGACAGACTCAATTTGACATCGCCTGTCACCTCGGCCGTGAGCTCCAAGCTGTCGCTGGCCGTCGGTCCCACCGCGCGGACGACGATTGGATATTTCCCCGCCTCCACGTCACTGGATGGATCCACGATGACGGCTACGTTGCGCGCCTCATTGGGGCCCAGCGTCACGCTGGTGACTTCCTCCCCTCCAACGCTAAAACGCGTGCTGAAGCCCTGCGGAGCAGTAGCGCTCAGTTCCACCGTAAGATCTGCATCACTTCGATTCTCCAGCGTCAGATCGTAGCGGAAAGTCGCATCAGGCGAGCCTGAGACGGTCGACCGATTGGCCTTGAGCGATACTGCCTGAGGCGATTCCTTCTCAACGGTCAATGTCAGAACAAGCCGCGCCTTGCCCTCTTGGCCGCCGCGCGCCACACCCACCACTTCATAGGTCCCGGGAGACGTATCATCTGGGATCTGAATCCGGATGTCGAGAGAACGCTCTTTATCTGCTTGTAGATAAGTGGAGGTCACCGTTCTTCCTAATCCCCGATACTCAACTACCCAGCCCTCGGGAGCCGACTCGACATCCAGTTGGACCTCCTGCTCGATGCTGCTGTACACGGTGACGTCGATCGTCACAGTTTCTCCAGCACCTACCACTACACCAGGATAGTCTGCGTAGAACCGGAGAGGGGGAACTGCTTGCTCAGCCACACCCTGCGCCGCCACAGCGGTCGTTGGGATCAACAACAGCAACAAAGCCCACACGAACAGGAAATGGAATGAGTGTTTCACCTTGACCTCCTTGTACAACACGATTGATGTTGTTGGATTGATATCGTGGCTTCTGGACCCAACAGCCACTAATATGTTCTTATACCACACAAACATTAGAAGATCATAAGTGTCCATCCAAAATGGCGGATCTCATTCAGCACAGACTCCTGCAACCACAACAGACGTAAACCGCTGGGGAGTTGCCAGTTCCAAGGTCAAACCCCAAGCAAGGAAAGGAAAGAGGATGGAGATGGGAAAGACACCAGCCATAGCACTGCGCCCTCGTGGGCCTAGGCGCATACGAAGTGCACGGCGCGACCTATCGACTCTCCCTACTGGTGGTGCTGAAGGGCCGATAGTGCCCCCCTTGTGAGGTTGTCAGCACGGACCAACGGAGGGGAGAAGGAGGCGGTGCTACTCACGCACCTTTCCCTCTCGACATCGCCTCGGAGGTCCTCTCTCCGTGGCGCAGCCACAGGATCTGGTAGGGTTGGAGCGTCACCGTCGTTGGCAGCGAGGGGAGGACTAGATCGCTCAGCAGATCTCGCCACTCCCCGTCCGCAAGCCCGTATACTGTGCTCAGGTGGACGCGCTGCGGGCAAGCGGTCACGTTGTGCAATGCCAGGATGCGCTCTTGAGGGGCCTCCCGCGCCACTGCAAAGACCCCTGTGCCCAGGGAGAGGATGCGTTGCGGTGCATTGGGATGGAAGGCGGGGTGTTCTCGCCGCTGCATCAGAAGCTTGCGCAATGCGCGGTAAACCCCGGCACGCAGCGTGCCCGGATCGGCAAGCGCAGCATCCAGCGCCGAGCGGTCGAACTTGGCGCGGTTGATAGCTCGGTAGACACCCGTGTGCTCGACGGCGGCCCGGTCACTGCGCGAGCCGAAAAGGCTGTGGACGTAGATCGCCGGCACGCCCTGCAGGGTGAACATAATGCTGTGTGCCACGACGAAGCGCGCGATCTGCAGCGCCCGCGGTTCTGCGCCCGCCGGGTCGGAGAGAGCGTCGAAGTAATTGATGTTCAGCTCATAGACGCTCTGGGAGCCATCACTGTTGGTCTTGTAAGAAGCAAACCCGCCGTGGCGCAGCGTCTGCTGCACCAGCGCGCCCACCTCCTGCGGCGTGAGGATACCTTCCACCGGGCGGACGCCGATGCCATCGTGCGAGGCCAGGAAGTTGTAGAAGGTGGTGCTCTCGGAGGGCGCTTCCAATGCGGCTGCCCAGGCTGTGAGGTGCGTGGCGTCGCCGCTGACGAAGGTGTGCATCACCAGCGGCGGCAGCGGGAATTGATAGACCAACTGCGCCTCATCGGTCCCGTCGCCAAAATAGGAGATGTTCTCCTGGTGCGGGACATTGGTCTCCGTGATGAGCATCACACCTGGCGCGACCAAGTCGAGGATCGCACGGAACAGCTTGACGACACGATGGGTCTCCTCCAAGTGGATGCACGACGTGCCAATCTTCTTCCACAGGTAGGCGATGGCATCGAGGCGGATGATCTCCGCCCCGTGTGCCACGTAAGTCAGCAGGACGTCGATGATGCGCAGCAGGACACTGGGATCGGCATAGTTGAGATCGATCTGATCTGCACTGAAGGTCGTCCAGACCATGCGGGGTCCGTGCACCGTTTGCACCTCGGTGAGGAGCGGCAGCGCGCGGGGTCGCACCACCAGCGAGAGGTCCGTCCCGGGCTCCACAGTGATGAAAGCATGCTCGAACGCCGGATCGCCGTCCAGGAAAGCCTGGAACCACGCGCTGTGGCGCGAGATGTGGTTGATCACCGCGTCGAACATCAGCCGGAAATCGCGTCGCAGGCGCTCCACATCCTCCCACGTGCCCCATTCGGGGTTGACGGTGGTGTAGTCGATCACCGAAAAGCCGTCATCAGAGGAGTAGGGGAAGAAGGGGAGGAGATGCACGATCGAGATCGCCGGCGCCGCATATTGACGCAGGACCTCTCCCAGGAGCGCCAGTGGTGGCCGGGGATTGGAGGGATCCCGGACCTGGTCGCCGTAGGTGATCAGGACGCTATCCCGCTCCGTCAACCGCTGAGCGGGAGGTGGGGCCTGCTGCAGCTCGGGGTAGCGGATGCGGAAGCGCTCCAGCCGTGGCAAGAGCGTCTCGGCCACGCGCCGCCCTCTCTCCGGCCCGTAGAGGAAGGTCAAATGTTCGTACACACGTGCGATTGGGGTGATGGACATAGCACCTCCTGCGGATGAGTACGCCTGCCGAAGCAGCAGGCAAGTCAGGCACCCCCATTTAACCCCGACCGGGCGGGCCGTCAAGTGTGGGCCCATGGCCATCAGCTATATGGTACATGATGCAGCCTATGGTCATCGGAGACCAGCCAGCCGTACTTGCGTTGTGCGATGGCTTCGCGCTGCGTCGTGGCGATTAGACAACGCACACAAGGGGCATAAGATAGGGATGCAGGCTCTTATCTGGCGCAGATGAGGAGGACACGATGACTGAGAAAACACATACAGTGATCCGTGTAGCAACGTTTACCGGTGGATTGGTGGGGCCGAGCCTCCCGATGCTGGGCCCGCTGGCCGACGGCGGTACGATCATCGCCGAGACGGCACCTGGCTGCTGGGGCCCAATGATCACGCCTTCCTTCCGCGGCGGTCACGAGGTCACTACACCTGTGGCTATCGAGGGCGCAGAGCCTGGTGACGCTGTCGTCATCCGCATTCAGAAGGTGCGGGTGACATCGCTGGCGACAGCGTCCGGGACCATGATGCCCGTGGAGGGGCGCTATACTGGTGACCCCTTTGTAGCACGCTATTGCCCTGCCTGTGGCACCAAGAACCCGCCCACCAGAGTCGAGGGTACCGGCCCCAATGCCATCCGTTGCGCCGTGTGTGGTGCGGAGGTCAGCCCTTTCCGTGTGGCCAACGGGTACACCATTGTTTTCGACGAAGGGCGAACAGTGGGTTTGACCGCTGAGCCGAAGGTGGCAGAGCAACTGGCACAGGATGCTAGGAGCGTAATGGCGCTGCCACACGCATCGCAACAGAATCCAATTGTGGCCCTGTGTCCCGCTGACATCGTCGGCGCGGCAACGCGCCTGCGCCCGTTTCTGGGAAACGTGGGCACCACTCCCGCCGTAGACATGCCCGACTCCCACAACGCCGGCGACTTCGGCCAGTTCCTGATCGGCGCGCCCCACGAACTTGCGCTCACCCAAGAGCAGCTAGAAGAGGCGCGCACCGACGGCCATATGGATATCGATTCCGTGCGCGAGGGTGCCATCTTGATCTGCCCGGTGAAAGTAGCAGGGGCAGGGATCTACGTTGGCGATGCACATGCGATGCAGGGCGACGGCGAGATCGCGGGACACACCACTGACGTCTCGGCGGAGGTGACACTACAGGTAAGCCTGCTTAAAGGTTTGCACATCAGCGGCCCGATCCTGCTGCCTCCCCTCGAGGACCTGCCACCGCTGGCCCGCCCGCTGAGTGCGGATGAGAGGGCTGCGATCCAGAAACTGGCCAATACGTTCGGTCAGACGGTGGTAGAGGATACCGCCCCTCTCCAGATGGTCGGCACCGGGGCGAATCTCAACGCTGCGACCGACAACGGCGTGACACGCCTGGCCGACCTGTTGAGCATGAGCAAGGACGAGGTACTGAACCGCGTCACGCTCACTGGCGGGGTGGAGATCGGACGCTTGCCAGGCGTGGTTACGGTAACGATGCAGGTCCCGATGGAGAAACTCAAGGCGCTCGGACTGGCCGATCTCGTCAAGGCACAGTACGGACTCTGACTCGATTCTCAAGCGCGCAATCTGTCACACAGGGGGCCAGCCATGGTTACCGTAGCCATGGTTGGCCCCCAAGCACGGACAGTCACGTTACCTAGGGATCACAGGTAGTACGATGTGCGAGGGATGCCCGGTATCGTGCAGGATCGTCTGCACCGCCGGCT
>CAZHBB010000018.1:0-1827 GCA_964530185.1 uncultured Anaerolineales bacterium
TGATGTGGAGTTTCCAAAGGCGATTGGGGTGCAAGAGGTCTGGCAACAAGGCATCCGGGGACAGGGGGTGACGGTTGCCGTAGTGGACACCGGTATTGATCCGAGGGCCGTCGAGCTACAGCGTGGCGTAGAGCACAGAGGCCTGCATCGTTTGCGCGCTTACTACGACGCGATCACAGACCAGCTCTACCTTCCCCCAAAGTTGATGGCGGATTCTCCGAAGGATCCCAATGGCCACGGAACCCATGTGGCGGGGATCATCGCCAACAGTGCCTTCGAGCAGGATGATGGCGAGTTCCGGGGCGTAGCACCAGATGTCCACTTGGTTGCTGTGCGCGTGCTCAATGAAGAGGGCGTTGGGAGTTACGCGGACGTCTTGCGGGGTATCAACTGGGTGGTGGAGAACCGTGAACGTTTCAACATCCGAGTGATGAATGTGTCAATGTACGCGGTGCCCATCGCTCCCTATTGGGCAGATCCTTACAACCTGGCTGTCATGGCAGCCTGGCAGGCTGGTATTGTGGTCGTCACGAGCGTCGGCAACACGGGTCCTGCACCCATGAGTGTGGGGGTGCCCGGCAACACGCCCTATGTGATCACAGTCGGGGCTTTTACTGATCACCGGACGCCCGAGGACTTCGCCGATGATTATATCCCTGAGTTCTCGGCCACAGGGCCGACTCTGGATGGGTTCATCAAGCCTGATGTGATCGCGCCAGGTGCGCATGTAGTCTCCTTGATGCGACCTGGTAGCTACTTACGCGAACAGCACCCCGAGCGTATCGTCAATGGACGCTATTTCGAGATGTCTGGTACCTCTATGTCGACGGGAGTCGTTTCGGGCATTGTGGCGTTGATGCTATCAGACCATCCGGAGCTGACACCTGATCAGGTGAAGTATCGTCTGGTTCAGACCGCACGACCACAGCTCAGTGAGGCGACATTCGAGGCAGCCTACAGTGTCTGGGAACAGGGAGCCGGGAGAGTTTGGGCCAGTGATGCTGTATTGGGCGCCTTGGAAGGTGAAGCCAATCAGGGCATGGATCTGGCCAGCGACCTGGCAGGTGAGCAACATTACCAGGGTTGGACGACGTTCGATGCTGAGGTGGGGCAGTTCGAGATCATCGGCGGGGGCCTGGATGGGGTCATCGATGGGTTCACTACCTGGGATGGCAGCTTCGACAGTTGGGCCGATGGGTACGAGGCTTGGGCTGAGGGGCCGACGAATTGGGGGGGCAGCTTCGATAGTTGGGCGGATAGCTTTGACAGTTGGGCCGACAGCTTCGATAGCTGGGCGGATAGCTTTGACAGTTGGGCGGATAGCTTTGACAGTTGGGCCGACAGCTTCGATAGCTGGGCCGATGGCTGTGTGAGTGATAGCACAGATGCACAGGGCTGGGGCCAGAGCTTCGACAGTTGGGCGGACAGCTTTGATAGCTGGGCCGACAGCTTTGACAGTTGGGCGGACTTCACTGCGTGGGCCGATAGCTTCGATAGCTGGGCCGACAGCTTTGACAGTTGGGCTGCTGGTCAGCCGGCTGTCCAGCAGGGAGTCGGGTCGTGCGCTCAGTGGGCTGACAGCTTCGATAGCTGGGCCGATGGATTTGCGGGTTGGGCCCATGCTGGTGGTTCTCTCTCCCAGGTGATGGTGCATTGGAGTGGTGCGTTTGGCACCTGGGAAGGAGGATACCTGGGGTGGGCGAATAGCTTTGATAGCTGGGCGGATAGTTTCGACAGTTGGGCTGACGGCTTCGAGGCCTGGGCCTCACTCTGTGGTGTGGAGCCTGGTAGCTTCGACAGTTGGGCGGACAGTTTTGACAGTTGGGC
>CAZHBB010000018.1:1927-33758 GCA_964530185.1 uncultured Anaerolineales bacterium
GACGGGTACGATGGGGAGGGGCGCCCTCTGCTCTGTGGTGCCTGGCCGGACAGCTTCGACAGTTGGGCAGACAGCTTCGACAGTTGGGCAGACAGTTTCGATAGCTGGGCCGACGCTAACCCCAATCTGGCAGGAGCTTATGAGCCTTGGATAGGTGGCTACGTGACGTGGGCTGGCGGTTATGCGTCGTGGGCTGTTCCCTTCACGGGATGGGCCTATGGAGTGGGAGACCCCGAATGGGCAGCCAGTTACGCGAACTTGTGCCACCATCGCGATGGGTCACATATGGTGAGTATTGATCTCTGGCCGCCAGACTTCGACTGATTCGAGACGCGGCCTGAGCACAGGTCCGAGTACACACAAGGGAAGCCGGCCTTTAGGGCTTCCCTTGTGTCATGTGGACGTCTGTGCAACGGCTTTGTCCAGGCCGTTGAGAAATCGAGTGATGGGTTCGAGGTCGGCGCAGGCTCCGAGGCCTTGCAACAGTTCCCGGGCTCGTATCAGGTCGGCACGGGCTGCCCGAAGGTCATCATTGCGGAGCTGTGTTTGTGCACGCCAGTAGAGGGTGCGGGCGAGTTCCACGTAGTTGCGGGTTTCTTCGAAAATGGCAATGGCTCGGTCGAGCGTTGCCTTGCTTTCGGCAATCTCGTCCTGAGTCAGTGCCAGTCGCCCCATCAATTGATAGTATCGTCCCCATTCTGGCGAACTCCCTGCGTCGCTGCCTGTCATCTCCTGAAGGAGTGCTTTAACGCGAGCCCCCCACTGGATAGCCTCATCGAAGCAGCCGATCTCAAGGAACAGGACCGAGCGGAGCCAATGGGCATCTACGACATTGGGGTTGGCACTGATGTTGAGCTGGCTGTAGAGGGCCAATGCGGCATTGAGATATCTCCCTGCTTCGTCCCAGTCACCCTTGCGAAGAAAGAGGTGACCCAGGTTCATAGAGGCCTGGGCCTGCTCGTAGAGGTTGCCGATCTGCTGTGCAATCTCGTAGCTGCGTCGTAGATGAGACTCGGCCTGCTCCCAGTTACCAAGATCGATATGGACGTTGGCCAGGTTTGTGTGAGCGATAGCAATGCCCTCTGCATCGCCAATGATCTCCATTGAGCTAAGGCATCGTTGGAAGGCCTGCAATGCTCCTGACCAGTCCCCGCTGTCGCGTTTGAGGATGCCCAGGTTGTTGAGTGATCTAGCCGTCCCGATGAGATCGCCACTGCGCTCGCGAATCTCCAACGCCCGTTGAACGACGGCCATGGCCATGTCCCAGTCGCCCTGGCTATAGTAGACAGCGCCCAGCCGATTCAAGATAGAAGAGAGCACCTTGTAGTGCTCGGCATCCTCAACCAGACTGGCAGCATGTTCAAGCAGCCTACGGGCGGTTGGCAGGTCCCCACTGCGGAATGTGATCCATCCAAGTGTGTTGTAGATTTCCGCCTCTATCCTGGGCGTCGGGGTGCCCTCAGCATCAAGGGTATGGACGGCCTCTTCCAGCCATGCTCGCGCGCTCTCCAATTCCCCCCGTTTATCCAAGGCCCGCCCTAGCCGTACCATGATGTCGGCACGGACGTCTGCGCGGGACTGCCTTGGTTCCTCAAGGATGGCCTGGTAGAGCGCGATGGCTTCGTCGTAGTTCCCCGTGAGCTGGTAGACGTCGGCCAGGTGGAGTGCTGCATGACAGCGTTCTGCTGAAGCCTCCGCAACAAGCTGCGACAGTTGAAGGGCACGGCTGTGATATTTGATTGCCTCTTTGTTGGCATACCGCTGGCGGGCCCGGTCCCCAGCGCGGAGCATGTACAGCAAGGCCTTTTCTCGTCTGCGGGCCCGGTCGTAATGCAGGGCCAGTGATTCTATCTGTGTCTCCAGTCTGTCTCGATAGCATGCCTCATAGCTCTGTGCTACCACCTGGTGCAGGTCTATGCGATCCTGGTACAAGATGTTCTGGTAGATGGTTTCCTGAGTGAGAATATGGGTAAAGCCGTATCCCTCTTCGCCATCCACCGAACGCGGTTCGAGTAGTTCCAGCTCAACCAATCGTTCTAACATGGGGCGGATTGCTGTGGTGCGACCGAGGCGTCGCTCCACTTCCTGCAACAATCGTAATGTAAATTGCAGGCCGATGACTGAGGCATCGCGCAGGAGTTGTCGCAGATTATCCGGGAGGCGATCGATACGTGCGAGCATGAGGGTGCGCAAGGATGTAGGGAGATCAATCTCTTCAATCACCGTTGGAGGCACCACACGCCACTTGCCCTGGCTCAATTCGAGCGCTCCTTGCTCGATGAGCATCCTCACGAACTCCTGGATGAAAAATGGATTGCCTCCTGCGCGCTTCAGCAGGTTCTTGATAACCTCTGAGGAGAAACCCTCCACGTCGACATAGGTGCCGAAGAGTTGCCGTGCCTCCTCCCATGACAAAGGGGGAACGGTCAGCTCCAGATAGAGGTCTGGATCCAGTCTCGTGAGGTCCAGCAGGGGTCTCTCTTGGGTCCGGGCGATGACGCAAAGGAGCAGATTGGCCTGGCTAATGACGCTGCTGAGCGACTGTAGCGCATCGTATGAGAGTTCATCTGCCCAGTGGAAGTCGTCCAGCACCATAACCAAGGGCTTCGAGCGGGTGGCTGTCAGCAGCTGCTCGCGTATAGCGAGTACGGTAAGCTGATTGAGTTGCTCAGGTGCCAGATGTTGTATCCGGGTCTCGTCCACGGAGTCGAGTGGCTGTCCCAGGAGACGCTGCAGGTAGGGCCGAAGGGAATCATGGATGTCGGGCATGCCACTGCCGTTGGCCTCCATCTGACGAATGCCATCGAGTAAGGTCGCCTTGAAGACCCCATACCCAGTCTCCAGTGGATGGGGCAGAGCCTGTCCCTGCCATATCTGTAGGGTGCCTCTGTCAGCCTCTGCGAGCCATTGCCTAACCAACTGGGACTTACCGATGCCTGCATCACCGGTCACGACGACTACTCGTCCGCGTCGGTCTTGCAGGAAGCTCTTGAGAAGTGCGCGGAGGCGTCGGAGTTCCTGTTGGCGACCAAGGTAGACCTCACTCACGGCGGGGATGCCGCGGAGACCTTTTCGGATCGCTTGTGAGACTCCAAGGACAGTGTAAGTTGTCACCGGCTCGTCCATACCCTTGACTGTCAGTTCGGCCTGCGGGCCGAACCTGAACAGACGGTGTACCTGGCGGTAGACCGCTTGGCTGACCAGGATCTGATTGGGTGCGGCCATGGCCTCCAACCTCGCTGCGAGGTTGACCGTCTCTCCAATGACGGTGTAGGCGTTTTGGGTCTGGGTTCCTAAAATGCCGGCCACCGCCGGACCGCAATTGATGCCAATGCGTAATTTGAGAGGTGCGCCGAGCTGGGCCCGGGCAATAGGGGCAAACTCCGTCGCTGCCTGTTGCATGTCTAGTGCAGCACGGACGGCAAGCTCTACGTCGTTCTCGTGGGCGACAGGAGCTCCAAAGACAGCCATCAGGCCATCGCCCATAAACTTGTCCACCAGACCACCGTAGCGTTCCACACAGCTTACCAGACGAGTAAGCAGGCCATTGATAAGATTGAACATGGGTTCGGCATCCAGCGAGACCGACAGCCGGGTGAACCCTACAGCATCAACGAACAGCACCGCCACAATGCGCCGTTCACCGCGCAGTCGCTCTGGGTGATAGAGAACGCTGTCGGCGACCACGGGGGGGAGGAAACGCTGCAGACGGATGATGGTTTCTTGCTGGGTGGTCAATGTTCCCTCCATCTCCGCGAGCCGTCGCCTGAGTGTTTCGGGCTTTAGCAGGGAGAGATTGGCGCCGCAGTTGGGACAGCGGTCCGCTTTCGATGAGACGGGATGACCACACTGGTAACAGTACATAGACGCGCCTCGGCTTACCTCCGATTTGCTCTTGAGCCTCGCCCTCAAATTCTAGCATGACTTACGTCATCTGCGCAAGTTCTGGTTTAACGAGGGTCAGAGGGTCAAGGGACTAAAAGGTCGTGACTGTCCCAAAAACGGTTGGCGAAATAGGGGCAAGACCAGCTTCCATCCTGACATCTGGTAATTCATGACAAGCTTCCTGCTTTGAGTGGCTTCTCAACCCTGTAGGGTGACTGTCACCTTGATGGATGGGTGGCGTACGCGAGCCATCGCCTGCGGTGGCGGCTCTTGGCAGAGGCCTTGACCCTTGACCGGTCGGCCCTATGATGAGAGGAACTGTTATGGGCTGGCAATCGTCACTATGATTGCAGGTTCATTGTGGAAAACCATGCAAGAAGGATAACTCATGTGCTTGGATGTCGCTCTCGTCTTTACGGTTAGGAGGTAAACCATGGAAAGGCGCATGTGGGTGTCCGATGTGGTCGCCGGGGTGATCCTAGTATTGCTCGTTGCCGCTTGCGATAAGGTGCCTGTATCGTTAACGCCAGGGGAGCTCCCTACGCCAGCGAGCACGGATCTGGCCGTTCTCCATGCTACGGTGGTGGACAAAACCAGTGGTGAGCCTGTTGAGGGGGCCGTTGTCTACATTGGCTATCGTTATTCCGAATCTTGGCGGTGTCACACGGACCAGAAGGGTGAATGCACGATCCAAAACGATACTATGGTGTGGGGGGATTATGGGGTGAACGCCTTCAAGAGGGGCTACGAGCACTCCGCGAAAAGCGTGCATCTTAAGCCGGGAGACAATCACGTCACTATTGAGCTGCGAAAGAAACCTCAGCCTCCGGAGTCGGTCACAGTCTCAGGTGTGCTGATCGAAGTTGTGACCGCAGAGGGCACACGCAGTGAGAATCGCTACATTCAGATCCAGGAGGACGACGGCCAGACAGAGTTTGTCTTCAACGAGATCGGCGAGAACGTGGGGTTCGATGAGTTCATCAACAAGCGAGTTGAGATCCAGGGTTTCCGAGATGTTGGCCGTGTTGGGTGGCAGGCCGAGGAGGTGGAAGGGATCTACGTCGAGCGTATCATCGAGGTGGAGTCAGAATAGGGTGTGATCGTCGCCCCGGGAGGACAGAGCAACTGGCCAGCGAGGTTCTCTTGACGGATCGCTGTGTCTCACTACAATGACGCGCGTGTCGCGTGTCTATGGTTTCCGTTATCCCCGCAGGCGGTGGATCAGGGCTGCGATCCATCACCTGACTTACGGGATCTTCCGGGGTCTCGCTGACTTCCGGGTGGTTGGACGCGAGAACCTCCCAGAGCGTGGTCCGTTGCTGGTGGTTGGCAATCACTTCAGCTTCCTGGATCCGGTGGCGATGGTCAGTGTCGTCCCATGGCCCATGGAGTTTGTGGGAGGGTTTCGGGTACCTAACGCACCGTCTGCCGTGGCGTGGCTCCGAAAGATGTGGGGGTATTATCCGGTCTATCGCGGCACCGGCTCCCAAATCGCGTTCCGTGCTGCGCAGGCGATTCTAGAACAGGGAGGGATCCTGGGGATATTCCCAGAGGGCTCCAGCGCTGCTGCTGTCCTTCGTCCTCCGCGCCCTGGGGCAGCCTTTATGGCAGCACGCGCTGGAGTTAGGGTGCTTCCCTTTGGACTGGATGGCCTGACAGAGGTGTTCCCTGCGCTGCGCAGAGGGCGACGGGCTCGAGTCACTATTCGAATAGGTAAGCCCTTTGGCCCCTTTACGGTCGAGGGCCGTGGACGGGCACGTCGTGCCAGGATAGACGCGATCGGCCACGAGATCATGCGCCGCATTGCGGAACTGCTTCCCCATTCCCGGCGGGGCTACTATTCCTCAGATCCCGTCTTACGCGCTGAGGCGTTGGAAGCTGCTTACTATCCGTGGGACGAGGTGCAGGAGGGGTAACTGGCAGAGCGTTTCGCGCGCCACAGGACGTAACGATGATCTCTGTAGTGTGTTCTAATGATCAGTGAATCATAGTATCGAGGAGTCAGGTGATGGCAGTAGATGAGAAGAGTAAGCGGACACTGGCGCGCAACCGCTGGGCGTGGTATCTCTACGACTTTGGCAACTCTGCCTATGCGGCCGTGGTACTGCTGGCTGTGTATTCGGCTTATTTCAAGGGAAAGGTGGTCGGTGGTGCGGAAGGATCACGACTCTGGGGGGTGTCCGTTGGGATTGCTATGTTATGCGTGGCTCTGATCTCCCCCGTGTTGGGCGCGATTGCTGACTTCTCCGCCTCCAAGAAGAAACTCCTCCTGGTGTTCACTGCGGTAGCCTGTACTTTTACCGCACTGTTGTCTTTCGTGGGGGAGGGCGATGTGGTGATGGGGATGGTGTTCTTCATCCTGGCAGAGGTGGGCTATCGCGGTGCGCAGGTTTTCTACAACTCTCTGCTGCCTGAGATTGCGGAACCAGACGATATTGGGCGGGTGTCGGGCATTGGCTGGGCATTGGGTTCGGCCGGTGGTGTTCTCTGTCTGCTCATCATCCTGCCTCTCATCATGATCTTCAAAGGGCCCCTCATGATCCGTCTCTCGTTTATCATTACGGCTGTTTATTTCGCTCTGGCCTCGATTCCCATCTTCACCCGATTCAAGGAGGCCGGTGTGGGCCAGCCGCTGCCTGAGGGGCACAATTATCTGACGTTTGGCTTCGCGCGCACCTGGGAGACAATCCGGCGCGCTGGACGCTATGGAGAGTTCCTCAAGTTCGTGGGCTCCTTTTTGATCTATAATGATGGGATCATGATGGCCATGAATTTCGCCTCGATCATCGGTGCGGTGCTCTTCGGCATGGACCAGACAGATCTCATCATTTTCGTCATCATCGTGCAGGTCACCAATGTGGCTGGGGCCTATGTGTTGGGTCATCTGGTGGATCGTCTGGGGGGAAAACGCGCGCTAGTTCTCTCGATTGGGCTGATGGTCACGGCGGTGGTGATGATGTTCTTTGCCAAAACTGCTTCTTTCTTCTTCTTGGTGGGCGGGTTGGCTGGCTTCGCTATGGCCGGAATGCAGTCAGTGAGTCGCACCATGGTGGGGGTGTTGAGTCCTGTTGGACAGAGCGCTGAATTCTATGGCTTTTTTGCCGTAGCGGGGCGGACGTCATCGTTCATCGGTCCGACGATCTATGGTTTGGTCGCCTATCGGGTGGCTAAGTGGTATGAGAGGATACATGGTGTGACAAGCGTCGTGGCCGAGCAGGCTGGACAACGTGCCGCCATTCTGTCCATTGGTGTGTTTCTGTTGCTTGGGCTGTCCTTGCTACTCACTGTGGATGAGCGCCGTGCGCGCCGTGCCTATCGTGTTGCAGTGGAGGCTAAAGGTATCGCAGCAGGTGCCGAGTGAGTTTTGAGCTCCATGCCTGACAGGTGACGACAGTCCTGGGGCGTGCCGGAAAGTCGGGCACGCCTTTGTCCTGCAACTCTGCCGCCGGCGGTGCGTATCAAGACTGGGCAGATCACAGTTTTTGCAGGAGGTAGGAGGAGATGGAACGTCGACCTGGCTGTCTGGTGGGGCTCTTTAAACTGGCGATCCTGGATGCGGTGTTCGATTGGCTACAAGAGCGTTTCGGCTTCGGCCGTGGATGTTCATGCACGGGCATGGGATGCGGCGTGATCCTGCTTATCCTTTTCCTCGTGTTGGCTTGCTCGGTAATCACCGGGACGGACTGGTTCCGGTTGTGGTGAGTGCCGTGGTGGGCTCTTGATCAGGTAAACGGCTGTTTTGACTCTTGTGAGGGCAGTTCCTTTCACCCCAGAGAGAAAGGATCTGTCCTCAGTCGTGTGTGCCTTTATTGAGGAATGAACCCTTGGATGTTGTCGGGACTTCCTTAAGCATTTCTCACCCCAACGGTAGACTGCTATGACTGCCTGTGTTGTTGTGATATAAGGGGCGGTTATAATGAAGTAAGTCTACCACTCCATTGGGGAAAGTCGTGTTATTGGATATGAGAGTGTATGCCCGGAGACGGATAGCGTTTGTAATGACAGTCTCCGTCGTGGGGTTGGTTCTGGCTCTGATGGGATGCCGCCGTCAGGTTATCCCTCCTGGACCGCCGCCGGCCGATATTGCGACCTCTGACCATGGTGCCCTCGGCGGCGGTGGTATGGACTTAGAGGTCACCCAGGTCCTTCCCACTCCGACACCTGGGCCATCCCCTACCGCCACTCCCACGCGAACTCCCCCGGAAACCGCAGCCACGACCTACACTGTGCGGCCAGGAGACACATTACTGCGCATCGCTGCCCTCTATGGAACTACGGTCGAGTCCCTCATGAGGATCAATCGGCTTACGAATCCGGATCAGATCAAAGTGGGGCAGGTCCTCAACGTTTCAGTTGAAGCCGAGCACGTCGGCCCGGGTGAACAGCTCATCCCAGATAGCGAACTGGTTTACGGGCCGAGCTATCGCACTTTTGACGTGCAGGCCGCAGTCGCTAGCTACCCGGGCTTGCTTGCTCACTATTCGGAGACGATTGGAATGCGCGAGCTTAGCGGTGCTGAGATCGTCGAGTTGATAGCCAACCAGTACAGTGTGGGACCTCGGGTGTTGCTGGCATTGCTTGAACTGCGCGGTGGATGGTTGACCAATCCTGATCCCTCGCCCACACAGCGCACTTATCCAATGGGTTATCTCCGGGGTGCGTACTGGGATGGGCTTTACATGCAGCTAGCGCAGGCGGCAAACGCCCTAAATGGCGGTTTCTATGGGTGGTGGCTGGACACTCTGTGGCTGGTTCAGGTCGGTAACGGTGTCTTCGTCCAGTTTGCACCTACCCTTAACGCGGGCACTGCGGGTGTCCAGAAGATGTTGGCCGATACGGCCCTGAGTTATGATGCCTGGGTGTCTGATCTGGAGCGTTTTGCCCAGGTATATCAGGGACTCTTTGGCGATCCCTTTGCCTATGAGGTCTCGCCCCTCGTATCGCCGGCCACGAAAGCCCCCTCTTTGCAGCTCCCGTGGCCCAAAGGGGAGACCTGGTTCTATACAGGGGGGCCTCATCCGGGGTGGGGGACCGTTGGTGCCTATGCGGCGATCGACTTCACCACAGATGAGGAACACATCGGATGCGCTGTCAGTCGCCACTGGGTCACGGCTGTGGCAGATGGTCTGGTGGTTGTGAGTGAGGACGGGATGGTTCTGCAAGATCTGGACGGCGACGGTTTCGTGGGGACGGGCTGGGTCGTGCTGTACATGCACATCGCCAGCCACGAACGGGTGGCGGCCGGGACGATGCTAAAAGCCGGAGATCACGTCGGGCATCCTTCCTGTGAAGGGGGCGTCTCTGACGCATCACACTTGCACCTAGCCCGTCGGGTGAATGGTGTCTGGATTCCAGCCGATGATGCCAACTGGCCCATGGTGCTGGATGGCTGGCGACCAATCGAGGGGGCGAACGCCTATGACGGCACGCTGGTGCACGGTGACGAGATGCGCACGGCATGTGAGTGTTGGGATGTCGCCACCAACGGCGTCACCCACTGAGGCTGAGAAATCGTTGTCCCGCGGAGTCGCTAATTAGTAGGTCTTTGGGGGCTTGCGCAAGGCCAGGCGCACGTCCACGGCCCATGCCCCAGATCCCGCCTCGCCTACGATCAATGGGTTGATGTCCAACTCACGAATACAGGGGAAGTCGCTGACGAGCTGGCCAAGCCGCCGTACGATGTCGATGACGGCCCGTATGTCTTTGGGTGACTGACCCCTCACGCCCTGTAGTATTTGCCCGGCAGCGGTCTCCATGACCATGCCTTCGGCATCCTGTGGGTGGATAGGTGCTAGGCGGAAAGCCACGTCCCGCAGCACTTCTACCAGTGCCCCACCCAGTCCAAACATCAGCAGTGGGCCGAATTGTACGTCGTGTTGAGCACCGAGGATGACCTCGACCCCCCTGGGTGCCATTTGCTGCACCATCATGCGTGGCTTTGCGCGGCCTTTCCCCATCCGCTGAAAAGCGTCACGGACTGCGTCTGGACCTTCTAGGTTGAGTGCCACTCCACCCACATCGGCTTTGTGCACCACATCCCGCGCGATGAGCTTCAAGGCCACCGGATAGCCCAAGTCCTCCGCCGCCTCAATGGCTGTCTCCACCTCGGTGACTACCTCTGCGGCGGGCACCTGAATGCCATAGGTGGCGACGATCCGCGCTGCCGTTGCTGGGTCGGTGAAAGCCGCCTCTGAGTCCGACCAGGCCTGTGTGAGCAGTTCGTAGGCGGCCGTGCGATCTATATCAAGCACCGGCTGGGGGGTAATATCTGGCCGAGTCCGTAGGGCCTGGTAACGTACCAGTCCCGCCAGGGCACGCGCTGCGCGATTGGGATCCTGATAGAACGGCACATCATGCTCGTTGAGGATGCGGATAGCCTCGGTGATACTCTCACCACCTACCAGACAGCAGACGACGGGTTTGTCTGCGCTCTGAGCAGCGGCAATAACGTTACGGGCCACGTCGTTCACCGGCGTGATGGCCTGAGGCACGAAAATCGCCAGCAGCATATCTACGCCCGGGTCGCTCAACAAGATCTTGCCAGCGGCCTGGTACATCTCCGCCTGGGGGCCACCGAGCATGTCCACGGGGTTCCCAAGCTGTGCACCGCGTGGGGTCACTGCCTTGAGTTTCTCTTGGGTCTCGGGGCCTAGATCGGCCATGCGCAGGCCACACCGATCCAGCTCATCGGCTGCCAGCGCAGCAGGCCCCCCCGCGTTGGTCAAGATCGCCACCCGGTTACTCCGTGGCAGAGGCTGGGTAGCCAATGCCAGGGCCACATCGTTCTGTTCCTGGAGTGATTGGACGACGAGCGCACCGGCCCGATGACATGCCGCCAAGTACGCCTGTTCATTACCGGCCAGTGCGCCGGTGTGCGAGGCCACGGCTCTGGTGCCGGCTGACGTAAGTCCCGCTTTAAGTGCAATGACAGGCTTGTGCCGGCTGACAGCAGCGGCTGCCTCGACGAACCGTCTCCCGTTGGGCAATCCCTCCGCGTAGATGCTGATAACGCGGGTGTGAGGATCGTTTTGCATCATGTGGATGCCATCGGCAATGTCGACATCGAGTTGGTTGCCCAGGCTGGCAATGCGGCTGAAGCCCACGCTCATCTGCCGAGCCCAGTCGATGGTCCCTCCACAGATCGCGCCTGAGTGAGAGACGAACCCAATGTACCCCGGACGGGGCATGGCAGCGATGAACGTGGTATCCAATGGAAGGTGTGCATCCATGACTCCCACGCAGTTGGGGCCGATGATCCTCATCCCGTAGCTCTGAGCGATCTCCTTAAGCCGCTTTTCGGCAGCGGCACCTTCGGGTCCCGCCTCACGGAAGCCCCCGGTGATGATGATGATGGCTTTGAGGCCGCGTTCTCCACATTCCTGCAGGACGCCCTCGACGAAGGGGGCGGGCACCATGATGACTGCCAGCTCGATGGGGTCAGGCACAGCGCCGATGGAGGGGTATACCTTAAGCCCCAGAATCTCTCCTCCCTTCGGATTTACTGGATAGATGGGGCCAGGATAGCCATGTTCCTTGAGGTTGCGCACGACACCATAACTTAACTTTTGGGGATTGGCGCTGGCGCCGATAACCGCCACGCCTTGGGGGTTGAAAAAGCGTTCCAGTTCGTCGCTCATCGGGTGTTCTCCTGAGTGTTGGTCTCGGATTACCTGGCACTATGATAGTGCAAGCGCGCTATCTTGCCACCGAGCACGGGTCATTGCTCACAATTTTCCCGGTGCGGCTGACTTGATGAGGTGGCCCTGGCATACCTTGGTCTAGGCTTCAAAGATCAGTGCACCATAGGGAATGGCGAGCAGGGTCCTGCAATGCGCCTGTGCTATAATTGCGTTCTATGGATGAAACTGGGGAGCGTGGTGTGGCGCGGGCCGCGGCGCTGGTGATGGCTGCTTTCGCAATCAGTCGTCTCCTCGGTCTGGTGCGCCAGATCGTCTTTGGTGCGTTCTTTGGGACCGGGCCCGAGATGGATGCCTATGTCGCCGCGGTGCGCGTGCCTGAAGCGCTCTTCCTGATTGTGGCTGGTGGGGCTCTTGCCTCGGCATTTCTCCCGCTATTTGTCCAGCGTTTGACAGAAGACCGTAAGGAGGATGCCTGGCGGTTGGCGTCAGCGATCATCACCTGGTTGCTTGTCTTGTTGCTTCCTATGAGCCTCTTGGCGATGGTTGTGTCGCCCTGGTTGGTGCGAACCCTATTGGCACCTGCGCTTCCCGTCGCTGTCCAGGCTCGGACCGTCGATGTGATGCGTGTCATGCTGCTCACACCGGCCATCTTTTCGGTCAGTGGGCTGGTGATGGGAATCCTCAATGCCCATCGCCACTTCTTACTGCCGGCATTGGCACCGATCATCTACAATGTCGGTTTGATCGTAGGGGGCATCGTCGGAGGCACCACACAGTTAGGGGCCATGGGCCCTGCCCTGGGCATGGTCGTGGGGGCTGTAGGGCACTTCGGCGTGCAATTGCCAGGTCTGTTACGCTATCGGGCCCGTTATTGGCCCACACTGGGGTGGGGGGATCCCGGTGTGCGTGATGTGGGACGGCTTTTGGGTCCGCGAACTCTGGGTATGGCAGCAGCCCAGATCAACATGATCGTAATCAACAATCTCGCCTCGCGACAGGGGCCGGGCGCGATTTCTGCTCTTGAGTACGCTTGGCGGATCATGTTGCTTCCTCAGGGAGTTTTCGCTCAGGCCGTAGGCACGGCGGTCTTCCCCACCTTCTCCGCGCAGGCTGCCCAGGGCGATACTGAGGCGCTGCGGCGCACGCTGAATCGGGCTTTGGGTATGTTGGTGGCGCTGACCATTCCTGCTTCAGTGGGCCTCGTGGCGCTTGGTGAACCTTTGGTCTCGCTCGCCTTTGAGCGGGGGGCTTTCGACGCCGGGTCTACCCAGGCCGTAGCTGCGGCTTTGAGTTTCTTTGCTCTCGGTTTGGTTGGGCACTCCGCGTTGGAAGTCTTAGGTCGAGCTTACTATGCGCTTCAGGATACCTGGACCCCTGCTATTGCGGCAGTCATTGCGGTGGTGCTTAATGGTGTGTTGGGTCTGGTGTTTCCTCCTCTCTTCAGGACTTTGAGACTCCTGCCACTGGCAGGTCTGGCCTTGGCGACAGCGGTTGCGGCCTTGCTTGAGATGGTGCTGCTGGTGATGTGGTTGCGCCGACGATTGGGGACGGTGGAATGGGTTGGGCTGGGCCGCACGGCCGGGCGAGTTCTGCTCTCCGCCAGTGGCATGGCATTGGTGTTGGCACTGTGGCGTGAGTGGGGGCCCCAGCACGTGCTTTGGCAGGCCGGGGGCGGTGTCTTGTTGGGGGCTGCAACTTATGGTCCGCTGGCACTCTTGTTGGACGTCGAACCGGTGCGGGATGCACTGTGGGCCGGGTGGCGGCGCTTTCGGCGCGGGGTTTGAGGGCCTTTGACACGGTTTGTGGCGATGCTACCATTTTATGCACCAACGAATGGATCCCTGAGGAGACATCATGATTATTACCCTGACTACAGACTTCGGCGTTGAAGATGGGTATGTGGGGACCATGAAAGGCGTGATGCTCGGTATCGCTCCAGAGGCGACTTTTGTAGATATCACCCATGCGATCGCTCCTCAAGACGTCAGGCAGGCAGCTTATGTGCTTTGGACGTGTCTGCCTTACTTTCCACAGGATTCAGTCCATCTGGTGGTTGTCGATCCAGGCGTGGGCACGAGTCGAAGGCCCATAGCATCTGAGACGGCATGGGGACTGCTGGTAGGCCCAGACAACGGCGTCTTTTCCTACGTATGGGAAGCGGCGCCTCCCCATCTGACGGTGGTGCTCGCCGAGCGTCGCTACCAGAGGCAAGTGGTCAGTAGCACTTTCCACGGGCGTGATGTTTTTGCCCCAGCGGCGGCTCATCTTGCCATGGGCGTGCCGCTCAAGGAGTTGGGTCCTGTTGTAGATGCTCCTATCCGTCTACCGACGCCGCGTCTTGATATTGAGACCGACCGTGTTGTAGGTGAGATCCTCCATGTGGATCGGTTTGGCAACGCGATCAGCAGCATCGGTCGATTGATTTGGGAGGGCGGGATCCTGCATCTGGACCCAGCCTTTGGTGATCGGTCAGCACACTTGCTCAACGCACGCCGATTTCGGGTCCGTGTCGCGGGGCGTGATGTAGGGCCGGTGAGACACACTTACGGCGAGGTGGCCGCAGGTTCTCCGCTGGCGTTGGTGGGCAGTGAGGGGATGTTGGAGATCGCTGTGAACCTGGGACATGGCGCAAATGTGCTCGACGTGCACGTGGGCGACATTGTGGAGCTCGTGGCAGTGAGCTAGTGGGGAGAAGTCATCATGCCTAACATGAGTGAGTACTTTGAGATTGAGGGGGGAATCCCCCTACAGGGTGAGATTTGGCCCGCGGGTAACAAGAATGCGGCTTTGCCTGTTCTGGCAGCCTGTCTCCTGACGGATGAACCGGTCACTTTGCATAACTTGCCCGCCATCCGCGATGTAGAGGTGATGGGGTCGCTGCTTGAAGCGCTTGGGGCATCCGTCCTAAAGGAGGATGCCCATACCTGGCGTGTCCACGCTCATCAGTTGGTGCCAGATGGAGCAGCAGCCATCGACCCTCAGCGATTCCAGGCGATCCGCGGTTCCATTTTGATCGTCGGTCCCCTGCTGGCTCGCCTGGGGCAGTGTTCCATCCCCGCACCGGGCGGGGATGTCATCGGTCGCCGGAGGGTTGATACGCATTTCCTGGCCTTTCAGGGCCTGGGGGCTGAATTGATCCTTCAGGGACAGAGGTTCCAGGTTTCCACGCGTAAGTTGCAGGGGAGCGACATTCTGTTAGATGAGGCTAGTGTCACAGGCACCGAGAACGCCGTGATGGCGGCTGTGCTGGCGCAAGGGACAACTGTGTTGCGCAATGCGGCTTCAGAACCACATGTGCAGGATTTGTGTCGCATGTTGAATCGGATGGGGGCTCAGATTGAAGGTGTGGGAACGAACACCCTGGTGATCACAGGCGTCCCGCGTCTTCACGGGACCGAATTCTCGATAGGCAGCGATCACATTGAGGTGGGGAGCTACGTTGCCCTGGCTGCTGCGACTCGAGGCTCGGTCTTAATTCACAACGCGGTGCCGGAGCATCTTCGGATGATCCGGCTGACATTCCGACGCCTGGGGATCGAGATCGAGGTGCGTGAGGACAGTGTCTACATCCCGAATGATCAGACCCTGGAGATTGTGCCGGACCTGGGTGGTGCGATTCCCTCTATCTCGGACGCCCCCTGGCCCGCATTTCCCGCTGATCTGATGAGTATCGCTCTGGTCGCCGCTACACAGTGTTCTGGGGTGGTGTTGTTTCACGAGAAGATGTTCGAGAGCCGCCTCTTCTTCGTCGATAAGTTGATCCCTATGGGGGCCCGGATTGTCCTTTGTGATCCCCATCGAGCGTTGATCTATGGTCCGTCGAGACTGCGGGGTGATGTCATGGAGAGCCCAGACATCCGTGCGGGGATGGCGATGCTCATCGCAGCTCTCGCAGCCGAGGGCACCAGTCGGATCTACAATATCCGGCAGATCGACCGAGGATATGAGCGGATTGAATCGAAGCTTCAGTCGCTGGGCGCGCACATTTGGCGCCGCCGTGCCGATGATTGCCGAGTGAACGGCGGACCGTAGACAATATGAACGATGCGCTGGAGCAACGGCTGAGGCGTCTGGGAGTCGTGCGGGGGCTGGGAGGCCTGCGCCCTGAACAAGGGGGAGGTGAAGGGCTCGAAGTTTCAGATGTGGTCTGCGACACATCTGCTTCAATACTCCCTGGCCGAGAGGTATGCGTTGGCGAGGGCACGTTTTGGCTGCTCGAGCGGCGATATGAACCAGATTATGTGCATGGGTGCTATCGCCTGGGCGAACTGCCGGGTGTGTCCAAGGGTGTGTTGGCGACCCTGGCTGTGCCTGACCTTGGGCCATATCCAGCTTTTCTCGACACTGAAACGACGGGATTGGCGGGGGGCACGGGCACTTTCCCGTTTCTGATCGGGGCAGGTGTGTGGGATGGCTACGGCCTGCAACTCAATCTGATTTTCATGCGATCGCCGGAGGAGGAAGCCGGTGCGTTGGCCTATTTAGAGCAGGTGCTCCAGCGGGCCACCGGATTGGTGACCTTCAATGGGATGGGTTTTGATGTGCCTATCCTGCGGACGCGGTTTATCCTCAACCGCATGCTGCCAGGGATTTGGATGCTTCCTCATTTGGATCTCCTGCGTGTGGCCCGTCAACTCTGGCGCGATCATCTGCCTTCCCGTCGCCTGTCTGAGCTCGAACGGCGCATTTTGGGGATCGAAAGGGCGGAAGAGGATATCCCTTCGGCTCTGATCCCGTTTCTCTATCGGCAATACCTGGAAACCGGGGACCTCTCTCAGATAACACGCATTTTCTATCACAACGAGATTGACGTGTTGAGCCTAGTCTCACTACTTGTGCATATTGCCCGCGTCGTGGAGGCGCCGGACTCAATGGGCCTCGCGCCAGCCGAGTGGGTGGGCCTGGGGCGGGTATACACGCGTGCAGGGGATGAACCGGCTGCTCTGGTCGCCTGGCAGAAAGCTGTGTCGTGCAGGCCGGAGACCTTAGACCTTGGATGGGCTGTGCGGGTGTGGAGCGAGTTGGGAAGGCGGTACAAACGAGCTGGTGCCTGGGAGCAAGCTCTTTCAGTTTGGCGGACCTGGGCTGAAGCAGTACCCGGGGCGACAGAACCGTTGGTGGAGCTGGCCAAGTTCCACGAATGGCACGAAAGGGATCTCGAGGCTGCGCTTGAAGCCACCGACCAGGCGTTGAGGCGGGCTGCTGAGTGGCCGCGAGGTATGCGTCGCCTGCGCGCGCTGTCAGAGCTCGAGCACAGACGCATTCGACTTCGACGAAAGTTGCGCTTATACGGGGATAGGGAGAACGATGGAAAGGCCCATTAAGATTGTGTTGGCAACCCATAATCGGGGTAAACGGCGCGAATGGGCGGCCCTCTTACAGGGATTGAATCTGGAGTTGGTTCTACCTGAGGAACTAGGGATTCACGAGGGTGTGCCCGAGACTGGGGATACCTATGCAGCCAACGCCCTTCTCAAGGCCAGGGCATTGTGTCAGACCTCGGGACTGCCGACGCTGGCCGATGATTCCGGCCTGGAAGTGGACGCTCTGGATGGCGCTCCCGGAGTGCGGTCTGCCAGGTTCCATCCTGGGCCGGATGAGGTGAAGTATCAAGCTCTGCTTCGGGTGCTTCAGGGTGTACCCTCTCACCGTCGCGGCGCCAGGTTCCGCTGTGTGGCGGCGCTGGTGCTCCCCGATGGAAGAGCGTTCACCGTGGAGGGTGTATGTGAGGGGCGGATCGCCGATGCGCCGGCTGGTAGGGGGGGCTTCGGCTATGATCCGGTCTTCTATCTGCCTGATCTGGGCAAGACGATGGCGGAGCTGAGTGCAGAGGAGAAGAACCGGGTTAGCCACCGGGCGCGAGCGGCGCAGGCGATGCGCCCGATCTTGCAGTCGGTGCTGGGCGCCAACGAGTGAGGTGTCGTGGCGATGGCCCTGAGGCAGGTGACCGCCAGTGGTAACCGCCTGGCGATGATGGGGCAGTGTTCAAGGCTGTACTGCTGAAGATATCAGGTGTTTGATGGTGCCGGCTATGATTCTGAGATCAAGGAGACTGGAGCGTGGACTATAGCACAGTGGAGCAAGAACTCCTGAGTCATCGACCTGCAGGGTGGACTACGGTCGACTTTCCAGATGGGTTCGTGTGGCCTCGCTATGAGGGGCGTTCAGTGGGGAACCTGGGTGCTACAGTAGCCTCATTGTTAGGGGCCCAGCTCAGAGGGGGGCTCCCTCCCCTTGAGCGTGACATTCCGGGGGATCTCGGAGAGGGCGTGGAGCGGATTGTATTATTGGTGATGGATGCGCTGGGATGGAGGCAGCTCCAGCGGGCCATGGCACGTCACCCAGATCTGGTCTTTCATCGTTTGGGACAGAAGGGGCGGTTGTTGCCCATTACCACGACATTTCTGTCTACAACCAACAGTGTGTTGAGCTCGATCTGGACGATGCAGCCTCCCATCCGTCACGGGCTTCTCGCTTATGAGCTGTATCTGCGGGAATGGTCCATGGCGGTGGAGGCTATTGGCTTCTCTTCCCCTGCGGAACCTTTCAGTGGGACCCTGTTGCGCTGGGGGTTTGATCCCGTGACGTTCTTGCCTGTGCCGTCTCTGGCTGAGTTGTTGGCCAGCCAGGGGATATCAAGCCACACAGTCATCCTCAAACAGTATACGGAGACTCCCCTTTCGCGTATGCATTTTCGGGGTGTGCAGGAGATCCATGCTCATAGCTACGCCTCTGACTTCTGGGTGACGTTGCGGCGGGTATTGCATGAGCATTGTGATGAGCGCATGGTTTTGGGAGGCTACTGGCCCGCCGTTGACACGCTGGGACATCGATACGGCCCAGAGGATGAGACCGACGATGCGGAGATCCTGGCTATTTCGACTTTGATGGAACGCTTGTTCTTGGATCGACTCCTTCCAGAGGATCGGGAAGGCACGTTGTTGCTGTTGACGGCCGATCACGGTCAAATCCTGACACCACTTGAGGAGGTTGTTGTGTTGGAAGATCACCCAGCACTCCGTGACATGCTGTGGATGCGGCCAGTGGGGGAAAGCCGCGTGCCGTTCTTCTATGTGCGCCAGGGCATGTTAGAGTGTACTTTGGGGTATCTGACTGAGCAGTTCGGAGATCGATTCGTTTTCCTGACGCGTGAACAGGTCCTCGCAAGTGGGCTTCTGGGGCCTGGCCCGGCTTATCATGAAACCGCGTTCCGGTTGGGGGACATCGTTGGCATTGCGCGGCGAGGGGCGGCATTGGTGGCTGACCGGGAAGGGGCAACACGGCTGGCAGGACGACATGGCGGGCTCACGCCTGAGGAGATGCTGGTGCCATTGCTGGCTGTGCGGTTGGATGCCTAAAGCATGCTGGAGGGCCGCGGCCATTTGGATGTCGTGGCGGTCAGATGCCGTAGCATTTGACCGCCGTAGCATGAGGAGGAGGAGTGATGCGAGAGGTGCGGTGTGTGTTAGTGGGATTGGGCAATCTGGGGCGCAGATTCTGCGAGATCATGATAGAAAAAGACCATCTGTTGCGTGAGTGCTATGGGTTGGCCTTGCGTCTGGTGGGGGCTGTGGATAGCAGAGGGGCGGCTTACGATGCAGAAGGGTTGAGACTATCGACTCTTGTCAGGCTCAAGCGAGATGGATTAAGCGCTGGACATTATCCAGGTGGGGGACGTCTAGGTTGGAAGGCGGTGGATCTGGTGTCGTCTGTGGATGCCAATATCCTGCTCGAGGTGTCCCCCGTAAATCTGGCACAGGGTGGGGAGCCTGGGCTATCATGTGTGCGGACCGCGTTGAAGAAGGGCATGCATGTGGTCACCGCGAACAAAGGCCCGCTGGTCCTGGCGTTCTCTGAATTGCACGAGCTGGCCCGCACGCATGGTGTGAAGCTGCGGTATGATGGTACTGTGGCTGGGGGATTGGCGGCTATCAACTACGGTTGTCGTGATCTGAGAGGCGCGGAGATCCATCGGATAGAGGCCGTCCCGAACCTCGTGACGGGTTACATAATGGATATGTTGGCGGAAGGGACCCCCTGGCAGGAGGCCATCGAGACGGCACGTGCTGAGGGGGTTTTGGAAGCTGACGCATCGTGGGATCTGGATGGGTGGGATGCTGCGGCCAAGCTGGTCATACTGGCCAATGCTGTGTTGGGCACGACGTTTAAGCTAGGGGACGTGGAGAGAGTGGGGATCCACGATGTCTCTGTCGAGGCGCTGCGGGAGGCTGTGGCGCATGGGGAGCGGTATCGGTTGGTTGCTCGGGCCGAGAGATTGCGTGATGGTCATTATGTGTTGTCAGTGAAACCGGTGGCGTTGGCCCCTATACATCCACTTGGTTCTTTGGGACGCAAGCAGATGGGTGTCGTCTACGCGACCGATATTTTCGGCACCGTTACGCTGATGATCAATGAACCCAATCCAATTCCTTCCTCGGCGACACTCTTGCGCGATCTATTGGGGATCTATCTGGGTGATGATCTGTGTCCACCTCCCTTTTGTCCTGGGATCGCCTAAGGAGCTATGAGTATGACGAACCGAAAGCCAGGACGTGAACACAACATAGGAGCTAGCCGTAAGTTTTTTCTTATGGCCTTCAGTGCGTTGGCCTTGGGAATCATGATCCTGGCCGGTGTCTGGGCGGTGGAGGAGGGGATGTTCCCATTTCTGCTGTGGCCACAGCCTGGTGAGGCGGATCCGCCAGCTCCAGTCACCAGGGTTCCAACCGCCATGGCTTCCCCGACGGAGGTTGACGCCGCGACGGTCAGCCCTACTCCTAGCGCAACGGCGACGGTACCTCCTACCGCCACGCCGACAGCCTCTCCCACACCGTTGCCTTCAGCGACGCCCACTGCTACAGCCACGTCGTCGCCAACGCCTGTGCCGGCGACGGAGACTCCTGCGCCGACGCTGACCCTGGCTGTCGGTGCAACTGAACCTGTTACATCATCGGGCTCCACGGGTGCAACAGCAACACCTATGGCTTCGACGCCGCCAACTGGAGCTCCACCGACACTCCTGGCTGCAGCCCCACCTGAAGGGTTCGCTTCTCAGTTCGATAACCGCGTCTGGGTTGGGCTCTATGGCACGCCCCTGGGACGGGGGCTGGGGATCCTGGGACGGTACTCGGCGGAGGAGACCGTTCGTCTTGCCCGGGAGCAGGCACTGGCTTACCAGGCAATCCTACCTGGGGTGCAGGTAGTACCTTTCTTCCACATGGTTACTACGATCGCCGATGCTTTTCCAGGGGCGGATGGCGATTATGTCCATCGTGTGCCTCATGAGCGGATTGCCCAGTGGATCGACGTGGCACGGACGTCTGGGTTGTTCTGTGTGCTGGACATTCAACCTGGCCATAGCCCTGTCATGGCGGAGGTGGAGTATGTGGCGCCATTTCTCCAGCAGCCTGGTGTGCACCTGGCCATCGATCCGGAGTTTCTGATGGCGGAGGAGTGGGCCGTCCCAGGGCAGCGGATTGGCACGATGACTGGAGCGCAGGTCAATGAGGTTCAGGCGTGGCTCAACGCTGTGGCCCAGCAAGTAGGGGAGCGGAAAGTGCTCGTCATCCATCAGTTTGACGACCGTATGTTCAGCGGCAAAGAGCTCCTGATTGACTATCCTTACGTCGATCTCCTGTGGGATGCCGATGGATTCGGCGGTCCGGGGGCCAAGAAAGGTGATTACATCCAGTATGCAGGAGAACCTGGTTGGGAGCACGGCGGTATGAAACTCTTCTATGAGTATGACGTACCGTTGATGGCGCCGAGCGAGGTGATGAGTCTCACGCCGAGCCCCGTTTTTGTGGTCTATCAATAACTCTGCAACCTTGCCCGCTGAGCCGGTGGCTTAAGGTGTGCCTGGAGAGATGGGACAGGGTGTGAGACAGCAGTTATCTCCCTGGTGGGACTGTACGTACTGATGTGTTGACCCTGTGGCTCCCCAATTTTCCCCCTGGGCGAACACCCATATGGTACTATGATTAATCCCGATAGCCTAGAGAATAGAGAGCGCAAGTATGTTTCCTTGCAGCATCAAGGAGGTGTCGTCTGTGGCTGGTGAGTCAATCATCGCGCAGTTTCGTATCCATGATGAGCCAAACTACATTCCTCAGGACAATGAAGTGGCGGTTTTTGAGGCCGCCTTCCGTTCGCAGATTCCTCTGATCTTGAAGGGCCCCACAGGCTGTGGCAAGACGAGATTTGTGGAGTATATGGCGTACAGGCTCGATCTGCCATTGATCACCATTTCATGCCATGAGGATCTCACGGCGGCAGACTTAGTAGGCCGTTTCCTTCTCAAGGATGAAGAGACGGTGTGGCAGGATGGACCGCTGACGCTGGCTGTGCGATATGGCGCTATCTGCTACCTGGACGAGATCGTTGAGGCGCGCAAAGACACCACGGTAGTCATTCATTCTTTGTCGGACCATCGTCGCGTGCTGTATATTGACAAGACGGGAGAGGTTGTACATGCTCATCCACACTTCATGATGGTACTCAGCTACAACCCAGGCTATCAGAGTATCGTCAAGGATCTCAAGGAGTCCACCAAGCAGCGCTTCGCGAGTCTGATCTTTTCCCACCCGTCGGTGGACCTAGAATCGCGGATCATTGAGATCGAGACGGGTTTGCCGGAAACGCAGAGTCGCCGGCTTGCAGAGCTGGGCGCGAAGATCAGAGAGCTCAAGGGGTTTGGACTGGATGAGGGGGTGAGCAGCCGCCTGTTGGTGTATGCTGGCAAGCTTATCCGTCAGGGATTGGCGCCACAGGACGCCTGCACTTACGCGATTGGGCAGACTTTGACCGATGAGCCGCAGATTATGTCGACTATCGCAGATATCATTGCGCTCTATTTCGGTGATCTGATGGAGAGTGCCCGGTAGGGTGGTGGTGCGCCAGACTGTCGGGGTGCCCACGTGAGGTCTTCCTTAATGGAGGTTGTCGGGAGGTCCGAGCGTTTGATGGAGGACCACTATCATGGTTTCAAGTTATCCAGCGTCTGTTGGGGATATCGTGACATCTTTGCTCAGACGCTAGAGGCCATGTTCGATCAGGGGCTCATCGGTGAGGAGCGCCCTGAGGTGACGGATGCCTTCTTTGCCCTGTTACGCTGTTCGGAACAACAGCACTTCGATTACGTTCTGAAGGAATTTCTGGCGGCCTGGAACCCGCGCACATCGTGGTTGTTCGACCTACCAGTTCTCTTTGCCGAGGTCACTCAGCTTGGGCGAGAGTTCGCCCAGTCCAAGTTGCACTATGGGATCACATTCTTCCGCACGCTGGGTGAGGGAGGTTTTGGCCAGTCTCCAAGTGATGTCCAATACCTGATTCATGCGCTGCGTAGGCTGCGCGCGGTTGACGAAGATTTGGCCCTGGCATTCCTGACGGGATACAAAAATCTTCGGGAGCGCCTCACAGACGCGCAACTGGACATTTATATTGTACAGGGTATCCGGGCCTATCATCACAACAAGCAGACCGGATTGAAGTTTCTGATGGGGACGCTCAGGACGTCAGAGCTGATGCTTCAGGCCCTCACCCAGGAAGCATGTCTGAAGGATCTTACGCATTCCCTGACCGGCCTGTTGCGGGCGCTCACTGGAACCGATGTCGAAGTGGGGGATCTCGGCCGCCTCGACAGCGATGAGTTGATCGAGAGAGGTTCACGCGTCGTCTGTTTGAGCCACTGGCTTTATCTTCCTGCACGCATCCGTTTCTTCGACGATGCTCCGCAAAACCGAGACTGGTACCGGCTGTGCGCTGTGGTGGCAGCAGGTATGTTGGTGCAGGGGGGCTTTCCTGCGATTCATGGGCATCCTGATTATCCTACGTGTCGTGCATTGGTCGGTGACAGCATACTGCGTCTGAACGGTTTCCAGGTCTTGGAATATGTCCGTATCCTCCGTGGTATCAACCGCGCGTGGCCTGGTGCCCGGAGGTTAGTGTCGTTTGGGCTCCGTGCTGAGGCAAGGGCGCGGGTCCCGATGAGCGCGGCTGAGCAGTTGTTCTTCGATCTGATGGGCGTCGGTAATGCCTCAGAGGCGCGTGTCCTGTCGGATCTCTTGGAGCTCGTAGACCGTGCGGTCAACACCATAGACCTGGCATCTTTGCTGACTCCTGATCTTTTGGAACGTGCCGCCGATGCTTATCCAGGTCTCTCCCGTGAGCTCTTGAGGCCATTCGCCTTTCTGCCCGATTTCCTGTATCCGGCTGGCGTGAGCCGTCCCCCCGCTGACACTCTCGTGGCTGACCTGAAGCGAGAGGCGCGGCGAGCGCAACGAGCGCGTGAGGCAGAAGAGCCCAAACAGCCTCTGGTGGCAAGTGCCAGAACGCAGCAGGAGACGCAGGGGGAGACCGAGCGTGATCAAATAGGCATCCCGGCTGCCTATGTGTATGATGAATGGAGCCAGGAGGAGAACGATTACTACAGGAACTACTGTCATGTGTACGAAAGGCGGGTAGAAGGTCGTGGGGTTGCGGACCTTCCCCCTGATATCGTCACGCTGGCACAACGGACGCGGCGGCTCTTCGAGATGCTGCGGCCCGACCTGAGTAAGGAGAAGTTCCTCAGTGATGGGGATACGATCAATGTTGACCAACTCCTGGACTACCTGGTGCAGCATCGGCGTACGCCAGGCATTAAGATCAACTTCTACGAAAAGCCGTACCACAACAAACGCGACCTGGCCGTGTTGATCCTGCTCGATGTGAGTGGGTCTACGGGGAGTACGATCAATCAACAGGCTGCGCGGATGAAGACGATTGAATTGGAGAAACGTGCTGCGTTGGTGCTGGGGCATGGACTGGCGGCTCTTGGGGATCGGTTCGCCATCTGCGGTTTTAGCGGGAATGGTCGTGAGCAGTGTGAGTTTCTTGTCTTCAAGGATTTCGCCGATCCATGGGATCGGCGGGTGATCGGCAATGTGATGGGGGCATATCCGCGTAGCGCTACGCGGATGGGAGCGGCGCTGCGGCATGCGGGGTACCGGCTGGGTCAGGTCGTCGCCCGGCAGCGGTTGATCTTGCTGATCACTGATGGCAAGCCAATGGATTCTGGTTATGATGCGGGTACGGGTTATGCTCAGTACGATGTTCGCATGGCATGTCAGGAGAACCTGCGACAAGGGTTGCATACTTTCTGTATTTCGACGGATGACAACAGCCCGGCTGACCTGGAGTTGATGTTTCCCCATCATCGCTATGTGATCCTCTCAGATGTCACGATGTTGCCCCAGCTTCTGCCGCGGCTCTATCTCCGGCTTACTCTGTAGCCTGACCGTGCAAATGATCTTGGAGCCTGGTTGCTTGTGAGGTTCTTAGGGATAGCACAGAGGCAGAGAATGGGGGCCAAAGGTGCCACATGATTGACCACGGTATGGCCGTCGCACTAGGCAGACTGCAAACGCCTGTGCACAGTACGCTGTTTGACATGGAGGCAATCGCGCCTAAAATAGGGGTAACAGGTTATTTGTTAAAAGCGGCGAGCGGGAGGAGTAGGTAGGGGGTACGTTGCCCCGGCACAGGTGAACCGTGGTCTGTCCACGGGCAGAGAGGGAGGCCATTGGCTGCAAGCCTTCCACTGGGCCAACTACTGAAGGTCGCCCGGGAGCTGAGTGTCTGAACGAAGGAGTAAGTCATTCCGGGTTCGCCCGTTATAGCGAGCATCCTTTGTGGTCGTCACAGTCGTCTGGATAGGCGGGGCGGCACAGTGGATGGCAGAGGTGCATCGATCTGAGTTGATCGATGAAACAGGGTGGTACCGCGGAGCCCAATTCGTCCCTGGGATGGATTGGGCTTTTTGTGTCAGTGGACGATGATGATGAAGATCCATGGATCCATGGGAGGATGAGATGGCAGAGCTGGCAAAGACCTATAATCCGGCTGAACATGAATCGCGGCTCTACGAGTGGTGGGAGCGTCAGGGATATTTTAAGCCTGAGACGCTCGTCGCGTTGGGGTTAGCCAGTCGGGATGGTCCCCGTTTCTGTATCACTATGCCGCCGCCTAATGTGACCGGTGTCCTGCACTTGGGGCACGCGATCACTGCGTCGGTTGAGGATCTGGTTACACGTTACCATCGGATGCGTGGTTATGAGACGCTCTATCTGCCGGGCTGCGACCATGCGGGCATCGCGACGCAGAATGTTGTGGAGCGGGAGCTGGCCAAGGAGGGTCTTACCCGTCATGACATCGGGCGGGAGGCCTTTGTGAAGCGGGCCTGGGCCTGGAAAGAAGTGACGCATGCTCGCATCACCGAACAACACAGGAAGCTGGGGGTGTCCTGCGACTGGGATCGAGAGCGATTCACCCTGGACGAACAGCTTAGCCATGCGGTGCGCGTCGCGTTTGTGACGCTCTATGAACGCGGCTTCATTTATCGTGGACCGTACATGGTCAATTGGTGTCCGCGATGTGAATCAGCTATCTCCGACCTGGAAGTGGTGCCGCAGGAACACGACAGCCATCTCTGGTTTATTCGCTATCCTGTCGTGGACGATGGTTGGGACGGCCCACGCCATCCTTGGGGTAGTGGTCGTTGGGCTGAAGGAGCTACGCATTTCATCGAGATGGCGACGACGCGGCCTGAGACCATCTTGGGTGACACCGCGGTGGCGGTGCATCCCGATGATCCCCGGTGGCGCCAGTACATAGGTAAAACAGTCGTGTTGCCGGCCATTGAGCGTCGCATTCCGGTGATCGCCGATGAGGCGGTGGACCCGGAGTTCGGCACGGGGGCGGTGAAGGTGACTCCGGCCCACGACCCGACAGACTATGAGATCGGACATCGCCATGGGTTGCCCCAGGTCAATGTGCTGACCGAGACAGGTTCGATGAACGAAAATGCAGGACCCTACCAGGGCTTGGAACGTTATGCCTGTCGGGAGGCCATCGTCGCTGATCTTGAGAAGGAGGGATTGCTGGTACGAGTGGAGGAATATCGCCACAGCGTGGGGCACTGTCAGCGCTGCAATACAGTCATCGAACCTATGATCAGCACTCAGTGGTTTGTGAAGACTAAGCCACTTGCGGAACAGGCGATTGCGGCAGTGCGTCGGGGTGACATGCGCATCGTGCCCGAACGGTTCGAAAGAGTCTTCTTCCATTGGTTGGAGAACATCCGGGATTGGTGTATCAGCCGTCAGCTCTGGTGGGGACACCGGATTCCCGTATGGTATTGCGATAGTTGCGGCCATGAATGGAGCGCCATCCAGGACCCCACAGTCTGTCCCGTGTGCGGGAGCGAAGACATCCGACAGGATGAGGATGTGTTGGACACATGGTTCTCCTCAGGGCTCTGGCCTTTCTCCACGTTGGGATGGCCTGACATGGACGCGCCTGACATGCGACGTTTCTTCCCGACCGATATGCGAGAAACGGGGTACGACATTCTGTTCTTCTGGGTGGCGCGTGAGACAATGCTCTCCCTAGCACTCCTGGGACAGGTGCCCTATCACACGGTCTATCTTCATGGCTTGATCCGCAATGAGCGGGGTGAGAAAATCAGCAAATCCATGCCTGACGCCTGGAAGTATGACCCGCTCTATATCATTGAGGAATATGGGACGGACGCCCTTCGCTATACCCTGACGACGTCTTCCACGCCTGGCAACGACATGAATCTGGACCCCCGGAGACTGGAGGGCGCCCGCAACTTCACAAACAAGATCTGGCAGGCAGCTCGCTTTATCCTGATGAACCTGGGTGATGCTCCGGCACCTTCCCTGGCCGACGTGGATCGGCGGGCTTTCACCCTGCCGGACCGTTGGATCCTCAGTCGACTACAGCGGGTGACTGATAATGTCCTCCACCTCATCGAGAGTTATCAGTACGGTGAGGCGGGTCGGCAGATCCGCGACTTCCTGTGGGATGAGTTTTGCGATTGGTACATCGAAGCTTCCAAAGTGCGGCTCTATGGTGAAGGCACTGACAAGGCTGCACCCAGGGCGGTGTTGTTGGCCGTTTTGGAGCAGGCCCTGCGTTTGTTGCACCCCTTCATGCCCTTCGTCACCGAGGCGATTTGGCAGGCTTTGCCAGCGAATGTGAAACAGGGGGATGCCCTCATCGTTGCCCCGTGGCCTATGGCCATGGATGATTGGCTCGATCAAGAGGCCGAGACGCAGATGGGTGCGCTGATGGCTTTGATCCGCGAGATCCGTGCGGTGCGGTCGCAATACGACGTCAAGGCCGGACATCGCATCGCGGCAACGATCGCGGGTGGCCCGCTCTTGCCAATGTTGCAGGCCAATGTTGACATACTCGACTTCCTGGCGCGACTCGATCCTGAGAAAGTTCAGTTGGTCGAGCATACTGACCCATTACAGGGCGCGGCAGCCGTAGTGGTGGGAGATGTGGTGGCTTATCTGCCTCTCGCGGGCATGGTCGATCTGGAGGCGGAGCGGGCTCGTCTGCACAAAGAGCTTGCAGCACTCGAACGACAGATCAAAGCGAGTGAGGCCCGGCTGGCAGGACCGTTCGCCGAACGAGCCCCGAGCGACGTCGTCGCAAGGGAGCGTGAGCGGTTGGCAGAGATGAAGGCGGAGGCTCAGCGGATCCGGGAGGAGATTGACAGACTTGCCAAAGCGTGATATCTGCGCGTTGCCTGAGGGCTGAGGGAGGAATGGGGTGCCATTCCTCCCTTTTGCATGGCTGGGGTATAATGACAGCGGCTATGGCTTACCAGAGCCGTAGGCTTAGAAAGGACCTACATGCCCAAGACCTACGTTGCACTGGACCTCGAGACCACCGGCCTGGTTCCGGGCCGGGATGCCATCATCGAGATCGGTGCTGTGCGTTTCCGAGTTGATGGCTCAATGGAGCGTTTCCAGACCTTTGTCAACCCTGGACGTCCGATCCCTCCCTTTATCACGGAGCTCACCGGGATCTGTGACGCGGATGTCGCTGGCGCTCCCAGTCCGCGCCAGGCTGCGGAGCAAGTGGCTCAGTTTGTGAAACGCGATCCAGTGGTGGGGCACAACGTTGGTTTCGATCTCGCGTTCCTTCGGCGCCAGCGTGTGCTGAGAACTAACCCTGCAATCGATACGTTCGAGCTGGCGGGAATCCTGGTACCTCATGCCAGTCGTTATAGCTTGGCGAACCTGGTAGAGGAACTAGGCCTCGATCTGCCCGAGCAGACGCACCGGGCACTGGATGATGCGGAACTGACACGCGAGCTCTTTCTGGCGCTTCTCGGTCGTGCCATGCAGTTGCCACTGGACACGTTGCAGGAGCTCGTGCGACAGGGACACCGGGTGTCGTGGGGGGCCACGTACTTCTTCGAGGATGCGTTGCATGGGCGGCGACGAGAGGGCTTTCAGGGTGCGATCGGTGCGCAATTGGCGGCAAGGCGTGGTGGTGATGCTGCGGGCCCTCTGTTTGTGCGCGAATCGATCCCAGAGCCACTGCAGGGCCGGCGAGAGCCTCGGCCCGTCGACGTCGAGGCCCTTACCGCACTCCTGGCCCCTGATGGCCCAATTGCCAAGGTCACCCCAGCCTATGAGTATCGATCCCAGCAGGTGGAGATGATGCAAGCGGTGGCCGAGGCCTTCAATGAGGGGCGTCATCTGCTGGTAGAGGCTGGCACTGGGACCGGAAAGTCGCTGGCTTATCTTCTTCCAGCCATCGAGTGGGCTGTGCAAAATGGCCAGCGTGTTGTCATCTCGACCAACACGATCAACTTGCAGGAGCAACTGGCGGGCAAGGATATCCCGCAGCTCATGGAGGCATTGTACCCGTTCCGTTGGCAAGTGATGAAGGGACGCAGTCATTACCTTTGTCGGCGTCAGTTTGAGGCTTTCCGGCGTCGCGGACCGAGGAGTGTAGAGGAGGCCCGGGTGCTGGCGAAAATCCTCCTCTGGCTGCCTAACACCCTTGACGGGGACGGGGACGAGCTGTTCCTTCCAACCTCCGAGGAACGACAGGTGTGGCACGATCTTTCGGCGGGTAGTGAGGCATGCGAGCCCGAACGGTGTCGGTACTTTTATGAGGGGACCTGCTTTTTCTATCGCGCGCGGGCGCTTGCGGAAGCCGCCCATCTCCTGATCGTGAACCATGCCCTGCTGCTGGCAGATGCGGTTACCCAGAACCGGGTGTTGCCGAACTATGAGCTACTCATTGTGGATGAAGCCCATCATTTGGAGCGGGCAACCACCGAGTCGCTGCGTTACCATGTGAGTTGGTCGTCGCTGAGTTACACTTTTGGCAGACTGGTCGGGCGTGGTCGGAGACGTGGTGGACTTCTGGCGCAGATAGCCGATGGGACCAGGAGGTTGCCACGGCATGAGGTAATGCAAATCCGTGAGGCGGTTCTTCGGATCTCCGATGCTGTGGGCAACTGCGAGAGTCTGTTGGAGGCCGTCTTTGGAGAGCTGGAGACTGTGCTACGGGAGCGCGTGGGTATGAGTCGTGACGGTTACGGTACGCGGCTGCGCGTGACCGACGAGGTGCGCGCGCTGCCTGCGTGGCAGAGTGTGCAGGCGATATGGACGCAGACGCGGCCGTATTATGACCTGGTCTTGCAGGCTTTATCCCAGATTGTCGACGGGCTCGCCGATGTTGTGGACGTCGGACTGCCTGAGTTGGAAGAGGCACGGGCTGAACTGTTGGCGGTAAACCGGGTGTTGGTTGAGGCGCGGGAACAGATCGGTCGTTTCATCGGGGCTCCCGAGTCAAACACCATTTACTGGCTCGAGATTGACTCGCGCGGAGCGTTTTCACTGAATGTGGTCCCCCTTCACGTTGGGCCGCTGGTGTCTCAGTATATCCTGGAGAGGAAACGATCTGTGGTCTTGACGTCAGCCACACTGCGGATCGAGGGGCGTTTTGACTACATCCGTGAGCGTCTGGGGATAGAAGACCAGGCACGCGAGTTGGCCTTGGGGTCGCCTTTTGATTATCCGTCGGTGGCTCTGCTGTACCTGGTCAGTGATATGCCTGAACCCCGCACAGATGGTTACCAGAAGACTGTCGAGTCGACGCTTATTGATCTGTTCAAGGCCACCGAAGGACGAGCCCTTGCGCTTTTCACCTCTTACAGTCAGCTACGAGCGACAGCCCAGGCGATCACTGGACCATTGTCGCAGGCAGGTATCACAGTGCTTACTCAGGGAAGCGGCTCCTCCCGCACTCAGCTCTTGCGAAACTTTCAGGCCTCAGAGCGCGCCGTGCTTTTGGGAACCCGCTCTTTCTGGGAGGGCGTGGATGTGCCTGGTGAAGCTCTCTCCTGTCTGGTTATTGTGAAATTGCCCTTTGATGTGCCTGATGATCCCATCATTGCGGCCCGTTCGGAGATGTACGGTGACTCCTTCAATGCGTATATGGTACCGGAGGCGATTCTCCGGTTCTTGCAGGGATTCGGCCGACTCATCCGTACGGCATCTGATCAGGGAATTGTGGTGGTACTTGATCGACGGATGCTGTCCCGGGGGTATGGTCGGCGATTCCTGGCTTCGCTTCCCGACCCGAGAGTGCTGTATGGCACCCGCGAGGAGCTTCCCAGGGTAGCGAAGCGCTGGCTTGATGGGCGCCCTTTGCCCGCGGAGGGCGTGGCATCGCTGGGGGAAGACGAGACGTGGTCTGGTACATTAGGTGATGCAAATGAGGAGCCTCCATGGTTTTGGGGGGCCTGAAAGAGTTGAGGAAAATGTTGAGCTAGCCACGGAGGAGGTAACTTCGATGCGTATTGTGGTGGATGCCTTTGGCTCGGATCATTGTCCTGGCCCGGATGTCGAGGGAGCGGTCATGGCAGCCCGACGGTGGGGGGACGAGATTATTCTGGTGGGACCGCAGGAGCAGACGCGTGCTGAGCTGGCCAAGCATGACATCAGCGGGCTAAACATTCGTATTGTCCATGCCTCGGAGGTGCTCACGATGCATGACCACTCCGACGAGGTGCGTCGCAAGGAACAGGCCTCCATTCGGGTGGGTATGAGGTTGGTCAGGGACGGTGAGGCCGATGCCTTTGTGTCAGCCGGGAACACGATTGCCTGTCTGGCCTCGGCGATCTTCGACCTGCGACGGATTCGCGGCATCCGTCGCCCGGCCTTGTGCATTCTCTATCCTATGGCCCTTCAGCCGGTGCTGTTCTTGGACACTGGAGCCACAGCCGATCCAACGCCCGAGATACTGATGCAGTTTGCACGGATGGGGGCGATCTATGCCGAACGTGTGCTCAGGATTCAAAGACCCCGGGTGGGACTGCTGGCCAACGGTGAGGAGGAGGAGAAGGGCACTATGGTGTTGCGGGATACCTTCAAAGTGTTGAAGGCCAGCGACCTGAACTTCGTGGGCAACGTAGAGCCAAAAGAGGT
>CAZHBB010000018.1:33858-38897 GCA_964530185.1 uncultured Anaerolineales bacterium
GTAGAGGCCGGCGTAGTACCGACGATCAAATCGGCCATCGAGCAGAGTCGATAGGGGGAGTTGATGCGGGTATTTGCAGATGAGAAACGGATCGCTCGGCGTCGCCGGATTGGTGAAATCGCTCCGCTTGTAGGTTTGGTGGTTCTGCTGGGTTCTGTGGTGATGGTCTTCACGAAGCCGAAGTGGATCTGGGCTTCTATGGCCGTTGTGTGGACAGGATTTATTGTCTCTCTGGTGGGGAGCTATCTCGGTGAACGGTACGTGGGTCCCAATGCCCACTATCGTCGCATCCAAGAGGCTTTGAAAGGCCTCGATCGCACCTATACCCTCCTCATGTATCGACTATCGGCACCGTTCGTTGTGATTGAGCCTGGGGGGGTGACGGTGCTGACGGTGAAGCCCCAAGGGGGAGAGATCACATATAGTGAAGGCCGATGGCGCCATCGGCAGTCTCTAGGGATCCTGCGTCGTTTGGCGGGGCAGGAGACGATTGGGCATCCTGAGCGGGTTGCAGTGGCTGAACGGGAGGCCGTTGAGGAGACACTGCTGAAGACATTGCCAGAGGGCGTTAAGGTCCCTGTGCGAGCTGTGATTGTCTTCATTCACCCCGAAGCGCATCTCACGATTGAAGATGCGTCACTTGAGGTGCCCGCGGTGCGGGCACGGGATTTGAAGCGTTGGTTCAGGCGCAATCCACTGCGCCCGCGTCTCTCCGATGAGGCTTGGGAAGCGTTGCAGTCGGCTTTGGGCTTGGCTGAGGTGGAGGAAACGGCTACGGACTGAGTTTGGAGTCTGGCCCAGTGCATTGGGTCTAGTTCTTCAGGCTTGTGCTCACTACAGGACAGAGCGGCCCTCTTGCTCAGAGAGGGCCGCTTTTTGTGTAGCAAGAAGTTGGAGGGTTGCTCCTCTATCCCTCGGGAGGAAGCGGCGGCGGTGCCTGGGAGAGCAACCCGGCGACTTCGTCCACTGTGGATGCCTTAGCCCACTGGGCCATGCCTGGCTTCCACACCAGCGTATCAGGTGTGATCTGGCCTGATTGGACCATGTTCTGCAGGGTCGCCATGTCAAAGGGGCCAGCCCGCTTGCCTTCCATCGCGACATAGAACGTGGGGGCTTGCGGAAGGGGCGGCGGGGCTGCAGCTCCCTGACCCTGAGCCGCTGCGCCGCCTCCCTGTTGTTGTTGCATGGTCTGTCCAAACATCTGCCCAATGGCGGCGCCTAGCCCTACGCCAGCACCCAAGCCAACCCCGGTGCCCGCGTTCCCGCTAGGGTTTTGAGCGGCTTCTCGCATTGCCTGAGCTCCCTGATACTGCATATAAGCCGACATGTCGCCGATGGCGCCCATGGCGGCCGCAGCATCGATGGCCTTGGCTGTCTCCTCGGTGGGGGACAGGGACTCGATATAGAAAGCGGTCAGGTTCACACCGCGAGCTGCAAAGTCCTCACCAGCTTTGGCGCGCACACCGGCGGCCAACTCCTCGGCGAACGCTGCCATCTGGATAACGGACTTCCCCATCTCACCAATAAGGTCCATCATCTTCGTCAGCAAAATGCTGCGGAAGAATCCCTGAATGTCCTGAGTGCGATAGAGATTCTGGGTCCCAACGATCTTGGCAACGAATAGCTGTGGATCGACGATCTGGATTGCGTACGTCCCGTAGCCAACGATGCGGGCCATGCGCAGGATGGGATCCTGGATTGTAATGGGCTGCGGCGTGCCCCACTTCATGTCGGTCAACTCGCGGGTGGTGACGAAGTAAACCTCGGCGGTGAAGGGAGTCCTGCCTGAGAAAGCCTTGCCGATCAGATCCACCAACAGCGGGATGTTGGCGGTTGTGATCGTGTGCCGGCCTGGTCCAAAGGCGTCGAGGGCTTTGCCGTCCCGGAAGAAGACGGCGGCTTGGGACTCGCGTACGATCAGTTGACTGCCGATGCGGAAGTCGCCAGAGCCACGCTCTGGGATGCGATGGACAATCTCACCGCGACCCTCATCTATATATTCAATGATATCAAACACACGTGCCATGGTTCTTAACCTCCATTACATGCACTTGGGCACCTGGCGCATCAAGCGTCGGTATCCTCTGTCCCTCTCAGGACGCTGGTGCGTTCATCGAACGTGGCATTGGCCTCACGGGCAAGGTCACGTACAAGCAGGACCAATGCTCTCGCGTCCTCCGACTCCACTCCCTCGCGGGCGCGCGCGATGGCGCCCTGAATCCGCTCCGCATAGTCGACAAGTGCTGCATCGAACTGATACACACGGTCGAGGTCATCCTCCTTGATCCGGACGGCGTCGAAAAGGCCGCCGTAACCGTAGGCCGCCGTTCGGACACGGTCGATAAAAGTCTGGACCTGGGTTGTAGCGCTTCCGACTTCGTCCAGCAGGCCAAACTTCCCTGCCGAGATCAGGTCGGTCTGAAGGGCGTCCAGGTCGCGCAAGACTGTGCGCATAGCCTGGACGATGTGGTCCCGCAACAGGCGGTCCGCTTCGCGCCGCAGCTCTTTCTCCTTGTACCCGGCGTAACCTGGTATTTTAGCAACTAACTTCTCGAACCCCGACATCTCATCCTTAATGTTGTCCAGCAGACTCATGATCGAACCCTCCTCAGTTCATTACGTGCAGACACTCTGTGGTGCTCCTGGATGAAGTACGAACAAGCCTCCATGCAGGGGCCGAAGATGTGCTATTGTATCAATATAACTCATTGTAGCATAGAACCGCTGGCTTAGAAAATGGCCCGCGGTAGGATAAGGCTGCTCTGACTGTAGCAGTATGGAGGTAACAGCATGGCCAACAACCAGATCCTGAAAAGCATTACGCTGTCTGATGGGCGAAGGTTGCACGTCGTGTGGGGAGACATCACGCGCGAGGTTGTGGATGCAGTGGTCAATGCGGCGAACAGCACCCTGGAACACGGCGGCGGTGTAGCGGGTGCGATCGTGCGGCGTGGCGGGCAGGAGATCCAAGAGGAAAGTCTAGCGTGGGTTCGGGAACACGGGCCAGTGTCTACAGGCTCAGCGGCAATCACGGGGGCGGGACGACTGCCGGCGCGCTGGGTGATCCATGCAGTGGGGCCGGTGTGGCGTGGCACAGGGAGTGAGAAGCAAGAGCTGGCGGCTGCGGTGAAAGCCGCGTTGAGTCTGGCGGATGCACACAATGTCCGTTCCATCTCGCTCCCCGCAATCTCGTCAGGTATCTTTGGTTTCCCGAAGCCCCAGGCTGTGAAGGTCATTTGGAGAAGCGTGCTGGACTACTTCTGCGAGCACCCTGATTCGAGTATCATTGATGTGCGATTCTGCAACATCGATTTGGAAACCGCAGAACTCTTTCGCGCGGAGGGAGAACGGTTCCTCGCGGATTCCCCGTGCGCTGAGGTCACTTGAGCCTGGAGATCCATCGGAGCACACGGACGGGCATCTCATCCCGTGTCATCCGATTGACCTCCCAGATTGTGACAGGGGCCAATAGTTTGATGGCATCGGCCTCAGGGTGTGGTTTGGCCATAATGGTCCCGATCACGTGGTGAGAGCTGAGGATCGCCTGGAGGAGAGTCTCCTGGAAAGCGGTCGAATACAACTCCATCCTGCCGATCTCATCAACGATGATAAGCTTTCCTTCCTGCATGGCACGCTGTAGCGCTCTGACGCCCACACGATCTAGAGCCGCGACATCCACACCGTAGCGCCCGACGCGTGGGAACCTTGGATCGCGGAAGTCCTTGTGGGCAAAGACGACTTGTTCTCCGTCCAAAGTGACAAGCCTGAATCCGTGGCGTCCACCTGGGCCACGGATCTCTTCGGTATAGAACCCCCCAGCCCGTGGGCCGAGTGCCCGGACCACCCTCTTGATGATAGTGGTTTTGCCAATACCAGGATGTCCGGTAAGCAAAAGCGATTGTGCCATAAGCCTTGGTCTCGGAATGGTCTCGATTGGATGTTAGTTCTCGTTCAGTATAACCTTGCGCCATATGGCGACAATTCGTGGCTCAGGTCTGTCCTGCACGTCTGGCGCGCCGCACTGCCAGGATACCGATCGCGAAGCAGAGCGCGCCGAACCAGTAAGCCCATGACAGCCCCACGGTGGACGCCAGTGCAAAGGCCAGGAAGGGGCCAGCCATGCTACCGATGTCACCGGCGGTGGCAAAGGCGCCCATGGCGCTGCCTTCTTGCCCTGAAGGAGCCCGATCGCCCACCAGCGCCGCCAGTGATGCCAAACCGGAACCGCCCCCGACGGCTCCCAATACAACACCCAGTGTCAGGCCGCCGAGAGTGGATGCGGTGGCCAGCAGTACAAATCCCGCCATACCCGTGATCAGGCTGCCCATGATGGCAGGCCATCGGCTTCCAACCCTATCGGAGATACGACCTCCGATGACCCCACTGGCTGCGGCGAGAAGCGATCGCACCCCCAGGAGCAGGCCTGAGAGTGTTGACACCCCCAACCGGATGCTCCCCGTGGTGATGACTTCGCCAAATCGTCTTTCCAGCAGGAGGCCCACTGTGGAGAGGACTATGCCTTCGCCGGCGAGCTGGGTGATGAGTTGTAAGCTGTAGGGTATAAGCAGGGATCGATCCAGCGTGAGACCTTGGGAGAGCCGTTGCCGCAGCCGCAAAGTGGCGTTCGGTACCCTGTTTGCACCTTTTGATGGCGCAGTCTCCGGCAGTAGGATCACGGCAAGCGCTAGACCGGCGGCGGCCAGGGCGGCACAGATAAGAAGGGCGGTGCGGAATCCCCAATGGTCTACCAGGACCCCCCCGACGAGAGGCCCCAGAGCCATGCCCAGCAGAACCCATACGTTATAGAGGCCTGATAGGTGTCCACGGGTCTCCGAGGTGCTGAGGTCTAGGATCATCGTCATGCCGCTGACGTTGAGTAATGTCCACGCCAGCCCCCAGGCCACACGTGTGAGAAGGAAGGGCCAGAATCCGTAGGTGACGGCGAACCCAGCGATGGCTGCTGTGCCCAACGCCATACCACTTACGAATGGGATGCGGCGTCCCCATCGGTCGAGGAGAATGCCTGCCAGCGGGTTGGC
>CAZHBB010000018.1:38997-43525 GCA_964530185.1 uncultured Anaerolineales bacterium
CAACAAGGGAGGATATATGCGTGTCTTGATCACTGGGGGAGCCGGTTTCATTGGATCGCATCTGTGTGATCGCTACCTGGAGGAGGGTCACGAGGTCATCGCGATGGACAATCTCAAGACGGGCAGCACTGACAACATTGCCCATCTGGCCGGCCACCCTCGTTTCCACTTTATCAAGCATGATGTGACCCACTACATCTATGTGGCTGGGCCACTGGATATGGTGCTCCATCTCGCCTCGCTGCCCAGCCCGGTGGACTACCTCAACTTTCCTATACAGACGTTGAAAGTAGGCGCTTTGGGCACTCATAATACCTTGGGGCTGGCCCTGGCAAAGGGCGCTCGCTACTTGTTGGCTTCGACTTCGGAGGTGTATGGCGATCCGTTGGTGCACCCCCAACGCGAGGACTATTGGGGCAACGTGAACCCTGTTGGACCGCGGGGCGTGTATGATGAGAGCAAGCGTTTTGCTGAAGCCCTCACTATGGCCTATCACCGGTATCATGCTGTCGACACCCGCATCGTCCGCATCTTCAACACCTATGGGCCGCGCATGCGAGCCGACGATGGACGAGTGGTGCCGAACTTCGTCTGTCAGGCCCTGCGAGGTGATCCTCTTACCGTCTATGACCGGGGACAACGTACCCGTGCATTCTGCTATGTCGATGATCTGGTGGAAGGCATCATGCGTCTGATGGAGAGTGACCTGGATGTGCCGGTAAACATGGGCAACCCCAATGAGGTGAGCATTCTGGACTTCGCCCGGTTGGTCATTGAGGTGACGGGGAGTGCCTCGAAGATCATCTTCGTCACGCCAAAAGACGCCCGCACACGTGATGATCCCAAGCGACGGTGTCCTGACATAAGCCGCGCTCGTACCCATCTGGGTTGGGAGCCCCGCGTGAGCTTGCGGGATGGCCTTCGCATGACGGCTGACTACTTCCGACAAAAGTTGGGATTGACATAATGGCGCGAGTTTCGGCCGTTCTGGTGTACGTCGTGCAGGACGACAAGGTGCTTCTGTTGCATCGGAACAAGGAGCCCAACCTTGGGCTTTGGATAGCACCGGGTGGAAAGATCGAACTCTATGAGTCGCCGCGGGAAGCCGCGTTTCGCGAACTGCGGGAGGAGACCGGCCTGGTGGCGGATGAATTAATCTGGAGGGGGCTGTGCACAGAGGTATCCCCTCGCCCAGAGTGGCAATGGATGCTTTTTATCTACGTCGCAAGCCGGGTCCATGGCAGGCTACAGGAGGATCCGCGGGAAGGTCAGTTGGCCTGGGTAGATGTGGGTGTCTATTTGAGAGAACTAGATGTCCCAGAGGCCGATAAGGTCTTTGCCCCTATGATTCTTGAGAGTCGGAATCGGAGGGTGGTCGAGGCCAAGTTCACTCATAATGAGGACCTGAGGTTGATCGCGTGGGAGCTCTACTAGGTTCAGTGCGGCGCTGGTGCTGGTCGAGGGAGGCTTCGGCTGAGCTCTCTGTGCGTGTTCTACCGGTGGCGCTGACGGTTTTGGGGGTCGTGGCGGGGTTGCTGATCGCACGATTTCCACCGGTGGTCCTGTTGGGGGCCTTTGCTGTCTTGGGCGTGATGCTCGGTAGCCTTGCCGAGCCGTTGGTGGGGTTGGGTGCCGCTCTGGTGGCAGGTCCACTGCGGGCATGGCTGGAGATTCGCAGTCCCGGCTTGGCACCTCACGTCGGGCAGGCGTTGCTGGTCTGGACCCTTGCCGCCTGGATCGCTCGAGGCCTCTGGCTGCGTGATCTCCGCCTATGGCTTCCCGGTCTGGCTGCTCCGCTGGCGTGCTTTGTGTTTGTGGGAATGCTTTCTCTCTGGGGAGGGAGTGATCTTGAAGCTGGTGTGACCGAAGTCTTGAAATGGACCCAGATACTCGTTGTCTGCGCCATAGTGTGGGACCGTCTGGTCCGTGTGGGTGGGCGGGCTGTGCTCCTGGCAGCCGGCGGGGCTGTCACAGGGGCGGTCTTTCAGGCCGCGATAGGGGTGTGGCAATTCATGGGCGGTGGGACAGTAGTCGATGAGTTCGCCATACGAAAGGGACTCTACCGGGCGTATGGCACGTTCCAGCAGCCCAATCCATACGCGGGATTCGTGGGGTTCATGGGGGCTTTCGCAGTTGGGGTTGCTTTGGGCCTGACGATCGATGCTGTCCGGCGTCGGCACAGCGGGGATGGGTGGTGGGGTCTTGCTGGTCTATGGGCCACGGCTGCGCTGCTGGTAGCCGGGTTGGTAGCCTCTTGGTCGCGCGGCGGATGGATGGGCTTCGGCGCCGCTGTGATTGTCCTGATCGCCCTGCTGCCTCACCGACGACTGACGGGCATCGGTCTGATGGCGCTGGTGGTTGGACTGGGAGTCCTGCTTCTTGTTACCGGACGATTGCCGGCCCCGTTGATGGAGCGTTTGGCAGGGGGCATGGCCTATCTACGGTTCACCGATGTGCGTGGTGTTGGGATCACCGATGAGAATTACGCGGTGGTAGAGCGAATGGCCCATTGGCAGGCAGCGCTTAACATGTGGCGGGACCGCTTTTGGCTTGGTGTGGGGCTGGGGGGGTACGAGGCGGCTTATCCAGCTCATCGATTGATGGCCTGGACGCTCCCGTTGGGTCATGCTCACAACTTCTATTTGAACCTTCTGGCTGAGGTTGGGGTAGTTGGGACGTTGGTGTTCCTGGGATGGGGGCTGATTCTGGCCTGGGGGCTCTCATGGACTTCTAATCACACACGGGGTGCGCTGAGGGCGCTGACGCTGGGATTAATTGGTGCATGGGTTCATCTGGCCATTCATAGTCTGGTCGATCACCTTGTCGTCAACAATGTCCATCTGCATTTGGGAGTTCTATTGGCGCTGAGTGCTTGGGTTTTCGATGAGGCCCATCGGCAATGGGGGGAGAGGCGGGACACCTATCTTCTACTTCGTTCAGGGAGGTTCTCGTGACACAACCAGTGCTCGTCGTTCATGGAGGTGCCTGGTACATTCCGTCGGCGGAGATCGAGTTGCACGTGAAGGGCTGCGAGCAGGCGGCTTTGGCCGCCTGGGATCTTCTGGAGCATGGAGCCGCAGCTCTGGATGCTGTGGTAGCTGCTGTGAGCCATCTGGAGGATGACCCTGTCTTCGATGCCGGGCGAGGCAGTTACCTCAACCGCGAGGGCCGTGTTCAGATGGATGCCATTGTGATGGATGGGCGGGATCTCTCGATGGGGGCTGTGGCGGCGGTCGAGCGGGTGCGCCATCCTGTCGCGTTGGCCCGCCTGGTAATGGAGCGGTGTGAACATAACTTCGTAGTCGGCCAGGGGGCCGAATCATTGGCGGAGACTCTGGGGGTTCCCCTCTGTGACCCAGGTGAACTGATAGGACGGCGAGATTGTGGCCTGTGGTCACCACCGCATGTGGGGTGGGGGGATACCGTAGGAGCGGTGGCCATCGATGTCAATGGACATCTCGCGGCGGCAACCTCTACCGGCGGCACCCCGAACAAGTGGCCTGGCCGAGTGGGGGATTCGCCATTGGTGGGGTGTGGTGCCTATGCTGACGATCAGGCCGGGGCGGCGTCGGCGACCGGTTCCGGAGAGGCGTTGATGCGTATTGTCATCAGTAAAGCTGCCGTTGACTTGATGTGTGATGGCATGCCAGCTCAGTTGGCTGCGGATGCTGTGATCCGTCGGCTGTGGTCGCGCGTGCGCGGGTATGGAGGCGTTATTCTAGTGGATGCGTTTGGACGTGTGGGGTTAGCGCACAACACACCTCACCTGTCCTATGCGTGGATAGATGCCGAGCGGGGCCTGGTGGCAGGTTCGGCGTTGGCGACTGACGCTCCTGGCCGTGCCGAGGCGCTGTCTGCTATTCGTGGGGAGGCTTAAAATTACGGAATCAAAGACTGCGCACCCTCAGTTCTGTCCCAAGTGTGGTGCGCTGGTGCCGGGTGGGGTTGAACGCTGCCCAGTCTGTGGCGCGCGCATACAACCGCGTGTGATGGATAGGCGAACAGGGTTTACATGGGCCGATTTCCGCGACTACAGCTTGGTTGCTATCCTCTTTGCACTTGCTGCGTTTCTGATCCCGATTCTGTTGGGGGGCCTTTGCTATGGCCTCTATCTTTTGCTGGGAGAGGCTGGCGGCTAAGATTGTCGGTTGTCGTATGAATCGCGGTTGAACTGACGGGCGAGAGCGGCTGTCGGGATCTGAACGATTGTGGGGCGCCCGTGAGGACAGGTGCGTGGATTCTCGGTGGCTTCGAGATCGCGGATAAGACGGGCCATCTCCTCCTGAGAAAGCACCTGTCCCGCTTTGACGGCTGCTCGTTTGCAGATGCGACGGATCAAGCGTTCCTCGAGTTCGGTCTGGATGATGTTAGGAGACTCGGAACCCTCGTCCAAAGCCTCTGCCATGTCGGTAAGTAGACTTGCCGGGTCACTATGTGTCATGTGGGCTGGCACAGCCCGCACCAGGTAGGTTGCAGGGCCGAAGACCTCTGCTTCCAGCCCCAGGTGCTTCAGCATGGGCAGGGCCTC
>CAZHBB010000018.1:43625-44981 GCA_964530185.1 uncultured Anaerolineales bacterium
GGCGGTTCGAGAGATGAGAGAGCCGGGCTGGAATGGGTGGGGACAAGGGTCAACGGCGGCTGGGCAGGCTGCAACTGAGCCAGGCGTTCCCGTTGTGTCTGGGTCTCCGTGGGAGCTCTCTCGGTCGTCCAGATGTGCGCCGCTGGGGCAGTGCCGATGACGGTGGTACGCACGGCGCGCTGCACTGTGCGGAAGACGGTATCTGGATCACGAAAGCGGACCTCGGCTTTGGCTGGGTGCACATTGACATCCACAGCTTCTGGGGGCAGATTCACCATCACGAAGGCAACCGGATACCGCTTGACAGGTAGGAGCGTGTGGTAGGCCTGCACAATAGCATAGGATAGGCGTACGTCCTCGATCCAGCGACCATTGACGAAAAGTGTCATGTATCCGCGGTTGGCGCGATGGACTGTCGGCGGGCCTACGAAACCGGTGATGCGGATCTCCTGTTGTTCCGTCAAATCTGGAGGGATTTCCAGCAGACTTTTGCCCAGATCCGGTCCGTATACGGCGACCAGTGTCTCTCGAGCATTGCCAGTGCCGGCGGTGCGCAGGATCTCCCGTCCATCGTGGGCCAATAGGAAAGCCACGCCTGGGTAAGCGATGGCGTATCGCGTGAGGAACGCGTCAATGTGACGTCGCTCGGTGCGCGCTGTGTGCAGGAACTTCCGCCGGGCGGGGACATTGTAAAAGAGATCCTCCACGACCAGTTCGGTACCTGGAGGACGACCGACGGGGGCTCTCGAGACAAGTGTGCCCCCTTCGATGCGCAGACGGATCCCGATTTCCTCTCCGACATGGCGGGTTGTGCATGTGACACGGCTTACTGCTGCAATGCTGGCCAGGGCCTCCCCTCGAAAGCCCAGGGTACTGATATGTTCCAGATCGGCGGCTGTGGTGAGTTTGCTGGTCGCATGGCGCCGGAACGCCAGGGGGGCCTCAGCGCTGGGGATGCCTTCGCCGTTGTCACGCACCCGGATCAGTGCTACGCCACCCTCGCGTGTCTCGACCTCAACACGGCATGCGCCTGCGTCAAGGCTGTTCTCTACCAGTTCCTTGACGACAGAAGCTGGACGCTCCACGACCTCGCCAGCAGCAATGCGGGAGGCGACATCCTCCGGTAGCAAATGGATTCCCATAGTTTTACAATTTTAGCGCAAAGGAAGGCGAATTCCAGCGAGCCCGAGGTTGGTGACTGTCCTACAGACGGTTGGTGAAATAGGGGGCAAGACCAGCTTCCATCTTGACGTCTGGTAATTCATGACAGGCCTCCCGCTTTGAGTGGCTTCTCAACCCTGTGGGGTGACTGTCACCTTGATGGATGGGTGGCGTACGCGGGCCATCGCTTGCGGT
>CAZHBB010000019.1:0-17171 GCA_964530185.1 uncultured Anaerolineales bacterium
CAGTTGGTCCCCAGAAGCCTCATTCCCTATGACCCTTTTCTTGGTTCCCCGTTTATGCGTAGGGGATGGCTGGGTCCGTGGGTTAGGGATGAGGATTCCCTAAAGTCTGCCCGGTATGGTCGTCGTTGCACTGGCAGAGTTGTGAACAATTACCGACAGTGACCCCTTGACGGCGATGCCACTCGTGTTAGATTGATTCATCATGGTGAAACAAAGAGAGGGCGTGTGCGCTCTTGGTGCCTCCGTATACCTTATGCTCCTCGTTCTCGCAGCCAGTACGGTCTCGCTGGTTGGTTGTTCAGTCGAGGCAGGGGCTGGATGGCCTTTGTCCTCTAGGCGTACGGCAGTGCCGTCGGTATCGGCACTCACATCGGTATCGACGTCCACACCAGAGGCGACCTTGACCCCGGCAACTGATGCGAAGCCGACACCTGAAGTATCTCCGTCTCCTACAGCGTCGGCCGCGGAAGAGCCAACGGATATTCCATCCGATCCTGTGAGCTCACTGGCGTCCGTCCCTCTCCCCTGTCCTTACCTGAAGGGGCGCACGGAGATCGGTGTGCTTGAAAGCCAGAAGATCTCTGAGCGTGTCCGTTACCTGGTCCATCTGCCGCCTTGTTATGATCAGTACCCAGACAAGGCCTTCCCTGTGCTCTATCTTCTGCATGGCTGGCCCCTGGATGAGTGGCATTGGATGGACCTGGGTGTCGATGCCTTGAGCGATGATTGGATCAGCCGTGGACTCGTTGGTCCTTTCATTGTGGTGCTGCCTGGCGCCGATTCCAACGGCCTCTATGTGAACTCGAGTGGGGGACCTGACTCCTTCGAAGGCTTTGTGGTGGATGAGTTGGTCCCGCACATTGATCGTAACTATCGTACATGGGCTGCCCCTGAGGGCCGCGCAATTGGCGGCATCTCTCGCGGGGGGGTCTGGGCTCTGGAGATCGCTTTTCGCCATCCAGAGTTGTTCGGAGCCGTCGGCGGGCACAGCCCTGCTCTGGCTCTCAATCGGCCATTGCCTCAATATGATCCCTACCTGCTTGCCCAGAGCGGCCTTACAAGCTTGCGCGTCTATCTCGATGCAGGAGACGTGGATTGGGCGCGGGCAGGTGCTATTACACTTCGCGACCTGCTGATTGAGGCAGGGGTTGACGTGGTCTATCAGGTGCATGAGGGTGGCCACGTCGATAGCCTCTGGCGAGGGGGGCTGCCGGACTATCTAGAGTTCTACACTGCGACCTGGCCTCCACGTTACGATGGTTTGCCCCGTTGGGAGGATGTCTCACGCGATGCTGTGAACATTCCTTAGTGCAGGGCGGGCAACCGCAGAGAGGCAGACTGGGATGGATATAGATTGCAGCCTCCGCTGGAGCATCTCACAGCCACGTGGGAGTGATGCACGATCAGGCATCGTCGGGGTACGTCCTTACGCTTCTCGCCCCGATGACGAATTGTTGTGAAACGGTTGCGTTTCCTTTCATCCACGGTATCATATGAGGGTTATGAATAGCCAGGTACGTATCGCACCATCGATCCTGTCTGCAGATTTTGCGCGCCTGGGTGAGCAAGTCCAGGCTGCGGAGGCTGCTGGCGCGGATATGATCCATGTCGATGTGATGGATGGCCAGTTCGTACCTAACATCACCGTGGGGCCGTTGGTGGTAGCTGCGGTCCGCTCCGTGACGACACTGCCACTTGATGTCCATTTGATGATCGTGCATCCGGAGCGGTACTTGCAGGCCTTTGCAGAGGCTGGTGCTGATCTTCTGACGGTCCACCCTGAAGCAACGGTCCATCTGCATCGTACCCTTGAGCAAATACGAGGCCTAGGCGTCCGCCCCGGTGTGGCTCTGAACCCGGCAACGCCGGAAGATGTGCTGGAGTATGTGTTACCGTACCTGGATCTGATCCTGGTGATGACGGTGAATCCTGGGTTTGGAGGACAGGCCTTCATCCCGGAGATGTTGCGCAAAGTCGCGGCTGTGCATCAAATGACACAAGCCCTGTCGCGCGAGGTGTTGTTGTCGGTGGACGGAGGCATTGATGTTGAAACGGCGCCGCAGGTGGTGGCGCAAGGGGCAAATGTTTTGGTGGCTGGCTCGGCGATTTACGGTGCGCCCGAGGGGGTTGCGGCCGCGGTACAGGCTTTACGGTCGTCGCTCGTATGAGAGGTATGTCGTGAGAGGTCTGTCAATGTTACTAAAGGGTCAGCTCCATTCGGACTATGTGTACGAATGGAGCTGTGACTTCTTGGGGCCCGACGGTCAACCTGTGACGCAGGTGGTCAACCGCCGTGACACTTTCTTACTCTCGAGAGAGCGTGCGCAAACATCGTGTGCAGATGTTGATGCGGCGGTACTGACCGTTAATCAGCACCCGCTTGCGTTGGATGTTGGGCCGGAACATACGCTTGGTCGCGCGCATGGAATGACTCCGGTTGTGGCCAAACATAGGGCCCTTGCCACAGATTTCGCACTTTGCCATGTCTCACCTCATTTTCGTGATAACTTATATATCATACCATAGAGATGCTGGAAAGCAACTTGAAAGGGTCTGGTCCAATGGATGAGAAGATTGAAGCTCGAGGCAGGATTGAGGTTGCACAAGCCGCTATCGCCTCGATCGTAAGCGAGGCGGTTCAAACATGTTATGGGGTGGTGGGGACCGTGCCCAGGAACTTCGCCACAGGTTTGGCAGAGATACTGTCAGCCGACCGGAAGCGGGGAGTTGAGGTTCTGGTACAGGATGGTCAGATTGTGATCGATGTCTACGTCGTGGTGGAATATGGAACACGCATCTCGACGGTGACAGAAAGTATCAAGCACGTCGTAAAATATCAGGTCGAACGGGCTTTGGAGATGCCTGTAGCTGCGGTGAATGTCCACGTACAGGCGCTCAGGGTGAGCGATCTGGGTTAGGGAGGGTATCTAGTGTGGGTACATTGGAGGTGAGCCCGGTACGGGCCATGGATGGCCGTCGCATCAAAACCTTATTTCAATCTGCTTTGCTGTGGCTGCGGCAGCATCAAGAGTCTGTCAATGCTCTAAACGTCTTCCCTGTGCCAGATGGCGATACGGGGACGAATATGACGTTAACGATGACGTCTGCGTGGGAGGAGATCGCCCAGATCGAAGAACCGCATGTAGGGCGTTTGATGGGCAAGGCTGCCCATGGCGCGCTGATGGGGGCTCGTGGCAACTCTGGAGTCATTCTCTCTCAGATCTGGCGGGGATTCGCTTATGGCGTGGATGGGAATTCCACGCTGACTCCAGAATCATTGGCCGAGGCGATGCGGGTGGCGACAGACACTGCCTATAAGGGCGTGGTCAAGCCTGTGGAGGGCACCATTTTGACCGTGGTGCGTGAGATGGCGGAGGAAACTGTCCAGGCAGTGCAAGAGACAGACGATCTAGTGGAGATCTTTCAGCGTATTGTGGAACGAGGACGGGTCTCTGTCGATAGAACGCCTCTTCTTTTGCCTGTGCTGAGACAGGCCGGGGTGGTGGACGCCGGTGGACAGGGGTTATTCTTGATCTTTGAAGGTATGTTGCGTGATCTCCTTGGTCTGCCCATTGAGAAGATTGTCGCTCACACCCAGGATCTCTCTCATCTCCATCTGGATGCTCACCCGGAAGGAGAGGATGCTCTGCACTTCGACAGCGCCTATCCCTATGATGTGCAGTTCATTGTGATGGGGGAGAATCTGAACGTGGCAGAGCTTCGAGCAGCCATCGAGGCCATGGGAGACTGTCCGCTTACGGTGGGGGACGAGTCAGCGATCAAGGTTCACGTCCATGTGGCAGATCCGGGCAAGCCAATCAGTTTGGGAGCTCAGTACGGGTCGGTGCGGGATGTCGTCGTTGAGGACATGCGGGTTCAGTATGAAGCTTACAGCGCTGCCCACGCTCAGCGTCAGGAGATAGGGCCTGCGTTCCAGGCCCCTGCAAGCCTTCTTGTGCAGGAGGAACCTCCGAACATTGGCGTGGTTGCGGTCGCGGCCGGGGAGGGGCTCAGCCGCATCTTCCGCAGCTTGGGGGCCACGGCGGTGGTGGAGGGAGGCCAGACGATGAACCCCAGCACGGCCCAGATCGTGGAGGCTATAGAGGCATTACCCACTGACAAGGTGATCGTGCTTCCGAACAACAAGAACATTCTCCTCGCCGCACAACAGGCGGCGGAGGTGAGTCAGAAGGATGTGGTGGTAGTCCCGACGCGTTCGATCCCTCAAGGGATCTCAGCCCTTCTGGCACTGGATCAGGAGGCCACGCTTGAGGAAAACGCCGAGGCCATGATGGAAGCAGCACAGGAGGTCATCACGGGCGAGGTCACGTGGGCTACACGAGATGTGGCCTTGAATGGCGTCAAGGTCCGAGAAGGTGATGCCATTGGACTCCTCGATGGTGAGTTGGTCGTGGACGCTAACTCCTTTGAGGAAGTGGTCCGGTGGCTGTTGGCCGAGGCCGACCTGGAGGATCGGGAGTTGGTCACGCTCTACTATGGGGAACAGGTGACAGAGGAGGAGGCCCAAGAGCTGCGGGATCAGTTGATGGAGGATTATCCCGATCTCGAGTTCGAAGTGCTTGAGGGTGGGCAGCCTCACTATCCTTACATCATTTCTATTGAATAAGGCCTTTTTGGCTTGCTGATATTGACTGTTCTACATCCCAAGATTGTCGTTAGCATCCACGTCTGAAGTTGGGAGCTTGCAAGGTGGTCACAAACTCGCATGTACAACTGATCACAGATGGCACGGCTGTCCTGCCCGTCGATCGTTTGCGCGAACTCGGTGTTATTGCGCTGCCCATTGTGGCCAGCGCCGGCGGAAAGAGTTTCATGTATGACCAGCAGACACCAGGGCATCTAGCATTGCTTCAAGAGCTCTCTCGCTCACGAAGTTCGCTGCGGATTGTGGCTCCGTCTCCTGACGATTTCCGTGCAGTGTTTGAGCGTTCGCTTTTCCGCACAAATCGCATGCTCGTGATCCTGTCGTCAGGTCAGATGAGCCCGGTCGTGCGCAACGCGCGGATCGCAGCCCGTGACTTTTTGGGGCGGTGTGACATCACAATCCTGGATTCACAGACTGTGTCGGTGGGTCTGGGATTGTTGGTGGAACGGGCTGGTGAGTTGCTGCGACAGGGCAGTATGCCGGTAGCAGAGGTTGTGCGGAGAATTCGCGGCATGATTCCCCGCATCTATGTGGTGATGATCTCTCACACGTTGGACTACATCTACCGGAGTGGGAAGCTAACCGCGACCCAGGCCATTCTTGGTGCGATGCTCAAGGTTCATCCCTTCCTAGAGATAGAGGAAGGAGAGGTCATGCCCTTGGAGAAGAGTCGCAAACCCGAACGGGCGCTCGATAAGCTCATTGAGTTTGCCTCTGAGTTCACTCGTATGCGCAAATTGATTATCTTCCAGGGGAGCGAAAAACTGCGCACTGAGGCTGAGGACCTGAGGAATCGGCTGTCGCAGATCGCACCCTCCCTCGAGATCCCGATTATCGTCTATGATCCTATTATTGCTGCTCACATCGGGCCTGAGGGGTTGGGGCTCATCGTCTACGAGGGTTCCGGCGCGCGGTGGTAAGGCAACGTGTGGGACTGGTGACTGACAGTGTGTCTGATCTCCCTTCTGAGGTCTTGTCGGCCTGCGGTATCACCGTGTTGCCGGTCTATGTGATGATGAATGGTAAGACCTACCGTGATGATGGCACACTTGATCGCGCGTGGTTCTATAAACAACTGGAAGTGGGGAACCATGGCCCAACGACAGCCTCACCACCCCCCAAGGAGTTTCTCCGTGTCTACCGAGACTTGGCGCGGCAGGGTGTTGAGGAAATTGTCGCACTGTTCACGGCTTCCACGGTGAGCAGTATCCATGCCTATGCTGTGTTAGCTGCGCAGGAATTCCATGATGTTCCAGTGCACGTTCTCGATACGCTCCAGGTCTCGACAGGCGTAGGGTGGTTGGTCATGGAGATGGCTGAGCGGCTGGCCGAGGGGCAGGCCGTGGCCACGGCCATTGACCATGTTCTTGCCCTGCGCAACCATGTCCAGGTCATGGGAGTGGTGAGGTCGATAGAGTTTCTGCATCGCAGTGGGCGCGTTGGATGGCTGAAGAGCCAGATTGCTGGCCTGCTAGGTATCAAGCCGGTGATCGGGTTTGCGCGGGGAGAGGCGTTTCTCTTGAAACGCGTCCGCACGTTCGGGCGCGGGATTGAAGCCGTGGCCGCTCAGGTAGCGCGGGCTTTGCCCCTGCGTAAGCTGGCGATTCTGCATTCGGGGGTTGATCAAGCCGCGATCGCTAGGTTGCAGGCGTCTGTGGCTCGATGTGTCGGCGATCTGTGGTGTCCGGTGGTCGAAGTGGGACCTGTCTTCGCCTCCCATGTGGGGCCGGGGTGCCTGGGGGTGGCCTTGGTGCGTGACCCGGTTGGGTCCTGATGGGGACTCAGGCGGTGTACGGCAGACATTGTGGGTGAATCGAGGTTGGAATGGATTTGAGCGAAGGAACGATTGAACCGCTGGAGCGCCTCAGGGACATCCTTCGCCGTGAGGCCGGTGATCAGCAGTTCCGTGATCGTGTGGTTGTGGGTGGGGGATTGGCTGCCTATGCCAGCGCATGGCGTCAACAAGCGCTGGATGCTCTGGGAGAGGGAGCATCCCCCTGGGTCGACGAGGTGGCCTGCCTGCTTGAACAGTACAGTTCGGTCGATCGGGAAACACGCCCTTCGGTCCTCCGCGAGTTGCTACAACTCATCCGGCAGGCTCCGCGGCCGCAACAACGGGGCGACACCGATGCCGAGGGAGGGGAAAAGGCTGAGGAGGAACCTTTACCTCCTGAACTGGGCCCCCAAGCCATAGGGGAGGGCGGGCAACGTAAGAGGTCGACGAAAACTGGTGGCGGCGTGGCACAAGCTCGGATGGCATCATCCAGGCGTGCGGCGGAGGGCAGGGGATTGGACGCCTCTGTGACCGTGCTGTCTGGCGTCTCGAGTGTGCGGGCCAGCAGGCTGAAGGCCCTTGGCGTCCGAACGATTCGTGATCTGATCCATCACTATCCCCACCGCTATGAGGATTTCTCGCGACTCGTGACGATCAATCATCTGGAGTACGGCGAACTCACCAGCGTGCTTGGCACAGTGTGGTCGGTGTCACATCGCAAGACACGGGCAGGTAGGGATATCTTTCAGGCAATCCTGTCGGATCACACGGGCACGCTGCAGGTGACATGGTTCAATCAGCCCTACCTGGAGAGAAGGATCAAGCCGGGTATGCAGCTTCTGGTCAGTGGGAAAGTGGATCAATACCTGGGACGCCTCACGATGAATGCCCCACAATGGGAGATTGTCGGGCGTGGAGATTTGAAGAACGCACGGATTCAGCCGGTGTATCCCGTCTGTGAGGGGATCACGCAGCGGTGGCTGCGGGGTTTGATAGAGCGCACTTTGAGGGCGTGGGCGGAGCGCATACCTGATCCGTTGCCGGAGCCCCTGCGTGAAGCCCACGGTCTTTTGCCCCTGGCCCGAGCATTGTGGGGCATTCATTTTCCCGAGAGTCAGGAGCATCTACGCGCCGCCCGCCGCCGATTGGCTTTTGAGGAGATGCTGTACCTCCAGTTGGGGCTTCTGCGTCAGCGCCTTGTGTGGCAGTCTCAAGTGGGACGACGGATCAGCGCCGAGCCGGAGAGGTTGAGTGCGTTGATGCGTGCGCTTCCCTATGAGTTGACTGGAGCCCAGCAGCGTTCGCTTCGTGAGATGCTGCAGGACCTGGAGTCTGGGACTCCTATGAATCGCCTGTTGCAGGGGGATGTGGGGGCTGGCAAGACAGTAGTGGCAGCTCTGTTGATGACGGTGGTGGCCGACGCGGGTTTCCAGGCCGCATTGATGGCACCTACGGAGATTCTGGCGGAGCAGCATTATAGGAGCCTGTCTCGGCTCTTTGCCTCCTTCCCTGAGCCGAGGCCTGCTATGGCGTTGTTGACCGGCAGTGTTACAGGAGTTGAGCGAGAGGCTGTATATCAGGGGCTGGCCGACGGTTCGATCCAGGTGGTCGTCGGCACGCAGGCGCTCATTCAGGAAGCCGTGCGCTTCCATAACTTGGCGCTGGCAGTGATCGATGAACAACACCGGTTTGGGGTGGCGCAGCGTGGTCTACTTCGTGCGAAGGGGCAAAGCCCTCACGTATTGGTCATGACGGCGACGCCGATCCCTCGGTCCTTGGCTCTAACGGTATGGGGGCATATGGATGTCTCGGTGTTGGATGAGATGCCGCCAGGACGCCAACCCATTCGGACACGCGTCTTGAGGCCTCTGGAGCGCGAGCGAGCTTATGCTTTCATCCGTAACCAGATTCGCGCTGGGCGACAGGCTTTCATCATCTATCCCTTAGTGGAGGAATCCGAGAAAATCGAGGCCCGGGCGGCTACCGAAGAGTATGAACGCCTGCAGCGTGAGGTTTTCCCCGACTTGAGGCTGGGGCTTCTCCATGGGCGATTGCGCTCTGAGGAGAAAGATATGGTGATGTCCAGATTCGTGGCTGGGGAGATCGATATCCTGGTGGCCACCTCAGTGGTGGAGGTGGGCGTAGATGTCCCCAATGCCACCGTCCTGCTCATCGACGGCGCGGACCGTTTCGGGTTGGCGCAACTCCATCAGTTCCGGGGGCGTGTTGGGCGAGGTGAGCATCAGTCCTACTGTTTGCTCTTGGCTGCTGACAATGCAGGCGAGGAGGCTCTGGAGCGACTCCGGGCTGTTGAAGCGACTAACGATGGTTTTGAGCTTGCAGAGAAGGATCTGCAAATGCGTGGGCCGGGTGAGTTCCTGGGGACGCAGCAGAGTGGGTTCCCCGAACTGCCACTTGCCGATTTCACAGATCTCCGACTGTTGCATGAGGTCCGTAACGTCGCGAGTGATCTGCTGGCGGAGGACCCTGAGCTCGAGAGGCCGGAGTACCGTGGCCTCCGTGAGCGGGTAAGTGCATTCTGGCGTTCGTCCACAGATCTGAGTTAGCATCATGCGAATCGCGGTCTATCCCGGCTCCTTCGATCCGATTCACCATGGCCATGAGGACATCGCTCAACGGGCTGCGGCGTTGTTTGACAAAGTAGTGGTTGCGGTCTATGCTCGGCCCAGTAAGGCGTTGCTATTTACGATTGAGGAGCGCGTAACTTTGGCCCGTGCTGTCCTGGCGGGTTACCCAAACATCGAGGTGCGTCCCTATTCCGGGTTGACAGTTGCCCTGGCCCGTGAGTTGGGAGCGCGGACTCTGGTACGGGGGCTGCGCGTGATCTCCGATTTTGAGCGTGAGTACCAGATGGCGTTGACCAACCAGCAACTGGCGCCGGAGATTGACACGATTTGTCTGATGACGAGGTATGAGTACGCATTTGTCAGTGCCAGCATGGTCAAAGAGGTCTTCATGGCCGGAGGCGATGTCTCCTCATTGGTGCATCCTGTCGTGCTCGAGGCACTGGAACGGAAACGGACCGCCATGCAGTGATCTGGCTCCGAGGTGTTCGACGCGGAGGTGACAGATGGATCTTGATGTCTTAATCGATCGCTTGGAGCGTTACATTCTTAAGGAATGTCCCCGTTTCCTGGGCCACCGCATGGTCAATGAAGACGAAGTCCGGAGTCACCTGGCTCAGCTAAGGCAGGCTGTGCCTGAGGAGATCGCACGTGCGCGGGAGATCATCGGTGAGCGCGAACTGGTGATCGAATCTGCTCGGGAGGAGGCTGAGCGGATCATTGCGAGGGGCAGGGAAGAGGCAGAACGGCTGGCCTCCAGCCATCAGTTTGTGGTCGACGCCCAACGCCAGGCGAAATCCATTGTGGAAGAGGCGCGTCAAAAGGCCAAACGTCTGCAAGAGGACGCTGATGAATATGTCTATGACGCCCTGAGCCGACTCCAGGCCGAACTCACGCGAGAGTTGAAGGTTGTGGAAAATGGGCTTCATCGGCTGGAGGCGGAACGTGAGTCGTTCCAGCAAGAGCGTAGAATGTGACATCAATTTGACAGTGCCGCGGTTTCCTGTATAATCGCTGTGTTGTGAAGTTTTGGGTACTCATGAGATGTCAGTGTGTATGATATCAGGAAAAATGTATAAGGGAGCGAACGACCATGCCAGCGGTACCGAAAAGGCGAGTTCCGCGTAGTCGACGTGATCGCCGGCGCGCAAATAGTTTCCCACCAGCCTCCCTGCCTACGCTTTTGGAGTGTGAGGTATGTGGGGAGTTGGTTAAGCCCTACCATGTCTGCCCGAATTGTGGACATTACCGAGGGCGTCCTGTGATCCATCCAAAAGGAGAATGATCGGGCGACAGTGAGCGTTTGGTTGCGCTAAATGTCAGGACAGGACTCAGAATCATCGGGCCTCTACGGAGGCCCGTCTGCTGTCTACGGAGATATGTGTCGAAGCATGAGCACCTGGCATTTGACGGATTGAGCCGATCGGTTAGTCTATGTTTGTGTAGGCCTGTGCTTCGCGTGCTCCGCGTGTGGTGGAGCAAGTTTACGGAAGGGAAGGGGATAGTAGGCTATGGCAGATGGTGAGACAGTGGCCGGTGTGGTGACCGTGGAACCTACGGTCCTGGAGACGATTGTGCGACTTACGGTCACAGAAGTCCCTGGCGTGGTCGATGTCGTTGAGCGTGATGTGGACCGGCTCTTGGGTGTGACCGGGAAATCTGTCTGTGTAGAGGTCAAGGATGGCCGCGTGACGGTTGATGTTCATATCGTCGCAGGGCCCGATCAAAGCCTGCTGCAGCTCGGGCGTCTTGTCCAGCGTGAGGTCACTCGGGCTATTCAGCAGATGGTGGGCATGACGGTGGATGCGGTCAACGTCTACATCGAGGATGTGGTATATCCAGAGGATGAGGGATCGACGTCTGCCGACTGATTTTGGACATTGCCAGGCATGCGTGACCGTGGGAGGTGAGGCGTGGTCAAAGGTGAGCGTCGTATGGCACGTGAACTGGCACTCCAGGCCCTCTATGAAATCGATCTGGCGGGGCATCCACCTGCGGTCGTGTTGGAAGGACGTTTTGCGGAGTGTGAAGAACTCTCACCCCGCGTTGAGGCTTACGCGCGCAAACTTGTCCAAGGGGTGATCGCGTCGGCCACGACACTCGATCGATATATCCAGGAACACGCACCGGAGTGGCCACTTGATCAAGTGGCCGTGATTGATCGCAACCTGCTGCGTATGGCGCTATATGAGTTCACCGCGGGTGGTGTGCCGGTCAAGGTCGCGATCAACGAAGCGGTCGAGCTTGCCAAGCGTTTCGGCGCAGATAGTTCACCTCGTTTCGTCAACGGTGTCCTCGGCGCGCTGGTTCCTCACCAATCTGAGGTGATTCAGATCCTACGTGTGCTGAGCGAGACAGAGGATAGGGGGTGAGCGGTCGGTGGCCGACGCCTCAACGCGGACTCGTCGTTTCCTCATCCTAGATAGCCGTTCATGGCTGTGCTGTGTTATGCCCATATCGTTGTCGTTGCAGATGTTTGGAATCCTCATCCCATCGTCCCGGTAGGTTCTCTCCCTCTCACCCAGATGACGGAGAGAGTATTCCTAGCAGGCTCTCTTCCTCAGAGCTTCTCGCCTGAGCCAATTTAGGAAAAACGGCGTGGGTTTTGCTTGCGAAACTCACTTGAGCCGTGATGTCCACTCGGCTATTCTGGCAGTGCATTGTGAACTTCCTGTCGATTGCGTGCTATGATTCATCTACCCTGGGCTGCCTGTCGGGTAGCCGAGATACCTCTGAAAGGAGTCAGACTCTGTGGACAAGATCCGTGTGATCATCATGGGAGCTGCTGGTCGCGACTTCCACAATTTCAATACCTACTTCCGTGATAACCCCCGATATGAAGTTGTCGCTTTTACGGCGACGCAAATTCCGAACATTGAAGGACGCCGATATCCCCCTGAGTTGGCGGGTGAGCTCTATCCAGACGGCATTCCAATTTACCCTGAGCGCGCTCTGGCGAAGTTGATTGAGCAGTATAGAGTGGGACAGGTTGTCTTCTCCTACTCCGATGTCCCCCATCTCTATGTCATGCATAGAGCTTCCCTGGTGATCTCCCATGGCGCCGACTTCCGGTTGATGGGCGGCCACGCGACGATGTTGGAGAGCACGAAGCCTGTGGTCGCTGTGTGTGCTGTGCGGACGGGATGTGGCAAGTCGCAGACCACTCGACATATCTGCGATGTCTTGCAGGGTATGGGGTACAAGGTTGTAGCCGTACGCCACCCGATGCCCTATGGTGACCTTGTCCGTCAGGCCGTGCAGCGCCTCGCAACGTATGAAGATCTCGACCGGTATGAGTGCACCATCGAAGAGCGTGAGGAATATGAACCCCACCTGGACAGGGGGATTGTGGTCTATGCGGGCGTGGACTATGCGGCGATCCTGAGGCAGGCTGAAGAGGAAGCGGATGTGATCGTGTGGGATGGGGGCAATAATGACCTTCCCTTTTTCAAGCCTGACCTATGGATCACTGTGGCAGATCCCCATCGGGCTGGTCACGAGATTGAGTACTACCCTGGAGAGTCGAACTTCCGAGCGGCGGATGTCCTGGTGATCAATAAGGTGGATACGGCGGATTATGCGGGGATACGTACTATTTATGAACATGCCAGGCTGTACAATCCGGACGCAGTGGTGGTGGAAGCTGCTTCTCCGCTCTTTGTGGATCATCCGGAGCAGATCCGCGGTAAGCGTGTGTTGGTGATTGAGGATGGGCCCACGCTGACCCATGGAGAGATGGCTTATGGTGCCGGCTATGTAGCAGCCCAGCGGTTTGGTGCGGCGGAGATCATTGACCCCCGACCCTACGCGGTTGCCTCTATCGCGGCTACCTATGAAAAGTACCCGACGACGGGCTGTGTGCTCCCAGCGATGGGGTATGGTGAAGCACAGATCCGTGATTTGGAGAACACGATCAACAGGACGCCGTGCGACCTAGTGATTGTGGGTACCCCTATCGACTTGACGCGCTTGTTGGAGATCAGGCATCCCATGCTCCGGGTGCGTTATGAGCTGCAAGTAATCGGTCATCCGACGCTCGAAGAAATCCTGATTGAGCATCTGAAGCCCTGATCCAGGGCCCCGGCAGAGCGGCTATGGCAGAGGAGAGCGGCGGAATCTCGTTGCTCTCCTCTGTTCGATGCAGTCATCTGGAGACGTACGGGTTATCTTTGATCCAAAAGCGCCAAGGACGGCGCCGGGCGACTGCATCCCCTGGTACACGGATCCGCGGTCCGGACATCACCTCTTCCGTGGCTGTCAGACCGCCATCAACGAGGAAAAGAGAACCACGCTGACACAGGTCAAGGCCGTTCAGGGTGCCATCGATTTCCAGGGCCTGCGCCAGTTTCGCGGGGCCATTGGTCAACTCAATGGGCCTGGATACTTTGCGGCGCTCGGCCATCCATTCTGTGCCGAGCACGGGCTCGACGGCCCGGATGAGGATGGCGCCGGGCATCTCCGGTGGATGAGCGCTGATGTTAAACATCCAGTGCATGCCATAGATGAAGTACACATAGGCATGACCGGGGGGACCGAACATTGGGTAGTTCCTGGCGGTTGGTCCCCGGAACGCGTGTGAGGCAGGATCCTCTTGGCCGCGGTACCCTTCCGCCTCCACGATCCGTGCTACCATGCGACGTCCATCATCGAGGACACGGACGATGTGTTTCCCGATGATGTCTCTAGCTACGACCTCAGGGAGGCGGGCATAGAACTCGCGCGGCAGAGGATCCGATCCCCATTTGACGGAGCTGCAAGTCTCGGGTACATTGAGCATGGGTTTCACCTAATGATAGGAGGCTGTCGATGAGCGACATCCCCGACTGGTTGGTTGAGTTGGCAGCACAGCAGGATGAGGGTGGAGGCGAGGAGCAAGAGGGTGCAGAGAGCCCTGAGCTTGAAGACACCTTCTCGCAAGGGACGGGACCACAGACGGAGGTCAATGCCTCTGCGGAGACGACTTTGACGCTGTTGGAGGAGGAGAGTCCATCCCCACCAGAGGAGAAAGATCTGGTCCAGGAATTGCGGAGCCAGGTTGTCGTAGATGACACATTGGCGGTTTCTGAGGAGGCCGTGGTACTCTCCGACCATCGTGGTGGTATTTTCATCGGATTGCAGCCATGGCAGCAATTTGTCCTGGCGCTGTTGTTGTTCCTTGATGTCGCCGTAATTGGTCTGCTCATCCTGGTGATGCTAGGGCGTGTGGCCATTCCTTGACCTGGACGGTGCAGTCAGTGCTCCGTAATAAGCTTGAGCAACTGCCTGTGGGCCTTGGCAAGCGCTGAGTCGGGTGCCGAAAGGGTGATGGGCATACCCGTTCGGAGTGCACGGTCTTGCCTGGGATCGTAGGGTAGCGAGATCCGGATGGACGTATGCATGAGCCTGGATAGAGCATCCAGGTCAGGGGGTTTTGAAGGGATTGGGCGGCTGTGAACCACAAGGCTTTTGGCTTCCAAGTCCCGTAAGACCTGCAGCGCAGCCAACGTGCTTTGGATGCTGGCCGGATCGTGGCCAGTCAGCAGGACGACCCTCTGAGCGTGCCGCAACACAGTGAGCGTTGCAGCGTTCAAAATGGGAGGGAGGTCGATGACAATGTATCCGGTGGTTTCCTGTAATGCGCGTAGGATCCTGTACACCTGACTCTCACCAAGCCCTTGTGAAGTCACTGGGATGGGAGGAGCACAGAGCACTTGTAGCCCTGAGGTGTGCTGTTGAATCACTGAAGTCACGGGTATATCAGGCTGTTTCAGAATAGCCCCCCAGTGTGTCTGTGGGACAATCCCTAAGCACAGGGCGACATGCCCAGAGGCGAGCGCCATGTCCCACAGGGCTGTGGGGGCTTGCTGTTGGAGGAGGAGGGCCAAATTGACGGCCGTTGTGGTCACCCCCAGCCCTCCTTTGAGGCTCAGTATCGGCAAGGCGGTGGCAGCTCTCTCGGATCGATCGCTGAGGATTTTGTCGACAATGTCCTCGAGCTCCTCCAAATTCACTGGTTTGGCGAGGTACGCGTCAGCCCCTACTTGTAACGCTGCTCGTTGATCCACGGGTTGACCGCGCGCTGTCAGCACGAGGATGCCCATGGACTCAGTCCGGGGATCTGCCCGGAGGCGCCGAATCAGCTCGTATCCATCCATCCCTGGCATCATGATGTCGACAACCGCGAGATCTGGTCGGTGCTCTAGCGCTTGATGGAGCCCCTCCTCACCATTGCGGGCGACCAGTACTTCGTGTGACGTTCTCCTTCGGAAGAAGGCCTGCAAGAGGGTGAGGACATCGATACTGTCATCAATAATCAGTACCCGGGCCATGGTCGGTCTCCCTGCCTGGATCAGCTCTGCTGCTGATCATTTGCCTGAGACGGGCGGCTATCGAGCCGCTCGCCCAGGAAGCTAATTTTGGAGCGAGCAATCAGTGCCGCTCCGCCCTTGTAGCTGAGCTCCGGTTGGAATGTACACCAGGCTGTTACATCGAACAGGGTGATGAAGTGAGATGCCTCCTGACTGAGATAGACCCGGGGATCGAAGACACGGGTTGACGTGTGGAGAGTGCCCTGGATTTCAAAGAAAGGCACGGTCAGGCTAAGTCGATAGCGGTAGTGGCTAAGCGTGTAGCGCTGGTCACGGCGCAACCCCTCTTCTTCTGTGCGTGTCAGGGCAAAGTCTAGATTCCCTTTGGTCATCACTGCGGTCGTATAGTACGCGCTGATCTTGGCTGGATCAACGATGGGGGAGAGGTAAGCCTTGCGAACGACGATAAAGCCAATGGTCTGGTCGTAGATCAGGTCGGCTAGGCTGCGATCACGGACCTGGAGCGACCCTGAAATGCGGTAACCCCGGGAGAAGAAATCCACGATGGCCGGGGCTCTCTCAACTTTCTCGCTCATGGATCCCTCCTTTGCGTGTTCACCAGGATCATTTCCGGTTCACGCGTGTCACTACGCAGTGTCTCGATGACAGCCTCATCAGTTGACGTTCCAGATAAACACTCTGCGTCGGGGCGCAGGACTGATGATCCGGTAGGTGGCGTCTTCGCCGGTTCCGATCTGACGAACCACCACCACACGCCAGGCGAACGTGCGATCCTCCACGGTCTCAGGCGGGAACAGATCGCTGGATATCCGCCAGGATGTCGCCCGCAGGTATACCTGTGTCGTCTGGGATCCCTCTGGCCCAGGCGTGAGCAGCTCTAACGCATAGTACTCCCGTTCACCCAGGATACCTACTGATGCCCATTGTAGCGTGATGATGGCATCCGCGCCAGTAAACACTGCGCCGTCAGGCGGATAGAGCATGGGGGGGGATGGGTAGCGCATGATCCCTGGTGTGGGCGTAGGAGTGGCAGCCTCGATGATGCGGGGCGTCGGTGTCGGAGTGTTCTGCGGGATGGTCAACACCTGATTGACCTGGATGGTCTCCGAGTCCTCCGGAATATCATTGGCCGCACGTAGAACGGCGACACTGACACCATAATGCTCTGCGATGGTCGAGAGAGTCTCTCCGGGGCGGACGGTGTGTAGGATATACGCTGGCGCCTCCGCAGTGGGTTCCCCGGGGCGCGACGTGGGCGGGGGACCGGGCGTTGGTGACGGCGGCGGAATCAGCAGGGTCTGCCCTTCGACAATGATGTCGGATTCCAGGTTGTTGTAAGCGACGATCTCGTCTGTGGTCATGTCGAACTTCAAGGCGATGCCCAGCAGGGTGTCGCCTTGCTGTACAATATATTCGGTGGGAGGGATTGGGGTCGGCGTGGGGGCGGGAGAAGGGGTTGGACTGGGGGAAGGCGTTTGGGTCGGCGTGGCAGTGGGGGGACGCGTAGGCGACGAGACAGGGCTGGCAACGGCTGTAGGCTCCGCGCTCGAGCCCACGGCACCGGACAGACGAAGGCCCAGTACCACCGATCCGCCGATCACCGCTATGGCGATGACGGCCAGGACAATGAACCTCCATGGCTGCGGAAGGCCTTTTCTCTCACTGGTGGCGGCACCTGGGGCTGGTAACTGACCCGGTGCGAGTTCACTCTCGATAGCGCCGTCGACGGTCTCGGCAGCGGGCTCATCCAGCGCAGCTCCGCACATGAAACAGGTTTTAGCTCCGTGGGCAACCCGGGCGCCGCAGGCCGGACAATACCTGGGTTCAGATTCTGATGC
>CAZHBB010000019.1:17271-32536 GCA_964530185.1 uncultured Anaerolineales bacterium
AGCATGGTCAGCGCTTCGAAAGAACGGTGGCTGTGACTTGCTGTCAGGCAATTGACCGCGCTTCCTCCTCATATATAATCGGCGCGGAGCATGCGGATATAAGGTATGCCTTATACTTTTCTTTTGATTAGAGGTGAACGCGAGTAGATGCTCAAGGAGAGTGTCGAGGAATATCTGGGGGCCATCTACCGGCTACGTACTGGCCGGGAGGCGCCTCTGCCTCTCTCCCAGTTGGCAGATTTCTTCGGCTTCTCGGTGGTCTCTGTGCATGAGATGGTCCTGAAGCTGGAACGCCAGGGATGGCTTGTCTACTATCCTTATCGAGGCGTGATGCTGACCCCAGAGGGTGAGCATATGGCACTGGCGCTGCTGCGTCGTCATCGGCTTTGGGAGCGGTTTCTCACGGATGTGCTCCATGTAGCCTGGGATGAAGCTCACGTAGTCGCCGGTCAGCTTGAACATGCGGCACCCGGGGATGTGACAGAGCGGTTGGCTGTCTTCCTGGGAGAACCGAAGGCCTGTCCGCATGGGGCGCCTATTCCTCCTGTCGAACGAGCTGCCGCCGAGCGCTCACTGGCGGAGCTCGACATCGGGATGCGCAGCAGAGTCACACGTATTGTGCCAGAGACAGGTCGTCGTTTACAGCGACTGCGGGCGCTGGGAGTGCTCCCGGGTTGTGCTCTGCGCGTCGTCGGGCGGAGCGAGACGGGTGTGCAAGTGGCATTGGGCTCCGCTTCGGATACAGTATGGGTCTTGAACGAGGACGCTATGGCAATTTGGATCACGCCGTCTGCGGATGAGATCCCGTCAGGGTAGAGGAGGTCGTGCTGAGGATGATCTCTCTGGACAAGCTACAAGAGGGCAAGGTGGGCTATGTGGTCCGGCTCAGGGGGGGGACACACTTCGTCTCACGGTTAGCGGCTTTAGGCTTCACGCCCGGTGCTGCCGTCGAGATGGTTCGAAACTACGGGCGTGGGCCGGTTATCGTGATGGTACGAGGCGCTCAGATCGCCTTGGGGCGGGGTCAGGCGAGGCACGTATTGGTCCAGCAAGGACGGGGAGTCTGATGAGATGCGGACACACTCTCGGTTAGACAAGCAAGACAGCACGCTCACTGGGGCACACGAAAAGACTTTAGTCGTTGCGCTCGCCGGGCAGCCAAATGTGGGTAAGTCAACGATTTTCAACTATCTCACCGGTCTCAGTCAGCATGTAGGCAACTGGCCGGGGAAGACGGTGGAGCAGAAGACCGGCACGGCTCTCTACGACGGACGTCGGCTCTCAATTGTTGATCTGCCTGGGACGTACAGCCTAACGGCGAACTCCGAAGAAGAGCGCATTGCCCGTGACTTCATCATCCGTGAAGCTCCTGACGTGGTGGTAGCGGTTGTGGATGCTGCACTTCCGGAGCGCAGCCTCTATCTGTTGTCGGAGTTGCTCCTTCTGCCTGCCCCCGTGGTGTTGGTGCTCAATATGATGGACGTCGCCGCCCAGGAGGGGATTCGCATTGAGCCTCATGTGCTCGAGGCAGCGTTGGGTATCCCTGTGGTCCCCATGGTGGCGACCAAAGGGAAGGGCCTCGGGCATCTGTTGCAGGCTGTTGTTGACGTGGCGGAAGGACGTTACCCCTATGCGCCGCGACGTCCTACGATCTTGCCTGGCCATCAGGAGGTGCTCCAGGAGCTGATCACAACGTTGGCGGATTATGTGCCCGCCCCTTATCCGGTGGAATGGGTGGCTCTCAAGCTTCTGGAGGGCGATGAGGAGATCCGTCAACTGGTCCGCCGTGCGGTCCCTCCCGACGTGTGTCAAAAGATCCACAAGATGCTGTTGCGGCATGAGGACGCGGTGCTGGACATCGCCGGTGCGCGGTACGAGTGGATCGAGCGCATGATACGGGCAGCAGTGGTGCGCCCCACGGTGGGGGCGATGGGGCTGACCGCCCGGCTGGACACTTTCCTCACCCATCCTCTCTGGGGGGTATTAGCTCTCTCGGCGGTGCTGGCGGGTGTCTTTGCTCTGACCTATACCTTGGGCAGTCCCTTGCAGGAGTGGCTCGGCGATATGTTGCAGGTGGCCATGGAGTCCCTCCGGGAGTGGGTAACGAGGGGACTCGGCGCCCCGGTGTGGCTCGGAGACATGTTGGCTGACGGTGTTTTGGGAGGGATGGGGATGGTCATCACTTTTCTGCCCATCCTGTTGATCTTCTTTGCTGTCCTGGCGTTGTTGGAGGACACTGGCTATCTGGCCCGCGCTGCCTATGTGACGGATCGCGCCATGCATGCTCTAGGATTGCACGGCAAGAGCTTCCTCCCTCTCCTGTTGGGCTTTGGCTGCAACGTGCCCGCTGTGCTGGGCAGTCGCATCATCGAGACGCCGCGTGCTCGTATCCTTACGATCCTGTTGGCTCCCCTTGTGCCATGCGCAGCGCGCATGGCGGTACTTACAGTACTCTCGGCCGTGTTCTTCGGCAAAGGGGCAGCGATCGTTACCATAGCATTGGTAATTGGAAATCTGGTGGCCCTGGTAGGGTTGGGATTCACGTTTAATCGTTTCGTCCTCAAGGGTGAGCGTTCTGTCTTCATTATGGAGCTTCCTCTTTATCATCTTCCGAACCTTCGCACCATTGGGTTATACGTCTGGCACAATATTGTGGCGTTCTTGAAGAAGGCGGGGTCTACGATACTCTTAGCCTCATTGGTAGTGTGGGGGCTCTCCTACTTCCCTATAGGGAGTGATGTGACTCAGAGCTACTTGGGGAAGGTGGGACAGTTCCTGGCCCCTGTAGGACGCCTGATGGGGCTTCCCTGGCCGATCTTAATCGCGCTCTTTACGAGTTTTGTGGCCAAGGAAAACACCATCGCGACGCTGAGTGTCCTCTATGGGGACTTCAGCTCTGTGTTACCGGAGATCCTGTCCGGTCCGGCCGCACTGGCATTCCTGGTGGTGCAGATGCTCTTCGTGCCTTGTGTGGCTACGGTCGCTGCTATGAGACAAGAGCTGCGCTCCTGGAAGTGGACTGCCGTTGGCGTGGGTACGTTGCTGTTCCTCTCGGTGGGGGCGGGGGTGATTGTCTATCAGGTAGGATCTCTGCTGGTCGGGGGATAGCTATGCTGCAACGGGTACTGGTGGCGATTGCCGACGCAGCAGGAGCTGTGACGATCCAATCACTGGCCAGTAGTTTGGAGCTATCGGAGCCGTTAGTGATGGAGATCGTCACCCAACTGGAGACGTTAGGGTACCTCAGGCGCCCAGAAATTTGCGTCTCACATGAGGGGTGTTCCCATTGTGGCCTCCGTGCGGTATGCCAAACACGTGGGTGGCATCTGTGGGAGTTGACTGAAAAAGGGACACGGGCGGCGCGCGCCGCTAAGTAACAGAAAAGGGCATGACCCATGCAGGTCATGCCCTTTTTTCACTCCAAGTCGTGCTATCTTAGTACATGCCACCCATGCCACCGCCGCCACCTGCGGGCGCGGCTTTCTCAGGCTCTGGAATGTCGGTGATGAGCGCCTCAGTGCTCAAGACCATGGCGGCGACAGAAGCGGCGTTGAGCAACGCGCCCTTGGTCACCTTGGCGGGATCGATGATGCCTGCCTCGACCATGTCGATGTACTGACCGCTCATGACATCGTAGCCGACCCGGGGGTTGTCGGTTTCCTGCTGCTTCCGGCGTACCTCGGCCAAGATCACAGCGCCGTCCTGGCCCGCGTTCTCGGCGATGCGGCGGATAGGCATCTCCAGCGCCTTGCGCAGGATGCTCACACCGGTCTGCTCGTCCGGATACTCCATCTTCAGGTCGTCCAGCGCGTTTATCACGTTCAGCAGCGCAACGCCACCACCGGGCACGATGCCCTCTTCAACGGCTGCACGTGTGGCGCTCAGGGCGTCCTCGACGCGATGCTTCTTCTCCTTCAACTCAGTCTCGGTTGCTGCGCCCACGCGGATGATCGCGACGCCACCTGCGAGCTTGGCCAGACGCTCCTGCAGCTTCTCACGGTCATAGTCGGAGGTCGAGCGTTCCATCTCGGCCTTGATCTGCTCAATGCGGGCCTTGATCATCTTGTCATCGCCATGGCCGCCCACGATCGTGGTGTCGTCCTTGGTGGAGATGACCTTGTCCGCGCGACCGAGGTCCTCCAGCGTGGCGCTCTCCAGTTTCCGGCCCTGTTCCTCGGTGATTACGGTACCGCCGGTCAGGATGGCGATATCCTGCAGCATGGCCTTGCGGCGATCGCCGAAGCCCGGCGCCTTGACTGCCAATGCGGTCAGCAGGCCGCGCAGCTTGTTTACGACCAGCGTGGCCAATGCCTCACCGTCGACGTCCTCTGCGATCACGACCAGGTTGCGTGCCCCTTTCTGCACCAGCTTCTCGAGAATGGGGACCAAATCCTGAGCAGCAGAGATCTTCTTGTCGTGGATGAGGATGTACGCATCCTCAATTACGGCTTCCATGGTGTCTGGGTTGGTCACGAAGTAGGGGCTGATGTAACCACGATCGAACTGCATGCCCTCCACATACTCGGTCTCGAACTCCAGACCCTTGGACTCCTCGACCGTGATGACGCCGTCCTTACCGACCTTCTCCATGACCTCCGCGATCAACTCACCGATCTGGTGATCCTGGGCGGAGATGGATGCCACGGCAGCGACGTCTTCCTTGGTGTTGACCTCGATCGATGAATCAGCGATGGCATCAGCGACTTTCTCGGCCGCCTCGAGGATCCCTCGCTTCAGGAGCATTGGGTTCGCACCCGCGGCTACGTTCTTCATGCCCTCTTCGATCAGTACATGGGCCAGCAGCGTGGCGGTCGTGGTGCCGTCACCCGCGATGTCATTGGTCTTGGTGGCCGCTTCTTTCAGAAGCTGTGCCCCCATATTCTCAAAGGGGTCCTCAAGCTCAATTTCCTTCGCCACTGTAACACCGTCGTGTGTGATGGTGGGAGACCCCCACTTCTTGTCCAACGCGACGTTGCGGCCCTTGGGGCCCAGGGTTGTCACCACAGCGTTCGCCAACACATCCATACCACGCTTTAGCTGTGCACGTGCCTCAGCGCCAAATGTCAACTGCTTAGCCATATGTCCCTATCCCTCCCAAATGATGTAGACTCTGTGTTCTTGACTTATAGCGGAACTGTCTGTTACTCTTCAATGACGCCCAAGATGTCATCTACACGCAGGATCAGCATTTCTTTGCCATCTCGAGTCTTGAACGTCGTCCCCGCGTATTTGGCGTAGATCACAAGATCCCCGACCTGGGGGCCAATAACCTCGCCATCCTCATTCTCCACCTCAACGTCCGGACCGACGGCCAGAACCCGCCCCTGTTGTGGCTTCTCTTTTGCTGTATCGGGGAGGACCAGCCGACCACCGGCAAAGGTCATCTCATCTTCCTCGACGGGTTCGACGATTACGCGATCACCAAGGGGTCGAATCTTGACGCTCATACCATACCTCCATCTCGGATTCTGTTTAGCGTACTTAGCACTCATGGTTTGTAAGTGCTAATTTCGCCGTCAATAATAGCATGGCTTGCGTCATTTGTCAAGCACTCTCGGGCGGCGAGTGCTAATTCTAAGATATTTCTAATGTGCTGAGTGTCGATTTTAGGGAGCTTGCGGCTCTGATGAAAGCTGGCTCTGGAGGGCCTGGATGAGCACCTTGTGCTCGGTTTCATGGATACGGGCTTCCAGGGTCTCCAGTGTGTCCTGTGGGTAGATGGGCACAGTGGCCTTGGCGACGACTGGCCCGGCGTCCACGGCCTCATCGGGTACCAGGTGGACCATGACGCCGGTTTCCTGGATTTGCCCCTCCTGATAGGCCTGGTAGGCGCGTTCGATCGCGTGGGTGCCGGGGAAGCTGCCGGGGAGAGCGGGGTGGAGGTTAAGGATGCGATTAGGAAAGTGTTTGATAAAGGCATGACTCAGGATATGCATCCACCCTGCAAGGACGACCCAGGTGACGCCGAATCCCATCACGATGCGGGCTAGGTCGGTGTCATAGGCAGTGCGTGGCCGGCCGGCAACCGTGTATGGGCGTAGCGGGAAATAGACTGTGGGGATCCCATGGCGAATGGCCCGGGTGATGGCGTAGGCCTGGCGCCTGTTAGAGACGACCACGGCTACCTCGATGCCGGGAAGCTTGCCCCCCTCGATTGCATTGATGATAGCCTGCAGGTTCGATCCGTGTCCGGACACAAGGATACCAATGCGAGTCTTCGCCATAGTCTGTCTCGCTCCTGCGTGGTTTAGAGCAGCACCCTGGGGCCGGTACCGTCCCAGGGGACGATGTCGCCGATGACTTTGAGCTCGGGGACCGTAGTCTGGGCGCGATTGACCTCGCCTGGTGAGACGATCAGGACAAAGCCAATCCCCATGTTGAAGACCCGATACATCTCTATCTCTGCTACGCGCCCGCGTTCCTGGATCAGGCGGAAGATGGGCGGCACCTGCCAGGCCGTACGCTCGATCCTGGCGCCAAGCCCCTCGGGCAGGACCCGAGGGATGTTCTCCACGAAAGCGCCGCCGGTGATGTGGACCATGCCTTTGATTGTCACGCCGTTGTCCCAAAGGGCCTCCACCTCATGCAGGTATGCCCGATGGGGTGTCAATAGCACCTGGCCCAGCGGCTGTCCCAGTTCTGGCAGGACGGTGTCCCAGGACAGGTCGGCAAAGACTCGACGCGCCAGGGAGTACCCGTTGGTATGCAGCCCTGAAGAGGGAAGTCCAAGGCAGACATCGCCCGCCTGCACGGTACGTCCGTCGACAAGTGCTTTCCGATCGGTCCACCCCACCATGGTGCCGACGAGGTCGAACGAGTCATTGTGGTAGACTCCAGGCATCTCGGCGGTCTCTCCACCAATCAACACGCATCCTACCGCCCGGCATGCCTCTGCACATCCGCCCACGATCGCAGCCACTTTCGCGGGGTCCAGATGCGCGGCCGCGACATAGTCCAGGAACATGAGGGGCCGCGCTCCTTGCACCAGGATGTCGTTGACGCAGTGGTTTACGATATCGTGTCCAACGGTGTCGTATATTCCCAGGGCTTCGGCGATCATGGTTTTCGTTCCCACGCCGTCGATGGTGGAGACCAGTACCAAATCGTGATCCGCGGCTAGCCGCTGAACGCTCAGAGAACCACCAAAGGCCCCAATACCGGTGAGGACATCACGGGTGTAAGTCTGATGCACGGCGTCCCTCATGAGTGCAACGGCGGTCTCCCCTGCATCGATGTCAACCCCTGCGGCTGCATAAGCACTGGCCGCTGCGGCAATATCTCTGCGATAGTACATTCCCTCGAACTGGATGTGCTCTACCGCCTCGTACACACGATTGCGTGCCTCGGAGAGTGTCTGGCCCCGCGCTGTAACTGTGAGGACCCGACCGCCTGCAGTCACCACGGTCTCACCCTCTCGCTTTGTGCCAGCATGGAAGATGGCGTCGGCGATCTTTGCTGCCTCGGCCAGGCCGGTGATGGGCTTGCCGCGTTCATAAGGGCCAGGGTAGCCGCCCGAGGCCAGCACGACGCCCACATTGTAGCAGCTCTCCCACTGCACGGGTACTGAACTAAGGCGTCCTTCCAGGCAGGCCATGAGGATGTCCACGAGATCTGTCTTCAGAAGGGGCAGCAGGAGCTGGGTCTCTGGATCGCCAAATCGTGCGTTGAATTCGAGGACCTGGGGGCCCTCTTCGGTCAGCATCAAGCCGGCATAGAGCACGCCGACGAAAGGGATGCCGCGGCGACGCATGCCGTCCACTGCGGGCTGGAGGATCTGCTCGAGTACTCTCTCCACCAGCACCGGGCTTAGAAAAGGAGAAGGGGCATAGCCTCCCATGCCTCCGGTGTTGGGGCCGGCATCCCCGTCATAGGCCCGTTTGTAGTCCCTGGCCGGGAGCATGGGTACCACCGTCGTCCCATCGGTGAAGGCCAACAGAGAGGTCTCCTCACCGCTCAAGCGCTGCTCAAGAAGGACTCGGTCACCGGCACCGCCGAAGGCCCGTTCGACCATGATCCGGCGAAGCGCGGCCTCCGCCTCCACTGGTGTGCTGCACACGAACACCCCTTTACCCGCTGCAAGGCCGCTGGCTTTGACCACCACGGGGCCACGGTAATGGTCCAGGGCGGCCCGTGCCGCTTCGTAACTGTCGTGGATCTCGGCTGGGGCGGTGGGGATCCCTTCTTCCAGCATGAAGGTTTTGGCAAAGGCCTTTGAGCCTTCCAGGCGGGCGGCGGCAGCCGATGGTCCGAAGATGGTGAGTCCGGCGTCCTGGAAGGTGTCGACGATCCCGTCCACCAATGGGGCTTCGGGCCCTACGACTGTGAGGTCCACCGCCTCGCGTCGCGCGAAGTCTAACAGCCCGGCGATATCATTGGCTGCGATTGGGACATTCTCGGCTTTGGCTACCTTGCCACCGTTGCCGGGGGCAATCGAAATGTGAGTGACTCGCTGTGATTGACTCAGCTTCCACGCCAGTGCGTGCTCACGTCCACCGGAACCCACGACGAGAACGTGCATCGTTTCCTCTCTCCTTTCGAGGCATCAAGACTCAGATTCAAACATGGCCTTCCCCAAGGTCGCTTCGACGGCTACCGGGTATTCGCCGGTGAAACATGCCATGCAGTGGGCAACGCCACCATGGGGTATGGCCGAGCGCAATCCCTCTACCGATAGATAGCCCAGGCTGGCGACATGGATGTGCCTGGCGATCTCTTCGACGGACATGCGAGCTGCGATCAATTCCTCGCGGGTTGCCATGTCCACGCCCATGAAGCACGGATAGCGAATGGGTGGAGAGGCGATCCGCATGTGGACCTCACGTGCGCCAGCTTGCCGCAGAAGGGCGACGATTGGGCCACTGGTCGTGCCCCGTACGATGGAATCGTCCACCAAGACAATGCGCTTGCCAGCGAGGTCAGGAAGCGGGTTGTACTTCAGGGCGACCTTACGTTGGCGCAGACGTTCGTCCGGCTGAATGAAGGTGCGTCCGATGTAGCGGTTCTTGATGAGTCCCTCGCCATAGGGAATCCCAGCCGCGTTGGCATATCCTATGGCATGGGCCGTGGCTGAATCTGGCACGCCGATTACCATGTCGGCTTCGACAGGGTGTTCCTGCGCCACCAGCGTGCCGAGCTTGCGGCGTATCTCGTGGACTGAATGTCCCTCCAGGACTGAGTCTGGGCGCGCGAAATAGATATACTCGAAGACGCATAGCGCCGGGCGCGCTGCGGCCGGCTGTTGCCAGCTTGTGATACCTTGTGAATCAAGGCGCACGATCTCTCCGGGTCGCACCTCTCGGATGAAAGTCGCGCCAATAGTGCCCAAGGCACAGGATTCAGAGGCCAACACCCAGCCGCTGCCGTTGAGTTTCCCGATACAGAGTGGGCGAAATCCCCAAGGGTCTCGCACGCCATACACTGCGTCGCGCGTCAGGATGGTCAGAGAGTAGGCCCCCTGAGCCTGTCGCATGAAATTCTCTATACGTGCTTCCCAGGAGTGACCCTCTGCGCCGGCCAACATCTGGATGATGACTTCGGTGTCGGAGGAAGAGGTCAACCCCACTCCCCGTTGCAAGAGTTGGTGACGGAGTCTGGGGGTGTTGGTCAGGTTCCCATTGTGGCCGATGCCCAGAGGACCCAGCGCAGTCTCCAGCAGATAGGGCTGAGCATTGGTCAGGCGCGCGCTGCTGCCGGTCGTCGCATAACGGGTGTGTCCAATGGCGTGGGTTCCGCGTAGGATGCTGACATTGTCCTCGTTGAAGACCTGGGAGACCAACCCCAGCCCTTTGTGGATGTGGGCGATCCCGTGGTCTACCGTGCAGATCCCGGCGCTTTCCTGACCGCGATGTTGAAGCGCGTAAAGTGCGAAGAACGTTAGCCTGGCGACGTCAAGGCCGGGCGCGTAAATGCCGCAGATACCACAGGCCTCTTTCATCTTCGGATCACGCTTGTACGCTCTGATCGGCGCTGTAAAGTCGCTCACGTTGTCTCTGTTGTTGCTCTGCCACTCTTCCGCGGAGCGGGGGGCTTGCAAGGCCTAGGATCTTGGCTGCCAACAGTGCGGCATTCTTGGGCTCCAGCACAAGCGCGGGGGCGACCCCTGAAGGGGTCCTGAACGAGGAGAAGATGTCGGCACCCGCGAACTTGCTGGAGTAGGGGGGGCAGGCGATGACAGGAGACTGGACCGCCGCATCCACCATCCCGCTGAGCGCGTTGCTCCGTCCTGCCACCGTGATGAAGACTTTGGCTTGTGGCCTCTGTTCATATTCAGTCAGCATCTGAAGCAGGTAGGCCGGAGTTTTATGGGCCGACGCTATCCGTAGCTCCCAGGGGATGTCGTAGACATCTAGCGCCTGGGTGATCTGTTCTGTGAACTCACGATCCGTAGGGGATCCCATGATGATGATGGCCAGCATCGCTTCACCTCCTCACTCTCGCCTTTGCCCCTGTCGACAGATCATCCTTAGTTGGGAGAACAATATCCGGCCGCCTGGCGGATCAGGGCGTTTCCAGATAGCGTCTCAGCAGCCCCTGGATGCGCGGGCCTGCCGGGTAAGTCGCGGGTTTGAACTGCTGCCCGGTAAGCCCCTCGAAAAGGGTGATGTAGCGCCGGGCTGCTTCCACGATGATGTCCTGGGGCAGTTGTGGGATGGGACCATCGCCCCGGTATCCCTGGCTGCTGTACCACAGTCGGACGAACTCTTTGTCCCATGACTTGGGCTGTCTGGCCTTCACCTCATCAGCGCGCCAGAATCGGCTTGAGTCGGGTGTGTGTACCTCATCGATAAGCATGAGAGTGCCGTCAGGTGCGTGGCCAAATTCGTATTTCGTGTCCACAAGGCAGAAGCCCGCGGCACGAGCCACATCCTGGCCGCGTTTAAAGAGGGCCAGGGCTGCTTCTTGCACGCGCTCCCAGGTGTGGGCATCCAGGAACCCACGTTCGACGACCGCTGCACAGGTCAGGCGCTCATCGTGTTCGCCAGGACCGGCCTTGGTCGTCGGCGTGATGATAGGCTCTGGGAGGGGATCGTTCTTCTCAAGCCCGTCGGGGAAATGGTATCCGTAGATCTCCCGATGGCCTGCGGCATACAATGTCCATAGGGATGTCTTGGTCGAACCTGTGATGTATCCGCGTACAATCACTTCAACGGGCAGAGGACTGCACTCTCGGACCAGGCTCACATTGGGGTCTGGAACTTCGAGGAGGTGGTTGGGTATGATATCGGCGGTCTTTTCGAACCAGAAGGCACTGAGCTGGTTCAGGACTTGGCCCTTGTACGGGAGTGCTGTCAGGACGACGTCGAAAGCGGATAGGCGGTCGGTTGTGACCACCAGGCGTTGTGCGTTGGGGAGCGAAAACGACTCTCGGACTTTGCCGCTGTATCGGTTGTAAGGCCACTCAACCTCGAGCGTCTTCAGCACATGGGGCAAGCTAGCCCGTAGGATCTCCTCTCCTATCATCTTTTTTCTCCTTCTCATTCGGCTCTCAGTTACCGCTCCCTGCCCATGGGCTTGGGAGGTGTCTAAAGCTGGGCGGCATATGCGATGCCCCGTTCGAACAGGGCCAACCCCAGTTGTCCGCTCTCACCACGCACGCGGCGGGGGTGTTGCTCCGGCACTATGTGATCCTCCGGATGGGGCATCAGACCTAGCACATTACCCGCTGCGTTACAGATCCCCGCGATGTTCGCAGTAGAGCCGTTGGGGTTGTCTGGATACGTGGCTACCCCTCCGTCCGCGGTGGTGTAGGTTAGGGCAATCTGACCGTGTTCCCGCATCCGTGCCAGCGTTGCGTCGTCCCGAGGTATGAAACGCCCCTCCCCATGTGCCACGGGACAGTAAATACGCCCGTCGAGGCCCTGGGTGAACACGCAGGGGCTATTGGGGTTGGGCTCCAGCCAGACCCAGCGGCACTCAAACCGGTTCGACAGATTGCGGGTAAGAGTTGCCCGTGGCGCGCCGTCAGGAGGACCTGGGAGCCATCCACTCTTGACCAATGCCTGGAAGCCATTGCAGATACCGATCACGGGCTTACCCGCTTCGATGAACGTGGTAAGCTCGTCTTGAAACAGCCATCGCAGATCGATCGCCCACAGACGTCCCGCCCCCAGGGCATCCCCATACGAGAAGCCCCCAGGCAGAACTAACATTTGGTAGTCGTGCAGGCGGTCGGGCTGTTCGCGCAGCGCGTTAATGTGCCGTATCGATGGGCGCCCCCCTGCCAGTTCTGCTGCGCGGGCTGCGTCCCTGTCACGGTTTGTACCTGTCGCCTGGAGGATGAGAACCCGTGGATGTGTGATCAAACTATCCCCCTTGCCGAGCTAGATGATCTCGCCGGATTTCCATGCCCGTCTCAGTTCAGCTACGTCGAGGGCTAGCAGGAGTGTGGTACCATCGAACCCATAGATGGTGAGCTTTGGCTCTTGCACTACCTCCCCAATCTTGGCGATAGGATAAGTGTCGAAGAGTGCCTCGAACTCGGCGGCTTGCTCCGGCGTCACTTCCACCAGCAGCCGCCCGCTGCTTTCGGCAAAAAGCGCCACCTCTGGCTCATCCATGTCTTGCGAGCGGGGCAATGCCTGCAGGGATATCGTCAATCCTGTCTGGCCGGAGATGCACATTTCGGCAGCCGCCACCACCAGCCCCCCCTCGGACAGGTCGTGAACGGCGCAGACCCTTCCCTCTCGAATGGCAACGTGCAGGGCATGGTAGGCTGAGGGCGCTTCTGGCACTGGTGCGGGAGGGAGGCCCGCCAATCCGTCACAAAGCCGGGCGTAGAGCGATCCTCCCAGCTCGGCTGTCGTCTCACCGATGATGTACAGCCAGTTCCCCGGCCGTTTTAGATCGGCTGTGGTGATCTGGCGCACGTCTGGCACCATGCCCATCGATGAGATCAGAAGCGTGGGCGGGATGGTGCGTTTCTTGCCCTCGGCGTCCACGAACTCGTTGTTTAAGCTATCCTTGCCGGAGATAAATGGCGTGCCGTAAGCCAGGGCCGCATCATGGCATCCCTGCACCGCGCGGACCAAACTCCCTAGGCGATCCGGGTAGTTCGGATTTCCCCAACAGAAGTTGTCCAACAGGGCGATGCGATCGGGATCTGCCCCTGCCGCGACAACGTTGCGAATAGCCTCGTCAATCACGGCCCAGGCCATCGCGTATGGGTCGATCAGGCCATAATGAGGATTGATGCCACATCCCAGGGCCACTCCCATGTATCCATCAGCGTCAGACGGTTGGATGACAGCGGCATCGGATGGCCCATCATTGTGCCGTCCAGTTAGAGGCTTGAGGACCGTGCCCCCCTGGACTTCATGGTCGTAGCGCCGGATCACCGCCTCTTTGCTGGCGACATCGGGATGTGCTAGTGCCCGGAGCACCAGCTCAGCAAGAGTGTACTCGCTCGAAGGTGACCATGCGGGCAGGGAAGGAGGCTGCCACCGGGCCACCAGGTTGGGTTTGGGCCACCCATGGTGAAGGAACGCCATAGGAAGCTCTGCCACCGTCTTTGGGCCGTACCGCACAGTGAGAGAGCCATCCCCGGTAAAATGCCCGATGACGGTCCACTCAACATCGTGGATCCGGCACAGGTCCGCCAATCTTGCGAGGTGTCGCTCAGGTACGGCGAGCACCATGCGCTCCTGTGCCTCAGAGAGCCAGATTTCCCAGGGATGCAGTCCTGGATACTTGAGCGGTACACTGGCGAGGTCGACCTCCACGCCGAGCTCTTCGCCCATCTCGCCGACTGCAGAGGAGAGCCCCCCAGCTCCGCAGTCCGTGATGGCCGTGTAGAGTCTTTCATCGCGTGCGCGCAATACCACGTCGAGCACGGCTTTCTCGGTGATTGGGTCGCCAATCTGGACCACACTCCCCACAGTCGAACTGGTGTCATGACTGAGCTCGGCAGAGGAGAAGGTGGCCCCATGGAGGCCATCTCGACCGGTGCGCCCACCCAGGACCACTACACGGTCGCCGATGGCTGGGTGGCGGGGATGGCTTCCCTGCGGTGCTATGCCGACGCATCCGCAATAGACCAGCGGATTGGCGACATAGCCCTCATCGTAGAGTATGGCTCCCGCCACGGTTGGGATGCCCATCTTGTTGCCATAGTCCTCGATCCCTGCCACCACACCACGCGCCACGCGGCGTGGATGCAACGAACCTTTGGGTATCCGCGAGGTGGAGGTGCTCAAAGGGGCAAAGCACAACACATCGGTCACGGCGATGGGACGGGCGGAGACGCCTATTACATCGCGGATCACACCGCCCACGCCAGTGTTGGCCCCGCCAAAGGGTTCGAGGGCCGAGGGGTGGTTGTGAGTCTCGACCTTAAATGAGACTTCATGGACTCCATCAAAATCGACAATGCCAGCGTTGTCCACGAATGCTGAGCGCACCCAGGGTCTGGCGAGCTTCTCGGTGGCAGATCGCAGGTATGTGTCGATGAGACTGTCGATGACCTGCGTCGTCGGTGCCGCCGGTGTGGGTGACGCGGACGTAGTGGCGTGCTGAGGCCCCTCCTGGTAAGTGATGATCGCCTTAAATGTCTTGTGCTGACAATGTTCGGACCAGGTCTGAGCCAACGTCTCCAGCTCTACATCGGTGGGATCCCGCCCCCAGGCCTCGTACTGGCGCTGAATCGTCTTGAGTTCTTGGAGGGACAACGAAAGCACCCTCTCTGTGCTGAGTGCCACAAGGGCCTCATCGGATAGGCCGCGGATCGGTACAATGTCCACCGTGTCGCTGGGCAAGGCGTCGGGCACGAACTCAGGCATCAGGGCTTGGTCGATGGTGTAGAATTGGATAACTTCGTTACAGAGGATCTCCCGAGCAATGGTGTGAAGCGCTTGGTCGCTTAGATCCCCTCCAAGTGCGTAACGCATGCCCGTGGTCGCGCTGTCCAGGCCGGTGATGCCAAGGAGATGAGCGCGATGCAAGAGGTGATCAGCCACAGGATCCCGCACCCCAGGATGGAATCCCACCTCTATGGTGTGGACCCCAGGCGCTTCAACAGGAGGAAGGGAGATAGGGCTGGCGTGGTAAGCCTCAACGATGGGGTCCATCAACAACGTGGTGGCAATCAGGTCAACTTGTTCAGCATCCAGAGGGCCTCTCAGGAAGTAAAGGCTGCTGACACGGACACTCTTTACATTTTCGATGCCGAGTTCTCGGATCTGATTGAGGAGAGTGTGCGCGCGACCATCAGGTCCGCTCTTCCATGAAACCTCAACGCGGTAGGTCTGTCTCAAGCCACCCCCCTGGCCTT
>CAZHBB010000019.1:32636-44050 GCA_964530185.1 uncultured Anaerolineales bacterium
CCCCTGGCCTTTCCCTGGCGTCGTCATCACACGCGATGGTGCCGCTGGTAGCATGATGGCGTTTCCCCCAACGCCGTCCATGTTATCCTGACTGGCTAATGTCATGATACACTGGGGCGCATTGGTGTCAAGGGCATGTTGCGTCAGAACAGTCCGCCGTCGGGGCATGAGACATCAAGAGATCATTGCCTCACTCAACGTCCGGGCGTCTCATCACCCGCTACAGTATGGAAGCCACACGGAGAGGGTTATGGTGTGGCCTGTTACGCAGTGTTCAGGAAGTCCTGGACGAGTACCAGGGCCTTGCGGTGTAGTCCTGGGTCTGTGGCCTCGAGCCAGCAGATGTGGGGATCGCTCAGGCGGAACCAGGTGTATTGCCGCCGGATGAAGGCATGGGTGTCGCGTTTGATCTGCGCTACGACTTCCTCAAGCGAACGCTTTCCTTCAAAGTGTGGACGAAACTGGATGTATCCCAGGGCTGACATGGCGGGGAGACTCCAGTCATAGCCTTCCTCGAGAAGGCTCTGGACCTCCCCTAGGAGGCCGGCTTCCATCATAGCGTCTACCCGGGCGTCCGCGCGGGCATACAGTGCTTGCCGTTCCATGGTGAGGCCGAGGGTGAGCATCCGGTAGGGTGGACGCCTTCGCCTTCGCTGTTCCGAGAAGGGCCGACCAGTCTTCAACGTAACCTCCAGGGCGCGTATGACTCTACGGATGTTGCGTGGGTCGATGATATCCGCCGCAGCAGGATCCAGCGAAAGCAACTCAGCCCACAGCGTGTGGGGGTCCTCATGCGCTCTCTGTTCCAATCTGCGACGTAGCTCTGGGTCGGGAGGAACCTCCGGAACCTGCCAACCCTCCAACAGGGCACGGACGTACTGTCCGGTACCTCCCACGACGAACGGCAATTTCCCTCTACCGGCAACATCCCGGATCGCCTGACGCGCCAGTTGAAGGAATCGCGCCAGACCAACCGTCTGATCCGGATCTGCGATGTCGATGAGGTGATGTGGGACACGTGCCCGTTCCTGTGGCGTGGGTTTGGCAGTGCCAATGTCCATCTTGCGATAGAACTGACGTGAATCCGCTGAGATGACCTCTCCCTCCAGTTGCTCGCACAGGGCCACACCCAGGACAGTCTTCCCGACGGCCGTGGGGCCCACGATCACGATTATGGGAATGTTATCCGTCACGTCTGTCCCTTCCTGTTTCACTGTCGCACCACCTCCTAATTCTAGCTGTTACAGGCCGTAGGCCAATGCCCACCCTGCGGAGCTTGCGGGACCCGAAGATTACGCTATCATCTTGATGCTGGTACCATATCGAAGCGACAGGCTGCTCAGGATGTAGTGCCGTGAAGGTTGGGGATGTGAACGAACGAACCAAAGGTGACAAACGGGTTCACACGATGTACTCGCAGCTTGATGACCGCTGGCAGCGCATCATGCTGGGGGAGAGCAGCACAACCATTGGTGCTAACGGCTGCCTCATCTGTGCTGTGGCCTCTGGCCTGACAGATCTGGGGATCACGATCGACGGGCTCCCACCCGATCCGCCCCGGTTGAACCGCTGGCTGGCGCGACACAAAGGGTTTGCGGCGGCACGGGGGCGGAGTCGGGAACGAAATCTCTTCGTGTTCGACTCGCTGGGCCCCTTGGGGGTCAGGATGGTTGAGTATGTGGATGCACGAACTCGTCCTGCGCCGCTGGATCGAATTCGAACGGCCTTGGAACGCGATGACCAGTTCGTGGTGATCCATGTGGACTTTTCGCCGGGAGGAAAGACGCAACAGCATTGGGTGCGGGCGTTGGAGTATTATGACTCGGATATCAGGCTCATGGACCCCTGGGTCAAGGGTCCCCTTCAGGAGACTTATCTGATGACCCGCTACGCCCTCCCTTCATGGGACGATCCCTCGCGGGCCATTTATCGTATGGTCGTTTATCGCCTTGTGGGATTGGCTTTGACAGGCCCTATGCCTGGTTTCCCAGCTCAGCAGTATGTGCAAGAACGCCTTGATACGTACCAGCCCTACGAGGTGATGCCTGGAGGCACCATTTGAGGGTCTCCCGTCTGAAGGGTGAGTTCTTCCGGCGGGCCGTCGAGATCCCGGTAGAAGGTTATGCGCCCTGGTTGGTTGTAGGCATCAACCGTAATAGCCACGAAGCTCAGATGCCAGGTATGTGTGGCGTCATCTACATGCCCTCCCAGATAGGCCCGGGCTACGTTTCCCATGTGCAGCCGTTTTCGCCGCGTAAGGCTCTGTTCGGGTGTTGGGCCCGCGCTGCCGCGGCGTGTGCGAACCTCGATGAAGTAAAGATCCTCACCACTGCGGGCGATCAGGTCGACTTCTCCATAGGGACAGCGCCAATTGCGGGCGATCAGGGTCAGGCCATTGCGTATCAGGGCCTGCGCTGCAATCTCCTCGCCATATCGACCAAGGCTGACTTTGGTACGCGACATCCTGTGCCCAATGATAGTCTTGGCATTTCCTTCACACAAGCTCAAAGCTGCCGGAAGAGGCTCTCTGTGGGGCGGGAAATGTAAGGAAGGAATCGACCCCTGTCCGTGCGGGGCTGGGGATTAGGGGCGCTGTGACCGCCGTGGTGTGAGTGATTGATTGCTGCACCGGAAGGATTGTGAGCGACTACAGATGACACGACGTTAAGTGTCCTGGGAGGAGAGAAAGTTGGATCGGTGGGTGAAAGCGTTCATGGGCTTGATCGTCTTGGGCCTGATGTTGTTCGTGGCCGTCGTGGTGGTTTCCTACCTGCGACCACCCGTGGCGCCGGCTACGGTGATCACACCTACTCCGATGCCTCTGCCATCCACGCTTCCCCCCGAGTCGTTGACCCCTGTGGTGGCAATATCGCCGACGTCCTCACCAGTTCCCACGCGACCGCCAACGGAGACACCATCACCAACGGCAACGCCCCGTCCAACGACTACACCGCGTCCGACAGCGACAGCAGTACCCAGCGCCACCCCGTCCCCACCGCCGATTGTTCTGCCTGTGGGTCCCACTCTGCCACCGTGGGCAGCCACGCCCGTCGTTTCATCAACCGTTCCCCAGCCGCCGCCTATGCCAGCGGTGGTTCAACCTGAAGGCACGATCAACCTCCTGTTGTTGGGGATGGATCGTTTGAGTGGCGAGACTGTGGCCCGCACCGATGTGATTGTGATCGCTTCTATCTTCCCCGAAGGGCCTGGTGTCAATCTGCTTTCGGTGCCAAGGGACTACTACGCCTGGATCCCAGGGTGGGGGCTGGACAAGATCAACACAGCATATTCTCGAGCTGGCAAGATTGGATACCCTGGGGATGGCCCGGCTCTGATCAAGGCTACGATCGCCTACAACTTCGGCATCCCGATTCACTACTATGCGATGGTGGATTTCACAGGATACCGGCAAGTTGTGGATGCGGTGGGCGGCGTGGATGTCGTTGTAGAATGTCCGTTTCACGACACCTATCCCGACCCAGAGTCGCCAACAGGGCAGACCGACATCGACCTAGAGCCCGGTATCCACCATCTCGATGGTAAGTTCGCGCTCTGGTACGTGCGTTCACGTTGGAACACTTCTGACTTCGATCGCCATCGGCGTCAGCAACAAGTTCTCCTGGCCGTCTTGCAGCGGGCCAGGAGTGCTGGAATGTTGTTGCGTATCCCCGAGCTCTGGCAGCTCTACCGGGATTACGTGGAGACTGATCTGGGCTTGCCCGAGCTGCTCTACCTGGGCACGGTGGCCTTGCGACTTGATGAGCGGGATGTACACAGCTACTTCATCCGCGGCTCACAGTTGATCACGCCTTGGACCGCACCTAACGGGGGATATGTACTCGTGCCTGACCTTGAAGCCGTTCAGGCCTTTGTGCAGCGGGTCATGCAGCCCCTGACCGAGAGCCGCATGTCGCGACAGGCGCCTCGGGTGGTATTGGTCAACGGGACCGGCAATCCGGCCTTGGGCGATGTCGCGGCCTACCGCCTTCGGTTAGAGGGGTTTGAGGTGACGTCGGTGACCGTGGTGCCGTTTGAACCACGTACCCGGGTGGTTGACTTCACCACCACGTCCAAAGGCTCTCTGTTGCCGAAGCTGGTGAACCTGTATCGGCTTCAAGCCGGCGACGTAACCTCGCAACCCACGGCGGATCGCACCGTCGACTTCCAGGTGATCTTGGGGGCCAATTATAATCCCTGTGTGGGGACAGGTACGGCCTACTGGCGCGCCACACCTACCCCTTCACCGGTCCCCTGATCTTGGTCTGTTAAGGCGCTTCGCTCCACCCTAGCTCTCATGTCATGGCGAGGTGATCACACCGCCACAGCGGTTGAAGTTTGCGAGGTGTTCCTCCTCTGTGACGGCGAACAGGTGGCTGCCATCCTCCTTGGTGCAGTCGACCATGAAGAAATGGTAGTCAGTCTCGGCTGGAAAGGCTGCGGCTCGGATCGCATCTAGCCCTGGACTGGCGATTGGGCCTGGGGGCAACCCCAGGTGTCGGTATGTATTGTAGGGGGATTGCACCTCGAGGTCCTCCAGCAGCAGTACACGCTTCCACCAGGTCCCTTCATCCTCGCGGTATCCGAGGGCATACTGTACGGTAGGGCAAGCCGACAGGAACCATCCCTCCCGTAGGCGATTGTAGTAGACGCCAGCGATCAGAGGTCTCTCTGTGTCGAGCACGGCTTCCCGCTCAACGATAGAGGCCAGGGTGATCCCCTGGTAGAGCGTCAGATCGTGGTCGGCGAACCCTTGTTGGATTTCGGGCGTGACCTGGTGGCTGAAGTTGGCTACCATACGCTCGATGAGGTCCTTGGCCGTGGCGTCGAGGGGCAGGCGATAGGTATCGGGAAATAGAAAGCCCTCAAGCGTCGCGGTGGGGGGAATATGGGAGAGGATAGGATAGGTCTCGCGCAGCGTTGTCTCCCGCCAACCCTCACGGGCAAACTGGAGGAACTCCTCAGATGGGATAGATGTCTGAGACATCACAATCTCTGCGACCTCCTCCATGCGCTTGCCCTCTGGGACGGTGACCTGTTGCTCAGGTGCTTTGGCTGTCTGCAGGGCCTGAGCGATCTCAGGGATGGTCATGGTCTGGCGGAGTGTGTAAGAACCGGCCTGAATGCCCACATCCAATCCCTTGAGCTGGACATAACGCCTGAAGAGTTCGGCGTCTGTGATCAGGCGCTTGGCTTTGAGGCTGCCGGCGATCTCCGCAATGCTCTGCCCTGGCTCAACGGTAAACTCTACCGGCGTCTCGTCATTGCCTGCTGGAGTCTCGAGGGCTTCGCGGTTGCTTTCGATGTAGGCTTCCAGGTAAAGTTGTTCCAGGTTACAGGCCATCAGGAAGCCCGCCGCAAGTAGAACCAGGGCCACGGCAAGCCATCGTCTCATCTGTCTCTTGTCCTTTCTAGCTATGATTTTCATGTTCTGTCCATGGATGGACGTCCTCTGAGGAGCCCGGTGGGGATGCCCACGTGTTGTGGCCCCTATGGCTGTCCAGGTAACCCTGAAGGATTACCGCAGCCGCAATAGCGTCCACATGTTCTGGCTCAGGGCGGCCGCTCTGGCGAATGATGGCATGTGCCTCTTCCGTGCTCAGGCGCTCGTCCCACAGGAGGATGGGGACAGGCAGGGCCTTTGAAAGAGCTGCCACGTAATCCCGCACCCAACTTGCCTGTGGTCCCTCGGTGCCATCCATATTAAGAGGAAAGCCCACCACAAGAGCCTCTACGCCATATCGCTCGATGAGGTCTCGGATATGCGCGAAGTCCTGATCGCGGGAACGGTGTTTGAACACCTCTAAAGGGCGGGCGATCATGCCTGTAGTATCGCTGAGCGCGACGCCAATACGCCGGTCTCCGAGGTCGAGAGCAAGGTAGCGCATGACGATCTTCTATCCTGAACTCTGGTGTCGTGATCCGGGCACTCGATTGAGGTGTAGCACCTTTATTGCTGTGCCCGTGCGGGTAACTGGCCCGGCGCTGTGTTGACTTGAATCCGGATCGGCAAGAATGGCACGTATGGGAACCATTTGGGCGAGACGACGATCTCCGGCGGCGCGGCCAGCGACAGCGATGATTCCAGACGCTTGTAGGCTTCCGTCACGGGGATACCGCGTACCATCTCCAGTACGGCGTCCCTGTCGATCCTGGCGGCTGCGTATCCATGCGCCGTGACAAAGAATGTGAAGACACCGGGACCTATGTCCTCCTCAGCGGCTTCTCCGAATTCGTAGCGGGCGTCAATCAAAGTGTAGCCGGCTGGTAGCTCCTCTAGCAACCGGCGGTACGCCACAGCCTGTGCATCGCGCACTCTGATCGCCTCTCCTGTCACCAGTAGCCGCAGCGTAAGCCCCAATACATCGGTCCGCTCGCCGACCACGTGGGTGTAAGCAGCGTGGGGGGCAGCCTGGATCACCAGGGACTGACGGGGCAAGAACCGCCCCGGTTCCTGCGTCGCCAACTCCTGCAACCCATTATAGGCATTGGCCATCACCTGTTGGGCCGCGAGTTCCCAGGCCCGATCACGGTCGGCCTGGGAGACAATGCGCACGATCTTGCTCTCCGCGCCTGTGATAGGTTCGGGGTTGGTGACCCGTACTGCGAACCCAGCTACGCCTTCGACGAGGTTTACCTGGTAGGCATCGACATTGCCTCTGGGGCCCTCCAGGAGCGCCTCGACGGGGACCTCAGCCTGGCCAAAAGCCGGAATGGTGACATCCTGGGTCGTTGCGTAGCGGCTGGGATATGAGCCTCCGGAGGTGCGGACAATGGTGCCGGCCGGTACCTGGTAGTCCTGACCCAGGAGGTTGGTGAGTAATACCTTACCCGTCGCGCGCCCTGAGAAAGCGTAACCGCGACCCGTTGTGACGACCTCCGCGTAGCCTTCGAACTCGTCACCTACACGCGTGGAGGGAATCACACCGTGTTCCAGGTCGACTTCGTCGAGAGTGGGATCTACGGAGACGGGCACAAGGCGCGCGTAACTGATGGTGGATGGATAGAGGGTGACCTCGGCCGACGGTACGGCAAAGGCCCATACTCCGACCAGGATGCCTAGCACGGCGAAAAGCACTATGCTTTCGAGAAGAAGGACCCACAGTGGTGGGCGATGACGGGGTGGGGCTTTAGGGCGCCGGGGTGTGGGGGCCCACCATGGGCGACGAGGTCGCGGTGGTGGTGGGGTGGCTTTTACGGGTGGAAATGTTCCATGGCGCGAGAGATACTCCAGCGCGTTGCCCTCTGAGCTGAAAGTCGGAAGGCCCGCCTTACGCGCGACATTTCGCCGCCATGGGTCCTCGATGACCCACGCCATCTCCAGACGTTTGTGCTCTGCAAGACGGCGCTGGATCTCGTAATCGAGGGGGTGCTGCCAGCCTCTGTCGGTGCTCCAAGGCAAGATGACCAGCACTCGCTCGCCATCAGCCCGTCGCAGTAGTTCACGTATTGTATAGCGATCATCCGTCTCACGGATGGTTATAGTCTTCACGGCCGGCAGTATGCCACAACTTCGTGGTTTGCCAAGACGCGATTACTGGGTCTATGAGCTGAGACGCTGGCCGGCGGAAAAGGGGCGGGCAAGGAGGGAGCACGTCAGGCCTGGTATACCGGCAGCACGACGTGGAACTTGCTTCCTGGCAGCTTGACCTCGTCATAGCCTGGGCTCTCGACCCAGATGTGTCCCCCATGAGCCTGGACGATGCCCCGAGCCAGCGCCAGACCCAGCCCCGGACCACCGCCTTTGAATTTGGTACGGCCAGAGGAGTGAAGCCAGACATCTCCTGCCCGGTAGAATTTGGAGAAGATCAAATCCTGTACCTCAGGGGCAATGCCGATCCCTGTGTCGCTCACCACGACCTCGATGTAAAGATCCTCGTCAGACCGTTGGTGGGGGAGCAACTGGCCTGTGATCGTAATCTTTCCCCCGTCGGGGGTGAACTTGATGGCGTTCGAGAGCAGTTCGTTGAAGACTTTGCGCAGCTCGGCAGGATCGACTTCGATCTGTGGAAGGTCCTGCATGTCCTGAATTTGCAGGATGAGGCTCCGCTTCTGCAAGGCCTCTTCCGTTTCGTGGATTACGCTCTTTATCAGTTCGGTTAGATCGGTGGGCTGATATTGTAACTGAACCGTGCGGCTGTCGAGCTTAGCAACATCGAGCATGCTATCCACGATGGCCTGCATGCGGAAAGCCCCGTTTGTAATGCCCTCGACTTGGCGCTTCCAGGATGGGTTGGCGAGGATATCAGGTTCCTCCAGCAACATCTGGCTAAACCCTCGGATCAGCGTGAGAGGGGTCCGCAACTCGTGCGAGACGATAGCGATAAAGTCTGACTTGTCGCGTTCCAGTAACTCGAGTCGCTGGAGCGTTTCCTGGAGCTGCCGAGTGCGCTTGTCGACCTGGGCTTCCAGTTCCTCATTGAGGCGTGTGACTTCGGCGTAGAGCCTGGCGTTACGGATGGCTACCGCAATCTGGTTACTCAACGCCTCAAGGGCCAACACGTCCCCCTTTGAAAAGGGTTCGTCCGAACGGGTTTGGATATCGAGGACACCGATGGGCATGCCCTCCCCAAATCTCAGGGGCACTGAGACCTCGGCGCGAATATCGGTAAACTTTTCGTAAGGCTGATAGTGGGGATCAGTTGTGACGTCATTGGTCACGTAAAGGCGGCCGGTCTTCCACGCGTGGACAATGATGCTCTTGGGTGCATCGATCGGGATGCGAAGGGCCGCCGACGGGTCCAGAATGTGACGAGTCCAATACCGGCCGGCCTGGAGCGTCATATATTCAGTATTCGGAGGGGGGGGATCAGCTACCCATATCCCCACACAGTCGTAGCCGAAGCGTTGCTGCAATAGTTCTACGATGGCTGCCAGAAGCTGATCGATGTCGAGGATCGAGGTGATCTGATGACTTGTCTCGGTCGTAAGCTGCAAGCGTCTCGTCTGGTGGACAAGATCCCGGTTGAGGGTGTCGAGCTGCTTGACCAGGACTTCGAGCTGACGTCGCTGGCGGAACAATTCAAGGAAGACCCGTACCTTGCCCAGGACCGCCGGTGGTGAGACGGGCTTCGTGACAAAATCCACTGCGCCAAGCTCGTAAGCTTTATGATAACGGTCGGTCTCAGATTCCACTGCGCTCATGAAGATGATCGCGGGTGAGGGAGATCCAGAAAGACGTCGCAGTTGTTCAGCAACCTCGTAGCCGTCCATGCCGGGCATGCGCACGTCCAACAGCACGAGACACAGTTCTGGTTCCTCCGCAGCGCGTGCGAGCGCCTCTGGGCCGGAGCAGGCTTCCAGGATCCTCACATCCAGTCCTTTGAGCACCCGTGTCAGGACACGGCGGTTGTCCGCTACATCATCTACGATCAGGACTGCTGGTGCGATCGTCTCCATGCCAATAAGCCTTCCCGCGTAGTATGGTCAACCCCTTTGTCGCGCTCAGTCCAACCGTTCGGGATTTTCTCCCAGGCTCTCGACTACCGTACCCTGCACCGAGTATAGGCCGAGTTGTCTGATCCACAATGTCACTCTAGGCCGTGTGGTTTGGCTCTCAGCCAGGAGGGTATGTAGTGTCTCTACTCCAGGATCCAGTGTCGGGCTTTGGCTCGGGCCAGACGTATTCCCCCCGGGTCTCGCACATCAGCGCGGAACTCCAACCAGCGCTCATCGCGTGATACCAACCGAGCGGACACTGTAATATAGTCCATATCCAGTGTCACCGGACGGCTATACGTGATCTCCAGCCGACGCGTGACGTTGGGCGGTGCCACCAGCATGCTGAGGGGGCCCAGCGTGTTATCTACTGCCGCCGCGATTAGGCCCCCCTGCATGGCGCCGTACGGATTGAGATATTGCTCCAGAACGGGGAAGCGCGCGCTAAGTCTTCCGTCTTGAGTGTCATAGTCCATAAACGTCCCCTGCATAAGGGTAAAGCTGGGGGGCGGGAGCAGGAACTCATGGACTCGGGTGCCTAGCCGCTCCTGCAAAACGGCTACAATCTCGTTGGTGATCTCGTCCATTGTTGCACGGCACTCCCTGATCCTGGCGTCAAGGGGTCTCGCGGAAGCTGGCGACGATTGCCTGGAAGACGGACAGGACGTCGGGGGAATCCGAGTAGGTCACAAACCAGTGGGGCCCCTTCTCTACACAGGTGGCCATCTCGCATGCAGGCTGGCGAGGGTTGATCATGATCTGGTCGGTGGGATTCTGGCTCGCCCGTGGCCGCAGGATGACGGTGAGGTGCTCGGCTCTGGCGCCACCAGGGGTCTCGTAGATATACGCTTCCGTTACCACCCAAGTGTCGGGATAGTGGAAGGTGAAATCAGCGTCAGGGTGACTGAAGAGCAACCATCCTTCCGAAGGGGCTTCGGTGATCTGGAGTACCCACTCATACCATCGGAATGGCCCCCAGCGCCCGTTGACGCGGTAGGCGGGCCAGAGGCGCCATGTTCCGACGTGATCCAGCGGACGGGCAGCGACGAGCGTGATCTCCTCGCCCGGATTCAATGTCTGGCCTTCGCCCTGGTGTCCGAAGTCACAGTTATTGCTGTCGTCCGTGGCGTTCCAGCGGCACCCGACGAAGACACCGGGGGGCTCGAACGTGATCCTGTGTGACGATACATTGCGGAGGGTAAAGGTCACAGTTGCACTCTGTCCCAACGTACCGTGTTCGCGAGGGCTGACCTCAAAGTAGGTGAGGGCCAGTTTGTCGGGTGAGACGTCAAGAGGGGGAACGTTGCCGGCGAGTGGGGTTGAGATGACAAGGGAAGTGGTGATTGGGCCGCTGGAAAGCCTAGTCCCGCAGCCCAACAGGATGAGGGTGATGTCGTCATCGAGCGTCACGAACACTTGAGCGCTTTGCCCGTCTTGCTCCCAGACGATAATGCCGCCCTCCTCTGAGGTCATGTCCAGAGTCTGCGTCCAATTATCCCCAGGTGGGTGGCTCTCGTAGAACGCGATTACCTCAGCCGGGGCATCGGTGGTACTGTAAACGGCAATGTCCCCTCTGAGGCTGGGGGCCACAGTTTCCATTTGATGCATCAAGGCCTCAAACTCTTCCTGTGCCTCCGACATGCCTTGAGCGCCTGGATAGACTGGGAGCGGAGTGGGACATCTGTCGATGGGTGCCTCTGGAGACGGCTGGGACGCAGGTTCGGTGAGGGTGGGCTGTGTGAGGCTCACATTTGTGGCAGATTCGGTGGTCTTGGGTGCTGGGGTGGGGAAGATCAGACTGCACGCTAGCGAAAGAGCTGCCAAGGCAGCGATCCAGATGAGTGCATGTGGGTTCGTCTTCATCAGAAACTCCCCTCGGCTGAAAAACACGCATGAATCTAACGCATCTATTGCATTCTACTGTCACTAGTGTGACAGCACAAATTCCTGTCGGCCTGTCAGATCAGTAGGCATGCATA
>CAZHBB010000020.1:0-43066 GCA_964530185.1 uncultured Anaerolineales bacterium
AGGCCGGTCACCAGCGATGGCCATGCCACGCTGGTGTACGGGGGGACGGTCGAACGGAGGGTGGCGCGGATACCACGTGACAGCAGGGCTGCCAGGTTGGGCAGGGCACCCTCTTCCAGCAGCGGGTCGATGTAGGCCCACGTTGCTCCGTCCCAGCCGATGAGTAGTGCCCTCACTATACGCCTCCCTTCCTGGGTCGTAGCGCTTCTCTCACCAGATTCCACCCGGTCTTGAGTTGCTCCCTTTCGGCCAGCCAGAGCACGCCACCATAGACTCCGCTGATGAACATGCCCTTCGCCAGCAATCCTCCCCACATGGGCAGGCTATGCCAGAGCTGACTCAATCCCAACGTGGCTGTTCCTGTCACCGCGAGTGCTATCGTCGGCCACAGCCACATGGCACTCAGGGAATAGTCCACCAGACGACGGGTTTGGGCAAAGAGCAGCACTGCCCCAGTCACCGCCATCAGATCGGCGGCCAGTGCCACCCCCTCGATCCCCTGCCACAATCCCAGGCCGACCACCGTGGGTGCAAAGACCGCCAGTTGCACCACCCGCGCCTGGGCTACCCAGTCTGGATGCCCAGTCGCCATCAATAGATTGCCGGTCACCACGGTTAGAGGGTCGGCGAAGGTGTAAAGAAGCATCAACTGGAATGTGGTGAGCATGGGCAACCAGCGTTTGCCCAGCATCAGTTGGATAAACTCTGGCGCCACGAGCGCAAAGGTAACGCCGAACCAGAGCCCCAATCGCACCATCAAGCTTGTCACCCGGTAGAAAGCCTGGGAGAGGCGCAGCCGATCGCGCTGAAAGCGGGCGAAAGTGGGGAAAAAGACGGAGGTGAGGGGATTGGCGATGACCCGGCGCGGATAGCGAGCGAACTCGTAGGCCCGAGAGTAGTAGCCCAGCGGGGTCTTGCCGAGGAACGTCCCTATCCAGAGGTCATCGAGGCGATCGATGAGGAACGTGAGGTTAGCTCCCAGCCATGCTCTGGAACCGAACGTCCAGAGCCAACGAGCCACAGACTGTGCCCAGCCCAATCGCGGCGCAGGCACCAGGGGAGAAGTCCACGAGACGATCGCCCGCGCGACCTGCCCCACGGCCTGCTCGACCACCAGGCTCCATGGGCCCCAACCCGCAAGCGCTGCCAGTGGTGCCAGCGCTGTCATCGCCACTGAGGCAGTGACATCGGCAAGGGCCAGTCTCCGGAAGGCCAGAGCGCGGTTGAGAAACGTCATGGGGTAAGCGTTGAGCCCCGCCAGGGCATTGACCGCCGCTAATGCGATCAGGACACCGCCCAGGGTGGGCATCGTGGGGTAGAATCGGCTGAGGAGCGGGGCCAGACCCAGAAGCATGAGCAGACCGCCTGCCAGCAGGACCAGAGATATCGTGAGATAGGTCTCTGTCGCCTGCTCATCCACCTCCTCTCGGTGGATCATAGCGCTGCTCAGCCCCAGGGATCTCAGCCGGCTCACCAGGTTCACGTAGAAGAGGGCCAGCGCCACCACACCGAAATGCTCCGGCAGCAGCAGCCGTGCCAGGAGGACGGCGCGCAGGAACCCCAGGCTCAATGTGACCGCGGAGGCGGCGATGCTGTAAAAGGACCCTCGCACGGCACGGGTCGCAATGGGTGTCTCTGTGCCGGTCTCGTGCTGGCTCACTTCACGGTCGGCCGTGTCACGCATCCGGACTATGCCTTTGGCCGGGCTGTGAGGTGCCTGGGGGACGGCTGGCCTCGTCGAGCAATCCGCGGATGCGGGCTGCGACCATCTCGATAGCTACTTCATTGAAGCCGCCCTCAGGGATGATCACGTCAGCATGCCGCTTGCTCGGCTCCACGAACTCCAGATGCATAGGACGGACGGTTCTCAGGTACTGCTCGATCACCGAATCGACGGTGCGTCCGCGTTCGCGCACATCGCGCTGCAGGCGTCGGATGAAGCGAATGTCTGGATCGGTATCCACGAAGAGCTTGACGTCGAAAAGTTCTCGCAGCGCCGGTTCCACAAAGATGAGGATGCCCTCCACCAGGATGATGGGAGCTGGCTCGACACGCCGTGTGCGTTGTGTGCGCGTGTGAGTGGTGAAATCGTAGATGGGGACCTCTACTGGCTCGCCTCGCCGCAGTTTCTTCAGGTGTTCGATCAGTAATGAGGTCTCCAGGGAGTCAGGGTGGTCGAAGTTGACCCGCACTCGCTCCTCGAAAGGCAGGTGTCTCAGGTCACGATAATAGGCGTCATGGGGGATGTAGGCGATGTGTTCGGCCCCCACCCTCTCCAGGATGCGCTGGGCGACGGTCGTCTTACCGGAGCCAGTCCCTCCCGCTACGCCGATAATGACACTGTGCATGGTCTCTGTGCCTCCGACTATTCAGAAGCGTGTTCGTCCTCAAGTTTCGATACCGGCCTGTGGCCGCGAGACCGGCATACAGCGACCATCAGAGCCAGGAGCCCGATCCCTTCCGCCAGCGCACCAGGGTTGTAGATGACCTCGTATTGGGGCAGTCTGTGGAATGTGAACGCCAGCTCCAGCCCCTCAATGGTTACGGTTGTGTCCGGCTCGGTGGGGATCAGGTATGCTTCGCCCGCTAGTTCGCCACTTGGGCTCCGGTAGATCTGTAACTGAATCTCCCCGTCGGTCTGATTGAGACGGTAGATAAGTTGCGGATCCTGTGTGGCAAAGAAGGCCTCCGGAGCCTGGCGGAAGAAGATGAACCTGAGCGTGGTCTGGGCTGGCTGATTGACGGCGGGTAAGAGCTGGACCGGTCGGCCCGCATCATCGTGGGCTCGCACCTCAATGCCCAGGCGTTCTCCGCGCTGGAGGACATAGAGCCCATAGCGTACCGGCCAGATCGTCACGGGCTTTTGGGGTTGGGGCAGGGAAATCTGGCGCGTTGGCAGGCTCAGATCCGTGTCGGGCCAGGCCAGCACTTCGGTCTCCTGCCATCCCCACAGCATCTGCATTCCCCATCCGGCAAGGATCAACAGGCTGCCGACCATTATGAGCGCTGAGCGTCCCCAATGATGGGCTTCTGACTCCTCCTGTGAGCCCAGGCGTTCGGCGTGGGCGGCAACCATCATGCCAAGCATCCCCAGGGTGAGCCTGAAGGGGAGCGAACTCTTGACGTTCAGAAGCCCGCAGTTGGCGAGGACCTTGGCCCACGGACCCAGTTGTGGCCGCAGCTCAGCGACCCATCGAGTGAACGCCGTCCTGTCCCGCGGTGCAACCGGGGCTTGCGGCAGCAAGAAGGTTGTGGCTTCCAGACTCAGCAGGAGCAGCAGGACGAGGAGTGTGAGCTTACGCCCTCTTAAGGTCTCCCACAGCCGGTCTGCCAATGTCCCTGTATTCATAGCTCGATGCAAGAGGACAAAAAGGCCCCGCTATGGCCGGGGCCCAAAAAGCCACCCTTGGGAATCGAACCCAAAACCTGGCGCTTACGAAGCGTCTGCTCTGCCGATTGAGCTAGGGTGGCATATGCGCCCGACATTATACTGTGGACGCTTGAATTGGCAAGCTCTACCTGGGGTCTCTTCTTTAGGCTTTCCATCGTTATCGGCTAGTGTATAATATGAATATCTGGTTGTCCAGACAGTTTGATCCTTGCCGTGTGGGGTTGAGTGGGACGATGAGAGCTTGGACCCCGGCGGCTACGTTGCAGTCAAGGTCGCCGCTGCGTGTAATGCATGGCGAGGATACTAGAGGCGGACAACTGTAGCCGTCGATGCGTTTCAGGGTCGGGTTGTTGACCTGACCATCTGTGTTGAGTCTGAGATGGCTCTGACATAGGTATGCCTTGGGGTGAGACTTTCCGTCCGAGGCCTGGGTTCGGTTTGCTGTGATAACCGGGCCCCGTGGGCGTTAATGTGGATTCACCGTGGCTAACGGCTATGGTTGTGCTGCCATAGCCGTTAGTCTGTTATAGGTAGGGTTTGGAGTTCGGATGGCTGGTCGAGTGACGGCTCTAGAGCCACAGAGACGCTCTAGAGACCGGGTCAATGTGTATCTGGATGGGGAGTTCGCGTTTGGCCTGGCGCGTGCTGCAGCGGTCAATCTCTCTGTCGGGGTGTGGTTGTCCGATGAGCAGATCGCTCGCTTGAGGGCCGACGATGAACTGGAACGTGCGCGTGCGAAAGCTCTGGACTTTCTCTCCTACCGTCCGCGAAGCGCGGAGGAGGTGAGGGAATATCTCGAGCGCAAGCACTTCCGCAGTGACATCATCGAGGATATCATGGCTCGCTTGCGTGGCGTGGGGTTGATCGATGATCAGGCCTTTGCGCAATACTGGGTGGATAACCGTACACGTTTTCGGCCCCGTGGTGCGCGGCTACTGCGCCATGAGCTGCGCCAGAAGAAGGTCGCGCCAGAGGCCATTGAGGCAGCGCTGGAGGCCTACGATGAGCGGGCGGCGCTGATGCTTGCTGTGGAGCAACAGGCGCGCCGGCTGCGGCATCTTCCTGAGGAACAGTTCCGTCGTCGTCTGTTCCAGCGGCTTGCGCGTCGGGGTTTCTCGTACGAACTCATCCAGGAAGCACTCGCTGACTGTGACCTGCCCTACACACATCGAGAACAAAGCGAGGAGGACTGAATGGTCTGGCTTTACTGTGGCATCGCGCTCATTGTAGGATTGGCGATTGGAGGCGTGGTTGGATTCCTCTATCGCCAACAACGGTACCGGCAGGAGTTGGGTGATCTGGAGGCCATGCGTACGCGTCTCCTGGAAGAGGCAGAGAAACAGGCGCGCGACATGGTGCTCAACGCCAAAGATGAGGCGCTTCAGATTCGTCAGGAGGTGGAGGCGGAACTCGATACCCGCTCGAAGCAGTTGCGGCGTGAGGAGGACCGTCTGCAGAAGCGCCGTGACCAGCTCGATAGTCGTCAGGAGCGTATCGATCGACGTGAACAGCGGTTGAACAAGCGGCAGAGCACGTTGGACCGCCGCTGGAACCAGCTTCAGGAGCTGGAGGCGCAGCGTCTGGAGGAGTTGCAGAAGATCGCCGAGCTTACAGTCGATGAGGCCCGTGAGCTTCTGCTCGAGGAGGTAGCGGCGAATGCGCGACAGGACATGGCTCGGGTGATCCGTGAGGAGGAGCTCCGGGCACGTGAGGAGGCGGAACATCGCGCACGCAAGATCATCACCACGGCTATTCAACGTCTGGCCTCCGAGCAGGTCGCTGAGCTGACGACCAAGTCGCTGGAGATCCCCTCGGATGAGCTCAAAGGGCGCATCATAGGCCGTGGAGGACGCAACATCCGGGTCTTCGAGCAGAAGGCGGGGGTCGATGTCATCGTCGATGATACACCCGAACTGATCACGATCTCCTCCTTCGACCCTGTTCGGCGTGAGATTGCTGCGCGCGCCATGCATTACCTGGTGGCGGATGGACGCATCCATCCAGCGCGCATCGAAAAGCTTTTGAACAAGGCGCGCGCTGAGGTAGAGCAAGTGATGCGAGAGGAGGCAGAGCGCGCTGTCTACGAAGCTGAGGTGCCCGCATTGCACCCCGATCTCATGAAGCTTCTGGGGCGGCTCTACTTCAGGACCAGCTATGGTCAGAATCAGTTGGCTCATGCTATAGAGGTCGCCAAGCTGGCAAGTTTGCTGGCGGCCGAGGTGGGTGCCAACACCGACATCGCGCGCCTTGGGGGGTTGCTCCACGATATCGGCAAGGCGGTGGACTTCGAGGTGGAGGGCACCCATGCGGTCATCGGCGCCGAGCTGGCGCGGCGCTATGGTGTGCCGGAGGCTGTGGTCAACTGCATCGAGTCACATCATCATGAGGCGGAACAGGAGAGCCTGGAGGCCATCATTGTCGAGGTGGCCGACGCCATCTCCGGTGCGCGGCCCGGTGCACGCCGCGAGAGCCTGGAGCACTACATCAAGCGCATCCGGGGCCTGGAAGAGATTGCACGTTCCTTCGAGGGCGTGGAGGAGTGTTATGCGATCCAGGCGGGACGCGAGGTCCGCATCATCGTACGTCCGGGCGAGGTGGATGACCTGGATGCCCTGAAACTCTCCAGAGAGGTCGCGCGCAAGATCGAGGAGACAATGGAGTATCCCGGCCAGATCAAGGTGACTGTCATCCGCGAGACGCGGGCAGTGGAGTTTGCCAAATAGCTATCCTGCGGGGAAACAGCGAGGCCGCCTGACGTCAGGCGGCCTCGTGCTGTATGGAGGTGATAGTTCACCGTCGGGGCAAGGAATGACAGCCCCCGCAGCGTCCGGCTGCATATTGTCCTTATCGCAAGATGGGTGCGCTGTCGGAGCACCCGATGGCGTGCATCAGGACGTATGTTCCAGGCGCGGGCGGAATTTGTAGCCGTAAGTGATGGTACCTTCCTCGCCATAGACCCGCAGGCGGCGTGTGACCATCTCTACCGGCATGCCAATCCGCACCTCACCCGGGGCGACGTCCGTCAGTTGGGCGGTGATCATAGGGCCTTCCTCCAGCTTGATCAGCGCGACAGTGTAGGGGACGTAAGCTTCGAATCCCTCTGGGGCATTGTAAAGCGTACTGAAGGAAAAAACCTCCCCGCGCCCGCTCAACGTCTTGGGCGTCTTGGCTGGCTGGTTGCAGACCGGGCAGATATCGCGCGGCGGGAAAATCACCGCTCCACAGTGCTCGCAGACCTCACCTTCCAACCGATATCGTTGACCTTTTACTCTCCAGTCATTGGCAACTTTGCTTCCCATACTACGACCTTCCTTTCCTCAATTCCTCGACTTAGTCCGCTAAGACTTAGCCCTCTGAGAGTTGATCCTCTAAGACCTGATAATCCCTGACAGGGCCTCCGCTCAATGCATGGCTTCCAGGATGTGTGTAATGATCGTCGCCCCACTCCCACCGATGTTCTGAACCATTCCGAGCTGGGCGTCGGGAACCTGATTGGCACCGGCCAATCCCCGCAGTTGCAACGTCGCCTCCACGATCTGGTAGAGGCCAGTGGCGCCTACTGGATGCCCCCGCGCTTTGAGCCCACCCATCGTAGTGATGGGAACTCGGCCCTCCCGGGTGATTTCCCCTTCCAGGGCCAGACGTACGCCCTGACCGGGCTCGGCGAAGCCGGCCGCTTCCAGGCTCAGCGCGGACATGATCGTGAACGCGTCGTGCAGCTCGAAGAAATCGAGGTCCTGGGGCTTGATCCCCGCCTGGCGGTACGCGGCCTGGGATGACTTCACGGCGGCCTCCAGAGTCAGCGGATCCCTGCGATCGTGGATGGCCAGCGGCGCTGTCCCGACAGCACTGGCGCGGATCCTCACAGGTGCGGAGCTCAGGGAACGAGCATACTCGGCCGGCGCCAGGACCACAGCCGCCGCCCCGTCGCAGACGGGGGCGGCGTCATAGAGCCCCACCGGTGTCGCGATCATCGGCGCCCGGACGTAGGTCTCGATTTTGATGGGCCGTTGGAACATGGCGAATGGGTTGTTAGCTCCATTGGCGTGGGCATTGATGGCGAAGTTGGCGAAGTCCTCCCGTTTCCATCCATAGACATGCATGTAGCGCTGCATCAACAGGGCATTCAGGGCCACGAAGGAGATCCCCTGGCTCACCTCGTATTCGGCATCCGCGGCCGCGGCCAGTGCGGCGGTGGTCTCCTGCCCTGAGGTGTCGGTCATCTTCTCCACGCCCAGCGCCAGCACAATGTTGGCCGCCCCGCTTGCCACGGCCAGGTACCCGACTCGCAGAGCTGCCGCACCTGAAGCACAGGCGGCCTCGACACGCAGTGCCTCGATGCCACGCAGTCCCAGGAAGTCGGCGGCCAGTGCGCCCAGGTGTGATTGCCCGAGCATCTCGCCCGCCAGCATGTTTCCCACATAGAGGGCATCGACTGACTCTACGCCTGCATCCTGCATGGCGTTCTGAGCCGCACCCAGCATCAAGTGGCGCAGACTGGTGGTCCAGTGTTCTCCCACGGGGATCTGTCCAATCCCGATGATGGCCACATCTCGCATGCTCATCTCCTACCTTGATCCCTCCGCTCTGGGAGCATGAATGGTCTCACGATGTCCGTAACTTGCCGCGGAATCTGGTATAGAGCGCATAATCGATCTCCGTGCGACGCTGGATATAGTCGTGCACCGTGGGGGCACGCCCCCGGCGCTCCTCGATGTGTGGGGTTACTTCCCATGCAAAGGCATCCGAGCCGGCGCCAGACCCAAAGCTCACCATCAGAATGCGCGCGCCAGGCTGCGCGATGTCCAGCACGGCTGAAAGGCCGGTCAGTGCAGCGGCGGCATAGGTGTTCCCGATCACGTTGCTCAACAGCCCCACCTCGATCTGTTCGCTACTGAATCCCAGGCGTTTGGCGACGCGGTTGGGGAATTTCACGTTGGGCTGATGGAACACGGCGTAATCGAAATCCCTGGCCTTGACCCCCAGGGCCTCCATCAGGGCCCCGGCGGCTGACTCAATATGATGGAAGTATGCGGGCTCCCCGGTGAATCGACCGCCGTGGCTGGGATAGGGCCGGTAGGCGCGGCGCCAGAAGTCAGGCGTATCGGTGGCATAGGAGAGAGAGCCCCGGCAGACCGCCAGGGCCTCCTCGGCGGGCCCCACGATGAAGGCGCTCCCACCGCTGGCGGCAGTATACTCGAGCGCATCACCGGGTCGGCCCTGTGCGGTATCAGCCCCGATAGCCATGGCGTAATCCCCCATGCCAGATCCCACCAGGCCCATGGCGGCTTGCAGGGCCTCTGTCCCGGCCTTGCAGGCGAACTCCATATCCGCGGCCAGCAGATAGGGCGTCGCCCCCAGCGCCTCGGCGACCAGGGTGGATGAGGGCTTGACGGCATAAGGTGGCGACTCACTCCCTACCCAGATTGCGCGCAGCGCCTGGGGCTCGATGCCGGCGCGGGCGACAGCGTTCCGCGCTGCCTCAATGGCGATCGTGATGGTGTCTTCATCCAGCCCGGCCACGGCTTTCTCGCGGATTGGACCACGCCCACCTCCGCGCCAAACCCTGGCGACCTCTGTGCTGGGCAGCCGATACATGGGGATATAGCTCCCATAGCCCACGATGCCGACCGCTCGCTGTGGTTGCATCAGATGAGCATCACTCACGTATCCCTCCTGACTCCTCACGGTGTTCCGCCTGTGAATTCGCGGATGGCAAATCCGCGGAGTGTAAATCCCCATCCGACGTCTGGGGGGTGACATCGGAGGCGGCGGGATGCTGTCGCGTTGCATCCAGCAGCGCTTGAGCGCGGTCTATGCGGATAGCGCCTTCTCTGATCATGGCCTGGGCAATGGCATCGACCTCCTCGCCGAGTGCGCCCGCAGCCATCGCCACCTGACGGGCATGGAGGGTCATGTGTCCTCTCTGGATGCCCTCAGTCGCCAGAGCACGCAGGGCCGCCAGGTTCTGCGCCAGCCCTACACTGACGGCTATCCGGGCCAGTTCTGCAGCCGTATGCGCCCCCAGGATCTTGAGGGCGATCTGAGCGATTGGATGCACGCGCGTCGCGCCACCCACGGTGCCCAGGGCAAGCGGTAGCTCCAGCGACCCTCGCAAGAAGCCGGCATGATCACGCCGCCATGTGCTCAGGCTGGTGTAGGTGCCGTTTCGTGCGGCGTAAGCATGGGCGCCAGCTTCCACCGCTCGCCAGTCGTTGCCCGTGGCGACTGCCAGGGCGTCGATTCCATTCATGATGCCCTTGTTGTGCGTTGCAGCCCGATAGGGATCGGCTGCGGCAAAGGCCCACGCTTCCTCGATGCCCCGCGCGACCTCCTCGCCGCTGAAAGTGTCGAATGCCAGGGCCTGCTCTGGGATCGCCACTGACGCCCGAGCAAGCCTGCGATCCGCCAGGTTGCTCAGGATTCGGAGGCGGACCCTCCCACCAGTCAGGGCCTCGAGCTTGGGGGCCAGGCGCTCGCAGACTGTGTTCACCGTGTTGGCGCCCATGGCGTCCCGAACATCGACGAGCACGTGCACGATCACCATGGGGCCCAGGGGGGTATCTAACTGGCGGACCTCGATCTCCCGGACGCCCCCTCCCAGCCGTACCAGCAGGGGGTCAATGGTGTTGGCGTCATCTATCAGCTCCCCGCTGTGGTCGATGATGACCTGTCGGGTAGCCTCGAAGTCATGGGTCCCCAGGAGCTGGATCTGGCCGATCATGATGGGGGCACTGACCTCCGCCGTAAACCCACCGCCAGCGCGGGCCAGCTTCGCTGCCAGTGATGCGCCAGCGACCACTGAGGGCTCTTCGATGACCATAGGCACAAGCACGTCCTGGCCATTGATCAGGAAGTTGGTGGCAATCCCAAATGGCAGACCATAAAGCCCCACCGTGTTCTCGATCATATGGTCGGCCTGCTCGAGGGTGAGCCCACTCCCGCCACGCAGAAGCGCGATCTCCTCGTCCGACAGCGCGACTTGCTGTTGGAGTAATGCAAGCCGCTCCTCGATACTATGCCGGTAGAATCCTTTGAGTCGCGAATTGACCTGCTGTCCCATGGGTCTCTCCAGTGCCATAGCACCAAAATCATAACACAGTTCCACTCTCAAAAGCTATCAAGTTGGTGGCTGACCACCGTCGGAGCGGGTAATTCAGAAGAACCTTTGCGGATTGGCTGCTTGCTGTGAGGGCGGTTATGGATTTTTGCCTCTCTCGCCCAAACCGGGGAAAGGGAGCGGAGTGCTGGGTCTGCTCCGACGTGGCTGCCGCACGGGGGAGTGTTACTCAATTCTTACCCATTCTTGATTTCTCTGAGGTTTAAGTTATGCTGCCAGGCAATCTATTGGCATGGGAATTGAGCAAGCCCGAGGGAGTGTTGCGGTGCTGCGAGAACTGCACATCCGTAACTTTGCGATTATCGACACCCTTGACCTGATGTTTGAGCCCGGCTTCAATATCCTTACGGGGGAGACAGGAGCTGGTAAATCCATTCTGGTCGACGCCATGTTGGTCATGTTGGGTGGCCGTGCGGATATGAGCATGATCCGGAGCGGAGCCAGCTCGGCCCGTGTCGAGGGTATGTTCGTGTTGCCCCCTCTTATCCAATCGGCGCTCCGCCCCCTGTTGGAACGTGAGGGCCTTGAAGGGGAGACCCCTGAGATCCTTTGGCTGGCGCGCGAACTGCGTAGTAGTGGTCGCACTGTCGCGCGGGTCAACGGGCGTGTGGTCTCTGTTTCGATTCTCCGGGAGGTTGCGGAAGGGTTGGTGGATGTCCATGGGCAGAGTGAGCACCTGAGCCTGCTCCGGGTCCGGGAACACCTGGATCTCCTGGACAGGTTCGCTGGGCTTGAGGAGCTCCGCGCTGAGGTAAGCCGTGTGGCGCATGAGATCTTCGAGCTCCGCCGTGAGCTTGCGTCGTTGATGACGGACGAACGCGAGAGGATGCAGCGCATCGATCTGCTCAAGTTTCAGGTCGAGGAGATCAAGGCAGCCAATCTCAGACCCGGAGAGCAGGAGGAGCTTGAGGCTGAGTTGGTGCGCCTGAGCAATGCTCAGCAGTTGATGAATCTGGCATCCGGTATCCTTGCCCGGCTCGATGAGGGAGAGGATGTCGTGCCTTCGGTGCTTGACATGCTGGGGCGTAGCCAGCGTGACATGACCGCGCTGGTGCGCATTGACCAAACGCTGTCACCCCATCTCTCGGCACTCGACGACATTGTCTATCAGGCCGAGGACCTGGTGCGGGTGTTGCGGGACTATGTGGCGACTATCGAGTTCAATCCGCGCCGACAGGCGGCGGTCGAGGAGCGGTTGATCCTGTTACGGCGTCTGGAGCGGAAGTACGGGGGGGATCTCTCCGATGTCCTGGCCTACGCCGAAAAGGCCTCGCAAGAGCTGCGTCAGCTTGAGTGCCGCGATGAACGGCTTGCTGAGCTGGAGGAGGAAGAGCGATCCCTTGTGGCTTCCCTGGTCGAGTTGGCCGTGGAGCTGTCGACCCGACGGCAGGAAGCTGCGGCGAAACTGTCCGCAGCGGTTGAGGAGGAGCTTGCCGATCTGAGGATGACGGGGGCCCATTTCGGTGTGGCGTTCCGCTGGCGGGAAGAGGCGGGAGGCTTACCTATCTCGGAGCCACTGCCGGGCCGGGTGGTCGTGACCCGTGATCGTGTCCTGAGGCCCGAAGAGGGCGTTGTCCGTCAACCCCACTTTGACCTGACGGGCATCGACCAGGTGGAGTTCCTCATTGCTCCCAATGTGGGAGAGGGCTTGAAGCCCCTGGTTCGGATTGCATCCGGAGGGGAGATGTCCCGCTTGATGCTGGCCTTGAAGACCGTGCTGGCCAGGGCAGACCGCACGCCCACCCTGATCTTCGATGAGATCGACCAGGGGATCGGGGGGCGCATAGGGGCGATTGTGGGCGCCAAGCTCTGGCAATTGACCGGGGTGAAACGAGCGGGGGATCTCCGGCACCAGGTGTTGTGCATCACACACCTGCCACAACTGGCCAGCTTTGGGGACGTGCATTTTCAGGTGTCTAAAACGGTGTTCGAGGGGCGGACCGTCACGCGCGTTCGGCGGCTGGGAGGCCAGGAACGTGTCTATGAGTTGGCTCAGATGCTGGGAGCTTCTGGGGAAGCAGGGCTGCAAAGCGCGTATGAGATCCTGGAACATGCTGAGATCGCTAAGCGCTCGCCTGATATTGTCAAGGCGTGATTTTGCTGAACGTTAGAGAAAGATTATAATCGATAGTGGAGTTTCTGTAGGCACGCGCAGGCTCAGGATAAGGATGGTCATCTATGGCGCTTAAGGGCAAGCTAGAGGATTTTGGGATCCCCCAACTGCTCAACTTGATCAACCTGGCTCGGAAAACGGGTACGCTGTATCTGGAGTCCCCGGAGACTTCAGCGCATTTCTGCTTTCGTGAGGGGAAGCTGATCTACGCGGCCATGGACGGGAGAGACGATGATCTGCCCGCGATCTTGCAGCGCTGTGGGGTGTTCACCAGCAGACAAGTTCAGACGATCCGTGAGCATATGCCCGGTAGGTCTGACCAGGACATCGCCAAATTGCTCATCACCAGCGGCCGGCTTGACCAAAAGGTGGTAATCCGCTGTGTGCGCGAACATATCCTGACGAGTGCCTATCAGGTCTTCTCCTGGACACAGGGTACATTCCGCTTCGAGCCCGGTGATCTACCAGTCCGTGGCAAGATCGCCCTCTCCATCCCGCTGGAAAACGTGATCATGGAGGGGACACGGCGGTTGAAGGAGTGGGAGTTCCTGCGAGACGAGCTGCCGGATCTGAATATCGCGTTGAAGTTCGCGGAGCGTCCCTCGACTCCCCCGCGCAATATCAAGCTGAGCGTAGAGGAATGGCGCGTCATCTCATTCATCAACCCACGTAATACGATCGGCAAGATCGCTCAATACCTCAATATGGATGAGCTTCAGATCAGGAAGATCGTCTATCGGCTTCTGCAGGCGGGGTTGGTGGAAATAGTGCGGCCCGAGCGTGTCCCTGCTGGGCCACAGCCCTCGACCAAGGCCGCCGGTGGGCGACAGCGCGTGCAGACACGCCGGCCCGCCGTGAAGCGGGGGATCATTCAGCGACTCATCCAGCGCATCAGGGAGCTTTAGTAGGGATGCAAACACTGAAGATCGTCGTCACGGGCCCTTTCTCATCGGGCAAGACGGAGTTTATTGGTGCCATCAGCGAGATCGAAGTGGTCAGTACGGAGCGCCAGATCACCCGTGCCACGGAGCGCCTCAAAGATCAGACAACTGTGGCCATGGATTTTGGCCGCATCACCATCGATGACGAGCTGGTCCTTTATCTGTTCGGCACTCCCGGGCAGAGGCGGTTTGACTTCATGTGGGAGATCCTGTCGGAGGGCATGCTGGGGTTCGTCGTGATGGTGGACTGTACCCGTCCCGAGACCTTTCGGGAGGCTCGCCGCATACTTGACACGTTCCGTGCTTATTCCCCGGTGCCCTATGTGGTTGCGGCCAACAAGCAAGACCTGCCCGACGCCTGGTCCCCGGAAGACCTGCGCATCGTATTGCATATCGACCGTGATATTAAAGTCGTCCCATGTGTTGCGCGGGACAAGGAGTCAGTGAAACAGGTACTGCTTGAGCTGTTGTATGCCATCCTGGAACTGATAGACGTTGGGGAGTCCGCAGTGTCTTGAGGCTGCGCCCTTGCCTCCGAGATCAACCGATCCGGGCCGGGACCTACGGGGTGAAGCAAGGCTGATTGGAGTGAGATGAGCTCGATCGTCACTGATAAGGGTATCGTCCATTACGAGACGTTCGGGCGTGGCAAACCGGTCGTCCTCCTGCACTGCTGGCTCGGGTCATGGAATTATTGGCTGTCGACCATGGAGTTCCTGGGCGAGCGCGGTTATAAGACCTATGCCCTGGATTTCTGGGGATTTGGGGAATCGGCCAAGCAGGGCTCATTCACGGTGGCTGAGTATGTCCTGATGGTCGAGCAGTTCATGGAGCGGATGGGGCTCCGTTCGGCCTATGTGATGGGACATTCTATGGGGGGGACGGTCTCGATGACCCTGGCGTTGACCCATCCGGAGCGGACCCTCAAGGTGACGGTAGTTGGTTCTCCAATTGTGGGCTCTAGCTTAAGCCTGCTCCTGAAGCTCTCTGGATACCAGGCATTCGCCAGGCTCCTGTATGGGGTGCCCGGCCTCCTGTCTGCCTCCATCCATGTGCTCTCGATGACCTACGCCCAGGATTGGCGGACCCTGTGGCAGATGTTGAGGCGCGATCTTTCGCGGACGACGGTTGACTCATTTTCGCGCAGCATCCGCGATCTGCGGGAGATGGACTTGCGTCCCCGTCTCCCTGAATGTCGGGCCCCAGCCATGGGCATCTATGGGAGAAAGGATAATATCGTCGATCCCGATCAGGGTGAGGTGATCCGGATGGGGGTGCCGCAGGCTACGATCCATTACTTTGAGCGTTCGGGCCATTTCCCCATGCTGGATGAGCCAGATCGGTTTCACCAGGTCATCTATGACTTCTTGATCCAGGACGAGTGAGGGAATGTGGCTCAGGACCGCTGTCTCCCCAATCGTTGGTCTCGATACATTCTGCTCAGTGTGCGTGGTGCCGTGGGGGTGGATAGGTTCCATTCGCTGATGTCGGTCGCGCGGCTGACACATTTTGCGGATGAGATGCCCGCCGATGACTTTGAGGAGGAGGGATTGGCTCCCCAGGAGGTGGGGCGCCTCTTTGAGGCGCTGGAGGAGATCTATGGCACGCAGGCGGGGCGGGAACTTGCACGCCTGGCTGGCCGGGAGAGTTTTCAGCTCTGGCACAATGGGTTTGGCTCTATGTCGGGTTTGATGGATTCGGCTATGCCGCTGCTGCCAATCACTCTCCGGATGCGCCTGGGATTGGAGACGGTGGCGGAGGTCTTCGCTCGTTATCTTGGACAGTCGGTGACGCTTGATGAGGATGGGAATCGATTCTCCATTGCCCTGAACGGATGTGGCTTCTGTGCGGGGCGGTGGACCCAGGAGCCCGTCTGTTGGTTCATGGTGGGGTTCCTGGAAGGGCTGTCGGATTGGGTGCTCGGGGGGGAGAGCAGCACAGGCAGGATCGAGGAGGTGCAGTGCATGGCCCAGGGGGCTCCGGCCTGTGTCTTTGCGATCGAAAAGCCCGCGCGATGGAAGAGGCGGGCTTGAGGGTGTAATGCCATGCGCAAAATTATCCTGAGAGAGCACACGAAGATCCCACCGTTCAACGAACCAGCGCGCGAGCTCAGTGTGCTGACCAAGCCTCTCTGGCTACATCAACGAGACCTGCTTGCCCCATACACGACCGAGGAGCGTGAGGTCAATACCCTGTCGGATGTTCCGTCCGATCCTGTCGAGATCCTGGTCTATCGAGACAATCTCTACTTCGACCAGGTTTTCATTGAGGAGTTCATCCGGCGGGCCAGGGAGGCGGATCAACCCTGCCAGGTGGCGTTCACGCTGGATGACCCGGCGATGACAGGACAGGCGCTGTATCTTCAACGTGGCATACGCCGTCAGGGGCGTTACTATGTAGCAGATCTCTGGTATTATCCCCGGGGCATTGAACCCCTTGCCCGGCCGCTTCTCATTCACACCGACACTCGAGAAGTGGGGTTCTACCACGTGCCCACCCACATGTCCAATCAATACGGCGACCTGGTGTTTGACCTGCCGACCAAGCCGTTCCTGTCCATTGAGCATTGGGTCCACGTATTGCATGCCAATATCGACTTCGGGATCTTTGCCATTGGTGCCAGATTCGAGCAACAGGCCGAACGGGACCTGGGATTGAACCTGAAGCTGCTTTGGCGCGGACTGCTGGAGCGCAGACAGATCCTGATGACCTCCGCATTAGTCCATGTGGGCAAAAACTGTAGTATTGATCCCACTGCGGTGATTCAGGGCCCCACGTTCATTGGAAACAATGTCCATATTGGGCCGGGGGTGGTCATTGGAAACTGCTATATCGGCGACAATGTCACGATCGATCAGGGGTGTCAGCTCATGTTGAGCGTGGTGGGGGATGGGTCTTTCCTGCCATTCCGTGCCAGCCTCTACCGCACGGTCCTGATGGAGAACTGCATTGTGGCCCAGAACTCATGCCTTCAGATGTGTGTTGTGGGGCGCGATTCATTCATCGGCGCGGGGAACACGTTTACCGATTTCAACCTCGTCGCCAGGCCTATTCGGGCGCTCTTCGAGGGCAGGCTTGAGGATACGGGGATGACTGCGCTGGGAGGCGCTGTGGGCCATCACGTGAGGATTGGCTCGGGCATGCTCATCTATCCCGCGCGCATGATCGAGTCCGACGTGATCCTTCTTCCATCTCCTGAGCGGCGGGTCATTCGCAAGAATGTGATGTGGGAAGACAGTGATCATCTTAAGCTTGAGGGGGGTGAAAGGCTGCACCCCAGGCTTTATCCGCGCGATTAAGGTAGTATGGAATCAATTCGCCTTGTGTCTCGAAGGTACCCCAGGTGTAGGCGGGGGCCGGGCACGACCAAGGCCTGGCAGGAAAGAGACGCAATTTCTGCAGGAGGTCTAAGATGGGCGAGGGTCGCATCCTGATCGTGGAAGATGACGCCGATATTGCAAACATGCTGCAACTGTATTTTAAGGCGCAGGGGTACGAGATTTACGTGGCCCCCAGGGGTAGCGTGGCGCTGGAGCTCACGCGCGAGAAGCTCCCCCAGGTCATCGTGCTGGACATTATGCTGCCCGATATTGATGGCTATGAGGTGTGCCGGCGGTTGCGCACCAATCTCCGCACGAGCCATATCCCGATCATCTTCCTGACTCAGAAGGACGAGCGTAGCGACAGGATCCGTGGTCTCGAGCTTGGCGCTGACGACTACATCACCAAGCCGTTCGACGTGGAGGAACTTCGCCTGCGTGTTCGCAATACGATCAAGAGCGCCGAGATCGCCAGCCTGACCAGTCCCACCACCGGCCTGGCAAGCGGCAGGCTCATTGAGCAGCAGCTCCGTGAGCTGTTAGGCCGTGATGACTGGGGAATGCTGTACATTGGGATCAAGGGGCTGGAGGCTTTCAACGAAGTCTATGGTTTCGTGGCCGGGGAGGAGGTCCTGCGCTTCACGGGCATGTTGCTGAACAACGTCGTCAATGAGCTGGGTACAGCAAATGACTTCGTGGGACATATCGGCGGAGATGACTTCATCCTGGTGACTGAGGCCTCACGCGTTGACCTCCTGCGCGACGAGATTGTGAAGCGTTTCAACCGCGATGTGGGCACGCATTACGATTTTATGACGCGGATGCAGGGATATCTGGTGGTGCAGGATGCCGAGGGCCAGGAGACCCACGTGCCCTTGATGTCCTTGAACATTGGGACGTTGACGGCAGACGCTGGGCCCTTCACGGATATTCGTGAGATCACGGAGGCCGCGGCGGAGGCGAGGCGCCGCAGCAGCAGTGATGCTCCCTCGTAACCCTGGTCGCTCCGTCGAGATCTTTAGGGGATGTGGAGGAGGACCGCTTGTCCGAGGCATTGAGGCTGCATAACGAAGAGGCATTAGCTTCGTTGCGCCGCGTGAGCCAGGAGATCATCGCAACCATCGATCTCGATCGATTGATGCATGTGATCCTGGCTGAGGCCATGAGCTTCGCGCGTGCAGAGGCCGGTGTAGCCTTCCGCCTGGGGGAGGAGGGCATCGAAGATGTCTGTGCTCAGGGACTTGCGGATGACGCCCTCCACGCAATTGAGACGTTCTGGCTGCAGGAGGCCCGGCGGACGAGGCATGAGGGGATAGATGATGCCGATGAGCTGTCCCCCCCACGGCAGATGATCGATCGCGCTGCGGTGGTTCAGGTCTTGGGTGAGGAGCGCCTGAGCCGGGTTGCAGACGGTGAGATCCTTGCCGTTCCTTCGTTCTTCGAGGCCCGCATCGTCGGTGGGCTTTGGCTGCAGGCTGGCGCCCAGGATGGCTTCGCTCCCGGGTTGGCAACCTATCTTTCTGTGCTGGCCGATCAGTTGGCCATCGCCATCGGCAACGCACTTCGCAATGAGGAGATAGTGCGGCGTGGGGAGTTGATGCACCGTCGGGCGGAGCAAATGTCGCTCCTGTTGGAGATCAACCGGGTCGCACGGGCTGACCGCTCCCTTGAGGATCTTCTCTCGGAGGTCGTTTACGCCGTCCAGGAGGGCACCGGGTTCGATCTCGTGGTGATCAGCCTCCTGGAGGGAGGAAGGCTCCACCCGGTGGCCGGAGCAGGCATCCCGCTGGCCGAACTGGAGAGATACAAGGGTAGGGGTGTGCGGTGGGAACGTGTGAGGCGCCTGTGTCAGGCCCGCTTTCAGCTTGGACAGTGTTACTATGTTCCGCCGGCAGAGCGCTCTCGCATGGCCGATCCAGACGTGTTGGCGGCTATGGGGGCTGCTTTAGTCGACCGCCTCGACCGCGAGGATCACTCGGCTCTCTTCTTTGTACCTTTGCATGACAGGCAAAGGAACGTGATGGGCGTGATGTCGCTGGGTGCCCCGAGGCATGGGGATGAGCCCAGCCTCGTCACAGCAGAGACGGTGGAGGTGTTTGCCGCCCAGGTAGCACGTGTCATCGAGAACTATCGTTTGGTGGAGAACCTGCAGCAGCAGGTGGACACCCTGCAACTCTTCAATGAACTCAATCGCTCCATTGCCACCAAGCTCGACCTGCCTTTGGTCTTGAACACGGTGGTTCAGGCGGTCACCAACGTGCTGGACTATGACTATGCTACCCTCTATCTGAGGTCTGCAGACGGTCAACACTTTGTCCCCATGGCCTGCTCCGGGTATGCGTTGGACGTCATGTCGGCCCAGGTCCTCCGCGCCGATTCTGGCTTTGCCGGCGAGGTAGCGCAGAGGGGACTGCCAGTCGTGGCAGAGGATGTCCAGGCGGATCCACGTTTTAGCGCCCTGCGGTTGACCATTGGCTCTTCGGTGGTTGTCCCTCTCGTTGTCGAGGGGCGTGCGGTGGGAATTCTGACCGCGGACCGACGGCGGCGCGGACCGTTCACCCCGGCTGAGGTGGCCACGATGACGGCCCTGGCTGACCAGGTGGTTGTTGCCGTTGAGAATGCGCGGCTTTTCGAGGAGATCAAACGCCTCAACGCAGAGTTGGAGGCCAGGGTCGCTGAACGGACCCAGGCGCTCGCAGATGCCCTCGAGGATCTCAAGTCCCAACGGGACCGGGCGGAGGTCCTGTACCGCATCGCCTCAGAGCTGGTGGCAGATCTCGACATGGATCGGGTCCTCAATCACTCGCTGGTCCTGCTTCATCGGGCCATCCATGCCACACGCGGAGCTGCGATTCTCATCGATCGTCACACAGGCGGGTTACACTACAGGGCGGCGGTGGGACACACGCATCCGATCCCGCCTGGTGGGACGCCTGCCCCACGCCCCCTCGAGCAGGGCGTGGTAGGGAAGGTCTTGGCGGACAAGGCCCCCTTGGTCATTGGCGATGTGCGGAGTGAATCGGATATGTCGCCAGCAGGTCTCGAGGAGGATACATGTTCGGTGCTGGCCGTACCCATCCTGAGCGGGATGGGCGAGGCGCAGGGAGTGCTTCTCTTCCAGTCACCTGTGGCGAATGTCTTCGATGAACCGCAGCTACGGCTGGTGGAGGCGGCCGCCGTTCAGTTGGGCAATGCCTTCAACAACGCCGGACTCTATCAGATGATCCGTGAGCAAGCCGAACGCTTGGGGGCTATGTTCCGCGCTCAGCAGATTGAAGCGACTAAGACCCAGGCCATTCTCGAGGGGATCGCGGACGGCGTCATGGTGGCGGACGCGGAGGGCAAAGTCATCCTGTTCAATGCGGCGGCGGAGCGCATCCTCTCCATCACTCGTCAGCAGGCGATTGGACGCTCTCAGGAGGAGATCCTGGGCCTGTACGGCTCCGATGCCCAAGAGTGGTTGTCGCATATTGAGACGTGGCAGGACCGGCCTGGGACCTATGGACCTGAGGATTTTCTGGCCCAGCGGCTTGAGGTCGGCCGCCGGTTTGTGAGCGTCCATCTCTCGCCTGTGGCCTCCGATACCGGTGAGTTCCTGGGTGTGGTCTCCGTGTTCCGCGACGTCACAGCGGAGATCGAGGCGGACCGTGCCAAGAGCGATTTTGTCTCCACGGTCTCCCATGAATTGCGCACTCCCATGACCTCGATCGTAGGGTATGTCGATCTGTTGCTCAACGGAGCGGTGGGTGCCTTGACCGAGCCGCAGTTGACGTTCCTGAGGCGGGTGAAGAGCAACGCCGACCGCCTCACCGCTTTGGTGAATGACCTGCTCGACATCTCCCGCATCGACCAGGGGAGAGTGGAGCTCACATATGCACCAGTCGCGGTATCGGATGTGGTGCGTCAGGTCCTGGACCTCATGCAGCCTCGCATTGAGGAGAAGAGGCAGAGGATCACTGTGTCGATCCCGGATTCGGCCCCGAAGGTCTACGGAGATGAGGGGAGGCTGGTTCAGATCCTGACCAATCTCGTCAGCAATGCCTATAAATACACGCCTGTCGGCGGCTCTGTGGCTATCTATGCGTATGTACGGCAGGAGATGATGCATATAGCTGTGGCCGATACAGGCATCGGCATTGCTCCAGAGAACCAGCGTCGGATCTTCGAGCGGTTCTATCGGGTGGAGGATGATCCTGCAGTCTACGAGGTCTGGGGGACCGGGCTGGGGCTCGCGATTGCGCTGTCGCTGATCCAGATGCATGGGGGGGATCTCTGGTTGGAGAGTGTGGTGGGCAAAGGCAGCATCTTCACTTTCTCCATCCCACTGGCTCCTGGACAGCCAACCCAGGACTGTGGCACAGCGCCAGAGCCCCTGATTGCCGGACGGCAACACATTGTGTTGGTGGTCGAGGATGACCGGGACGTGGCGGAGATGCTGAGAGTCACGTTAGAGGAGGAGTCGCTCGAGGTTCTTGTGGCCACCTCTGGCGGAGAGGCGCTTCGCATGGCCCGTGATCGTCTGCCTGACCTCATCTCCCTGGATATTCGCCTGCCTGATCTCGATGGATGGGAGGTCGTCCAGCTTCTCAAACGAGACCCGGAGACGGCCGATATCCCCATTGTAGTCGTCTCGGTGGTACCTGAGCGTGAGCGTGGTATGGCGTTAGGGGTCTTCGACTATCTTTCCAAGCCGATCGATGCCCAAGATCTGCTGAGCGCGGTCAGGAGGGCTCTGGATCAACAGGGGACCATTCTGGTGGCCGATGCGGATCCAGAGACCCTTGATAGAGTTCGCATGGCCATGCAGCAGCGCGGTCTGCGGGTCCGTACCACAATGCGTGGTGAGCGCGCCTTGCGTCTGGCCCAGGACATACGGCCCGCTGTCGTGGTGTTAGATCTGGGCCTGCCGGACCTCGATGGGTATCGCGTGATCCGCAGACTTCGTCACGATCAGCGTACCATGCATATCCCCGTGGTGCTGACGGGGTCTGCTTCATTGTTCAAGGAAAGGTTGGGGGATGAAGAGGGGGAACTGCTACAGACGTTGGAGGGAGTCTACGTCGTACGACGGCCATATTCCGTCGATGAGCTGATTGCCCGAGTGCAGACTCTGGCGACACACGCTGATGCATAAGGAGTGAATGGATGCCCAAGATCCTGGTTGCTGAGGATGAACGTGATATTCGTGACCTGATAGCGTTTACGCTGCAGTTCGCCGGCTTCGAAGTGGTGTTGGCTGCCAACGGGGTCGAGGCGGTAGAGCTTGCGTCGCGCGAGCGGCCTGACCTTATCCTTCTGGATGTGCGCATGCCCAAGATGACGGGGTATCAGGCCTGTGAGGCCCTGAAGGGCATGCCGGAGATGAGTTCGATTCCCATCGTCTTCCTCTCGGCGAAGGGACAGGAGAGCGAGATCCAGCAGGGCCTGGATGTGGGCGCGGTGGATTATATCCTCAAGCCGTTCGCTCCCGATGATTTGACACGTCAGGTCCAGCGCATCTTGGAGGAGTTTGGTCCGTCGTCTGCCGATTCATGAGGCGCTAGAGAGATGAGATGAGTGCGATCATTGTCGAAGGTGGTCTTGTCCACTATGAGGCCCTGGGGCGAGGGAGGCCCCTGCTCTTCCTGCACGATTGGCTGGGCTCCTGGCGCTATTGGGTCCCGACAATGGTGGACATGGCCTCGTCACACAGGACTTATGCCTTCGATTTCTGGGGGTTTGGCGACTCTGACAAGGCACCTGCACGCTATGACCTCGAAAGCTATACGCGACAGATCGAGCTCTTCCTGCAGCAGATGGGGGTGCGGCAGGTGTCCTTGATGATCGGGCATGGCCTTGGCGCTGTGATCGCGCTGCGTTACGCTCAGATGCATCCGCAGGGAGTGGGACAGGTTATGGCGGTGAGCCTACCGTTCTCCGCTCGCCATATAGCGCGAACCCTGAGTAGCTTCACAGGCAACGGGAGCCCGGCCCGGACAATTCTTGGGCGGAGGATCCGGGCCTATGAGGAAGTAGAGCTTGAGGCAGACAAGACGGATCCCCGGGCCGTGGTACAGACAGTCCGTTCCATGGCCGACCTGGACGCCGTCCGAGTCCTGCAGAGACTGACGGTGCCGGTGTTGTTGGTCTATGGGCTTGAGGACTCAGTGATCCGCCCTCCTGGCAACGAGGTTCTGGGGCAACTTGACTATCATGTCCATTTGCTTCGCCTGCAGGGTGTACATCATTATCCGATGTTGGATGTATCCCCTAAGTTCAATCGCCTGATGAGGGATTTCCTGCTTCACGGGGATAACTGGGATCGGATCGAGCTCAAGGATGAGTGGAAGCGGCGGATGCGCTAACCATAGACAGGCGAGTTTATATGAAACGTTCTGATACTACAGAGTCTCAGCAGGCCCTGGCAGATCCATGGATCCTGGGCCGGGTTGTGCAGGTCTTGGTCCTGGTTGCTTTCGTGGCAGCGCTGACGGTCCCCACTGGCCTGGTGCCTATTGTGGCGGTCGCTTTTCACCAGGACGTGGAGGCTGTGAGGGAGGAGGGCCCGGTGATTATCCCGTTGGCCCCCATTGAGCCTACGGCGACGGCGACGCCGATCTACACACCGACGCCACATGTGCCTCGTGTGGGGATCATCGCCGGGCACTCGGGACATGATACCGGCGCGGTGTGTGACGATGGTTTACAGGAGGTGAAGGTCAATCAGACCATTGCGGAGCTGGTGGTGAAGCAGCTCATCCGGCTTGGATATAGGGCTGAACAGTTGGAGGAGTTCGACGGCCGTCTACAAAATTACCGTGCGGATGTCCTGCTCTCGATCCACGCGGATTCGTGCAATGTACCTGGCAAGACAGGGTTCAAGGTGGCCCGGGTTGAGGGGAGTTATATTCCTGGCGCTGAGGATCGGCTGGTTGCTTGCCTCAGTGAGCGCTATGCGCAACGGACGGGCCTGGTCTTCGATCCCTATACGATTACGTTCGACATGACGCAGTATCATGCCTTTTACGAGATCAATCCCGACACCCCGGCGGCCATCATCGAGACGGGGTTTATGTTGGATGACCGGGATCTCCTGGTGGGGCAGCCTGAACTCGTGGCACAGGGGATCGTGGATGGACTGGTCTGCTTTCTGAACGGTGAGACACCTTGAGTGGGCGTGATAAGAGGGGCGGAGTCATGCCAAGCGCCGGGCCTGCACGGCGCGCTGAGCTTGAGGCGTTCGCGCAGGCCCGGCTGAGGGCGGTTCGACTGCGGAGCCACGTTCACTCGGCGTGGGACGTGCCGCGCTGGCGGGATGTGGGGGCGGATTTCTTCGTGCTCCAACTTCTCACTCCCCTCCTGGGTCAGCGGCCCGTGGCCCCACGGGCGTTCGTTGATCTATTCTCCGATGAGGTCGAGCGGTTCATGCGCGCCGGGGTCACGTATATTGAAGTCCATGAGCATCCCACCCGCCCGGAACGTGGTGCGGGGGTCGTGTGGCGGGATGGCGCAGAGTTCGCCCAGTGGTTCTACGCGGTGGCGTATCGCCTTCGCTCCCGGTTCGGCCCTGAAATCAAAGTGGGATTCCCGGCCCTTGATGAGGCAAGGCCGTCTGAGCCTCTGAGCGAACCAGCCATCTCCTGGCGTACGCGCTTTCTGGAGCAGGTCAGTGGCGTCTTGGAGGCTGCGGACTGGGTCGCCCTCCATGTATACTGGCGTACCTGGGAGGAGATGCGGGCTTTGGATGGCGCATTACACTTTCTGGAGGCATACCTGGCGTCCTCTCCTTTGCAGGCGTTTGTGATCACCGAGTTCGCCAACCTCGACCCAAGGCTTTCTGCGGAGGAGAGAGGGGCGCAATATGCCGAGTTCGTGCTCCAGGTGTCCCAGTATGAACGTGTGCGGGCTGTGATCGGGTTCCCCATGGGATCGGCCGATCCCCAAACCCAGTCCCTTGCCTGGTTGAGGGAGGAGGATGGGCGTTTCCCCGTGATCGAGGCCCTCGCGAGGCGGCCAGTGCTGCCACCTGTTGGTGAGGTTGTGCTGCGTTGGCCCACCAGGGTGCGGCGATGTCTCCGTTCGTTCGGTGATGAGCCATTCCGCGCCCATACCCAATGGGGGGTCAATGGGGGACACAACGGTGTGGATCTGGCGCTGGCCAGTTCGGGTGAGGAAGGGTTAGCGGTCACAGCATGTCTGGCGGGCACAGTGGTCCAGGTCGCGCGAGATAGCGAGGGCTATCATAAGCACGTGCGTGTGCGCAGCTATACTCCGAGCGGGCAGGAGATCACACTCCTCTATGCCCACCTGAAGCGCATTGAGGTATCGATCGGGGCTCTCGTCTCACCCGGAGAGCTGCTTGGATGGGGAGGGGCCCGGGAGTTGCGAGGCGTGCCCTATCTGCATCTGGGGATGCGGGTCGCAGGTGTACACTTGCCAGCGACCCGCGACTGGATCAACCCTCGTCCCTATCTGGCGCGATGACCCGCTGTTGGGTTGTGTTTGTCAGGCCTTTACGGTACAATTTCTTAAGTGGATTGGGGATGCGCGAAGTCACGTACCGATGAAAGGAGCCCTGCGCCATGTCCTATCAAAGACTGATCATTGCGGGTAATCTCGGGCGAGATCCGGAGATGCGCTATACGCCGGATGGCACGCCGGTGACCACGTTCAGTGTGGCCACCAATCGTCGGTGGACGAACCAGGACGGCTCTCGTGGGGAGGAAACCGTGTGGTTCCGCGTCACGGTGTGGCGTCGTCAGGCGGAGATCGCTGCTCAGTACCTCAAGAAGGGCCGCCAAGTCCTGGTCGAGGGACGACTGACACCGGATCGTGCTACAGGCGGGCCCCGTGTCTGGACCGGACAGGACGGTACCCCTCGGGCCTCTTATGAGGTCACGGCGGAGCGGATTGTGTTCTTGGGAGGCCGCGCGGGGGCTGAAGCCGGCGTGGATGTCGGTGAGGGTGTTTCGGGGCCGGATTACGTGCCTGAGGACGAGATACCCTTTTGACCCGCTAGAAATTGAACCTGGGAGACGCGGGTTGGGACCCGCAAGAGCTTGCAACTCTCCTGGTGCGACTATACCGTAGCAGAGGTCATTCACCTTTCGGCCCCCTTCTCCTGTCCAAAAGTGGAGGAGAGGATGGGGTATGGAGGTGGTGAGGCTTGGTTGCGTTTCACCCCACCGGTGAGGGGGCAGGGTTCTTTGACTTGCCCACAGGAGAACAGAGGGGATGTACCCCTCTGTTCTTTTCTGCATAGAGGTGTGCCACAGGTGTACGCCGAGGAGGAGGTCCGTCATGATTGAGGCGCAACTCAGACGTTGGCTGGACGATCTGGCATCACGGGCTGACCAGGAGCTGGCGCAGCAGGATGCAGCGCGGGAGAAGGCCCTTGTCCACAGCCGTGAGCTGATCCGGCTGTGTGCGGCAGCGATCCGTGAGGGCCACCGGGGTCATCGCTCCCAGGCTGAGCAATTGCTGTCACAGGCGGAGAAGATCGAGGCTGAGATTCAGGAGTCGCTCGCGCCGTACCCGGAGCTCTACTTTGCTGGCTACACCCAGGATGCGTTGAAGGAGCTATTCGAAGCACAAGTGACCCTGGCATTGATTGGGCAGGCGATGCTGCCACCACTCGATGCGGTCCACATGCCACTGAGCACCTGTCTCAATGGGGTTTGTGAGGCGGCCAGCGAATTGCGTCGGGCCTGCCTGGACCTGCTTCGTCGGGAGGAGTTCGCGGAAGCCGAGCGGCTTCTGGCAGCCATGGACGCTGTCTATGATGTTTTGATGTCGTTTGGCTATCCTGATGGAATCACGAAGGGGCTACGGCGGCGGGTCGATCAGTTACGTGGGGTATTGGAGCGCACTCGCGGCGACCTCACAAATGCCCTCCAGATGGCTAAGCTGCGGCGTGCTTTGGAAGAGGCTCAGGGCGAGGAGGGGGCAGGGGAAGCTTGAGAGTCCTCGTGTTTCTTGTCCTACGGCCCACGCCGTAGGGGACGGTGGGGTTATGGAGGAGTCTGGGAGGCCCACCCGCCTTACGCCATCCCCTGGGTGGAAAGCGCCGCGCGTGGTTGACATCTACGGGTCTTCATTTATAAAGAGCCCTTGGTGCTGCCAGGTTCAGTGGTCCAGGGGTGACATACGTCACTGTGCGGGACGGCTGAATTGGTTATAATGCAACAAATTCCATGGACTGAATATCAAAACTGATAGCAACCCAGCTCATGATCGTGGTTCTGTGACGTCGTAGCATAACAAATTCCGGATATTGAATATCAAAGGCTGTGGCCGATGCAGTTCATGCAGGCCCGCTTTTTATGTGAGGTGGACACAATGAGCATAGCGACCGAACAAGCTCCCAGCGCGGTTCTCGATGTCACCCCCGAGGAGAAGGCCATTCTCGATCAGATTCTGGCGGAGAACAAGGACAAACCAGGCGCCACAATGGTCGTGCTCACATTGACCCAGGAGAAGTTGGGATACGTCTCACCAGCGATGCAGCGTTACCTCGCCCGTGAGTTGGGCGTCCCTCTCAGCCATATCTACGGGGTACTCACGTTCTATTCCTTCTTCCGCATGAGCCCTGTGGGACGGCATAAGATCAGCATCTGTCTGGGCACGGCCTGTTACGTGCGAGGAGGCCCTAGCCTGCTCGAGAAGTTCCAGCAGGTGCTGGGCATTGGGGTGGGCGAAACCACCGAGGACAAGCGTTTCACGCTGGAGGTCTGTCGCTGCGTGGGGGCATGCTCGCAGGCGCCGGTGGTGATGATTGACGACGACGTTATCGGCCGCGTCCAGCCCCAGAACGTGGGCAAGATTCTGCGTGCCTACGAATGACCGTCTTTCGCGACCTTTCCCAACATATCCTGGATATCGCCGAAAACAGTCTGACGGCTGGCGCTACTGAACTGTACCTTGACATTCGAGAGGACCCGCAGACGGATCGACTTGGGATCACGGTCCGGGACAACGGGCGGGGGATCGCGCCGGAGATGCTGACCCAGATCACCGATCCCTGGGTTACTACCCGGACCACACGCAAGGTCGGGCTGGGCATCCCCTTTCTCAAGCAGACGGCCGAAATGTGCGACGGCAGCTTCGAGATCACGTCGGAGCCAGGGCAGGGAACCCGCATCACCGTGTCCTTTCGCCTCAGTCACATCGACCGTCCACCCTTGGGGGACCTGGTCGGCACGTTGTTGTGTCTGATCGTCGGCAATCCGGACCTGGATCTTGTCTACACCCACGTGGTGGGAGAGCGGTCTTTCACCTTCGACACCCGTCAGATACGTGAGGTCTTGGGGCCCGAAGTGCCGCTCTCTGATCCAGAGGTATTGGCTTTTGTCCGTGAGACGCTGTATGAGGGGTTACAGGCCCTGGGAAGCGAGGCCGTGACGTCCTGAATGGGACGGGAGCAAACGGTTTTTGACATTCAAGGCAGGAGGACAGGGATTATGAAGAGCTTGGAAGAACTCAGGAAGATCAAAGAACGCGCGCTGTTGCGTCGCCAGATGGCGAGCCAGGGCGCGAAGGCTCGTATTATCGTCGCCATGGGCACCTGTGGGATCGCCGCTGGCGCACGTGACACCATGAGTGCCATTCTCAAGGAGTTGGAGCAGCGGGGGATCGCCAACGTCACGGTGACGCAGACGGGTTGTCTTGGGCTCTGCGAGTACGAGCCTATCGTCCAGGTGCAGGTCGGCGATCAGGAGATGGTCACCTACGGTCCGATTCAACCGGAGCAGGTACCTACATTGATCGAGAAACACGTTTTGGGCGGCGAGCCGGTCACGGAGTGGCAGATCAAACAGTAATCGGCCTGCCAGGCCCTTACCCATTAGGAGGTATGATGCCTTACCGTGCCCGTGTCATCATCAGCGGAGAGCCCAAGCAGACCGAGGCTGTCAGGGTTGCTCTGGTCGACCGCCTCAACGCGCTGGGGCTCTCGCAGGAGATCGAGGTGCTGGAAGCCAGCGACGTGACCGTCGCACCCCGGGGCGTGGAGATGGTTGTCTATCCCGACGGGGTGCATTACGTCAAGCTGACGCCCGATGACGCACGCTTCATCGCCGAGGAGCACCTCTACAAGGGGCGACCGGTGACACGCCTGATGTTCCAGGTGCGCAAGGTCGAGCCCTTGCCCGAGCCCTCGACGAAGGAAGTGCGCGTCGTCCTGCGCAACGTGGGCAAGATCAACCCGGAGGATATTGAGGATTACATCGCCGAGGACGGCTACGTTGCCTTGGGCAAGGTCCTGACGGAGATGACGCCTGAGGAGGTCATCGAGGAGATCAAGAGGTCGGGACTCCGTGGCCGCGGTGGCGCCGGTTTCCCCACCTGGCTCAAATGGCAGTTTGCCCGCCGTGCCCCCGGCGATGTGAAGTATGTCGTCTGCAACGGAGACGAGGGTGACCCCGGTGCGTTCATGAATCGGCGCGTGCTGGAGGGCGATCCCCATGCCGTGATTGAGGGTATGGCCATCGCCGCGTACGCCATTGGAGCGCAGCAGGGCTATTTCTACGTGCGGGCCGAGTATCCCATCGCCATCCGTACCCTGCGTATCGCCATTCAGCAGGCCCGCGAGTACGGGTTGCTGGGTGAGAATATCTTTGACACCGGCTTCAACTTCGACCTGGAGGTACGCATGGGTGCTGGCGCCTTCGTCTGCGGCGAGGAGACGGCCCTCATGCAGTCCATCGAGGGCAAACGCGGGCAGCCGCGCACACGCCCACCCTTCCCGGCGACCTCGGGGCTGTGGGGCAAACCCACCAACATTAACAACGTCGAGACCTATGCCAATGTCCCCCAGATCCTGCTCAAGGGTGGCGAGTGGTTCGCCTCCATGGGCACCGAGAAGAGCAAGGGGACCAAGACCTTCGCCATCGCCGGCAAGGTCAAGCGGACCGGCCTGATCGAGGTGCCTCTGGGCATCACCGTGCGCGAGATTGTGTACGATGTCGGCGGCGGCATCCTCAACGATAAAGCTTTCAAGGCGGTCCAGACCGGTGGCCCGATGGGGGGCTGCATCCCGGAGCAGTACCTGGATCTGCCGGTAGACTACGAGTCCCTGGCCTCCGTCGGTTCTATCATGGGCTCGGGCGGCTTCGTGGTGATGGACGAGGACACCTGCATGGTGGACATTGCACGCTTCTTCATGGAGTTCGCCCAGGAGGAATCGTGCGGCAAGTGCGTGCCATGTCGCGTGGGGACGCGCCAGATGCTGGAGATCCTGGAGCGTATCTGCGCCGGCCACGGCAAGCCAGGCGATATCGAACGGCTCGAGACGCTGGGCAAGTACGTCAAGATGGGATCCCTGTGCGGCCTGGGGCAGGGTGCTCCCAACCCAGTCCTCAGCACCATCAGGTTCTTCCGCGAGGAGTACGAAGCGCACATCTACGACAAGAAGTGCCCGGCCAAAGTATGCCGCGGGCTCATCGAATATAAAGTAGACCCCGACCTGTGTATTGGCTGTACGCGTTGCGCGCGCAACTGTCCGGTTAACGCGATCACAGGGGCTCCCAAACAGCCCCACACCATTGATCCGGAGGTCTGTATCAGGTGCGGTATCTGTGCTCAGGTCTGTCCGGTCAAGGCGATTAGCGTGGAGTGACCCGACAGACACTGAAGCATCCGACTCACTTTCGTGCGGTCCCGGAGGGGCGGGGCTGCTATCAGACGGGAAAGGAGTCCTATACACTGATTGGCCACAAGCCATCGGCGTTCAAAGAAAGGGGTAAGCATGGACGAGGTCTTAGTCGTAGTAGATCAGGTCATTGACCGGCATCACGCTGACCCGGAGGCATTGGTGGAGATCCTGCGGGAGATCAATGTCGCCAGCGATCAGCACCTCACGCGCGTTCAGCTTGAACGAGTGGCACGACGGCTGAAGCTCCCACTCAGCAAGGTCTATAGCGTGGCAAGCTTCTACAGCCTCATCAGCCTGGAACCGCTGGGACGCCACGTGATCCGCTTCTGTCAGGATGCCCCGTGTCACGTTATCGGCGGCAAGGAGGTGTGGGATGCCCTGGAGCGCGAGCTTGGTATACCCTTTGGCGAGACCACACCTGACGGCCAGTGGTCGCTGCTGACCACAAGCTGCATCGGTGCCTGTGCTGTGGGTCCGGTGATGATGGTGGACGACGATATCTACGGGAATCTGACGCCGGAAAAGGTCCACGAAATCATCGAACGCTACCGCGAGGCCGATGCGGTGCAAGCCGCTGCCACCACATCACAAGGAGGTGAGGCATGATCCGCGCAAGTGTGCTTATTTCCGGGGATCCGCTCAGCCTCTCGCGAGGCGCAGAGGAGACCAAGCTGGCGATCGAGGCCGAGCTCTCCTTCTATGGCCTGGAGGATGAAGTCCAGGTCGGCTTCACGGGCCGCGTCAACCGCACCGATGTGCTGCCCGCCGTGATTATCTACCCCGACGAGGTAGTTTACGGGCCGGTGACCCCTAAGGATGCTGCCCTCATCGTCGAGGAACATCTTTATAAGGGGCGCGTCGTGGAGCACCTGCGGGCCCCCGCTGAGGTGCTCGCCTCCGCCGTGGAGACACCAGGGCCGGAGGGAACGCCGCTGTTGGGGCAGAAGCGCGTCGTCCTGCGCCGTGCCGGTTCTATTGATCCCTACAACATTGAGGACTACATCGCCGAGGATGGCTACTTCGCCTTGGGTAAGGCATTGACCGAGATGACGCCGGATGAGGTGCTGCAGACCGTGAAAGATTCGGGACTGCAGGGCCGGGGCGGCGCAGGCTTCCCCACCGGTCTGAAGTGGTCCTTCGTGGCTCAGCAACCGGATCCCACACGCTATATTGTCTGCAATGCCGACGAGTCAGAACCAGGGACCTTCAAGGACCGTCTGATCGTAGAGGGGGATCCCCACGCGGTTCTTGAGGGCATGGCGCTCGCCGGGTACGCCGTGGGCGCCCATGAGGGCTGGATCTACATTCGCGGTGAGTACGCCATGGCCCGCGACATCCTCAACCATGCCATCGAACAGGCCGAGGCCCTGAACCTGCTGGGCGATGGCATCATGGGTACTGATTTCTCCTTCCATATTCACGTGCACGCTGGTGCCGGGGCTTATGTCTGCGGCGAGGAGACGGCGTTACTGGAGAGCCTGGAGGGAGAGAGGGGCATCCCGCGCATCCGCCCGCCCTACCCGACCGTGCGTGGATTCCGTGACAAGCCTACGGTGGTGAACAACGTGGAGACCCTGGCGAACATCGCCCCCATCGTGCTCAACGGCGCGGACTGGTTCCGAGGTATCGGCACCGCGCGCTGCCCGGGCACCAAAGTCTACACCATGCTCGGTGACGTCAACGTGACAGGCCTGGTCGAGGCCCCCATGGGCACCACGCTGCGTGAGATCATCGACATCTACGGCGGCGGGATGAAGGACGGCAAAGCGTTCAAAGCCGCTCAGACCGGCGGCTCCTCGGGCTCCATCATCCCCGCCGATTTCCTGGACGTGCCCCTCGATTTCGCCTCCATGCGCGAGCGCGGCGCTGGTCTGGGCAGCGGGGCCCTTCTCATCTGCGCTGAGGGTACGGACATCGTGGATCTGGCCTATGTCCTGATCCGCTTCTTCAAGGCAGAGTCCTGCGGCAAGTGCACACCATGTCGCGTAGGCAACATGCAGATGCTGGAAGCCCTGGACCGTCTCCGCCGTGGGATGGCGCGCCGCGCCGACCTGGAGCGGTTGGAGAAGATCGCGGGATACGTCCAACAGGCGTCCTTCTGTGGACTGGGACAGGCCGCGCCGGTTCCCATCCTGACCGGCCTGAAGTACTTCCGGGAGGAGTTCGAGGCCCGGGTGCGGGACTGAGACGACCACACGACATGAAGTGAAGAGTGAAGACTTCTGAAGGAGGCAAAGCACTTATGAGCGAGGTGCACATCAAGATCAATGGGAAACCGGTCATCGCGCAGAGCGGCCAGACCGTCCTGGAGGCGGCCAAGGCCGCCGGGGCAGACATCCCCGTTCTGTGTCATCACCCGGCCCTTTCGAACTGGGGGGCTTGCCGCATGTGCCTGGTGGAGGTGAAGGGGATGCGCGGGCTGCAGACCGCCTGCACCACCCCGGTGGCCGAGGGTATGGAGATCGAGACCGAGACCCCCTCGGCAGTCGAGGTGCGGAAGTTCGTGTTGGAGTTGCTCTTCTCCGAGCGCAACCACTACTGCATGTTCTGTCAGATGAGCGGCAGTTGCGAGCTCCAGGACCTGGCCTATCGGTACGGGTTGGATCACTTCACCTATCCCCGACCCTACGAGAAGCTGCCAGTGGACGCATCGCGCAAATACTTCATCATGGACCACAACCGCTGCGTCCTCTGCCTGCGCTGTGTGCGCGCCTGCTCGGAGATTGTCGCCAACCACACGCTGGATGTGCGGGGTCGGGGGTCTGAGTCGATGATCATGGCCGACCTGGACGTGCCCTTTGGTGAATCGAGCTGTGTGGAGTGCGGCACCTGTCTGCAGGTCTGTCCCACCGGCGCGCTGATTGACGCCCGCAGCGCCTATGGCGGCCGTGAAAAGGACGTGGAGCACACGGAGACCACCTGTATGCAGTGCAGCGTGGGCTGCACGCTGGACGTGGTCACACGGTACAGTCGCCTGCTGCGGGTGGATGGCGTGTGGGACTCCGAGCCCAACGGCGGGTTGCTGTGCGTCGATGGGCGTTTCAAGCCGCTGTATGAGACCCGCAAGCGCATCACCAACCCCATGGTGCGTCGCGATGGCAGGCTGGTAGAGACCGGCTGGGATGAGGCGCTGCGTGTGGTCGCTGAGCATCTGAAGGCCGACAAGTCCCAGGGCCTGGCGACCTGCGCCACCACCAACGAGGCCCTGGCGGCCTTCGCCCAGCTCTTCACCAAGGTGGATGGCGAGGCCGGGCTGCTGGAGCCTGTGGCCCCGCCTCTGGGGTACGGCACCGAGGCGAAGCTTAAGGATATCCTGGACGCCGACTTCATCGTCGTCGCCGGGGCTGACCCGTTGGAGTATCAGCGTGTGGTGGGCTACTTCATCTACCGCGCTGCCGACAAGGGCGCCAAAGTAGCGGTGATCGCGGAATCGGAGAACAAGCTCAGTGAGCGGGCCGACATGACGGTCTCCTACGCCGACGCCGATCAGGTCGCCAAGGCCGCCGCCGACGCTCAGAAGATCGTGCTGATCTACAGCGTGGGCGTCAAGGGCCGTGTCATGGCCGCGTTCCGCACCCTGGGCGATCGAGTCTTCTACCTGGCCCTCAGCCCAGGACGCAACCAGAAGGGCGCCGAAGCCGCTGGGCTGAAGCCTACCCGCCTCAACGGCGCAACGACGCGCTACTTCCTAATCGGCGAGCAGGAGGCGGAGGCTGCATGGGCCCAGGCCCTGGAGGGCGGCTTCACCGTGGTGCACGCCAGCTACCACTCGCCACTGACGGAGAAGGCCGATGTGGTCCTACCGGCGCCCGTGTGGTATGAGCGCACTGGACACGTCACCAACCTGGAGGGGAGCACCAAGCCGCTCCATGAGGTCATGCCCATGCCCGAAGGCGTGCGCGATGACGCGGAGGTCCTCACAGCCCTGGCGGCGATGCTATAGTTGGAACGCCAGAGCGTACGGAAAGCAGGAGTATTGCAATGGGAGATAAAATTAAAGTCGCTTCACAGTGGCTGGAGTCATGCGCCGGCTGCCACATGTCCTTCCTGGACATTGATGAGAGGATCGTCGAGCTTCTCAAGCACGTAGAACTCAGTTCCACCCCCATCACGGACCTCAAACATCCACCCGAGGAGGGGGTGGATGTCGGGATCCTCACCGGCGGCATTGGTAACGAAGAGGAGGCCGAGGAGGCCCGCCTGATGCGTTCGCGCTGCAAGATCCTCATCGCCATGGGCGATTGTGCTGTCACGGGCGGCATCTGCACCATGCGCAACTTCTTCGACAAGGAGGAGGTGCTGCGTCGCGGCTACATCGAGACCGAGAGCACTGTCGATGGGGAGATTCCGCAACATGAAGATCTCACGCGGCTCACGAAGAAGGTCATGCCGGTGGACGAGATAGTACCGGTGGACATCTACCTCCCCGGTTGCCCTCCGTCGGCCGATGCCATCTGGTATGTCCTCACAGAGTTGTTGGCGGGACGGATGCCCAAGTTGGAGGGCAAAGTGTTGAAGTATGGGATGGATGGAGGATAGAGTGATGGCCGCACAGAAAATTACAATCTCACCGGTGACCCGTATTGAGGGCCACGCGAAGATCACGATCTATGTGGACGAGGCGGGGAAGGTGGAGCGCTCTTTCTTCCATGTGGAGCAGTTCCGCGGGTTTGAGAAGTTCTGCGAGGGGCGCATCTACTACGAGATGCCCCAGATCACGCCGCGTATCTGCGGCATCTGCCCTGTGAGCCACCACCTGGCCTCAGCCAAGGTCTGCGACGCCATCGCGGGCGTATCCCCCACCCCCACGGCCCACAAGCTGCGCGAGTTGATGCACATGGGCCAGATCATCCAATCTCACGGCATGCACTTCTTCGAGCTTGCCGGCCCCGACTTTGTGCTGGGTTGGGATGCCGACCCCAAGATCCGCCATGTCGGTGGCATCATCGAGGCAAATCCCGATCTGGCTATCAAGGCGGTGAAGCTGCGTGCCTTTGGGCAGGAGATTATCAAGCGGCTGGGTGAGCGCCGCGTCCACCCCATCTTTGCCATCCCTGGCGGCGTGACCAAGCCACTGCAGCCCAAGGACCGCGACTGGATCCTGAAGGAGTTGGAGACACAACTGGCGACCGCCCAGGTCGGCATCGCATTCTTCAAAGATTGGGTCATGGGGCATGCCGACATGGTGAACGAGTTCGCCGTCTTCCCCTCTGCTTACATGGGGCTGGTGCAGGAGGATGGCGCGCTGGAGCTCTATGAGGGCACGCTGCGCATCGTGGACGAGGATGGGACGCTGTTGGAGGAGTTCGACCCCACCCACTACCTGGACTACATTGGCGAGCACGTCAACCCCTGGACCTACCTGAAGGCGCCCTTCTACAAGAAGCGGGGCTACCCCGAAGGCGTCTACCGCGTGGGCCCGTTGGGCCGCCTGAACGCCGCCAGCCATATCAGCACGCCCATCGCTCAGAGCGAGATGAAGATCTGGAAGTCGCTGAACGGCGGTAAGCCTGTGGAGGGGACCCTTTACTTCCACTATGCACGCCTGATCGAGATCATCTACGCCCTGGAGCGCGTCCAGGAGCTGATGGACGACCCCGACATCATGGGCGAGGATGTAGCCACCCTGCCCGCCGAGATCACGGGCGAGGGGATAGGCGTGCTGGAGGCGCCACGCGGCACACTCTTCCACCATTACTGGACCGACGAGATGGGCATCATCACCCGGGTGAACATGATCGTCGCTACCGCAGGCAACGCCTGGGCCATGGACCACTCGGTGAACCTGGTAGCCAAGTGCTACGTAGACGGCAACAACCTGCAGGAGGGGATGCTCAACCGCGTTGAGGGTGCCATCCGGGCCTATGACCCCTGTCTCTCCTGTTCCACCCATGCGATGGGCCAGATGCCTATCCATATCGAGCTGGTAGGTCCGGACGGCAAGGTCCTGGATGTGCTACAGCGCGACTGAATACACCGCCTCTGACACAGACAGAACCACCTCCAAGGCCTCCAGGGTACCCTGGAGGCCTTGGCCGTAGCCCAAAGCGCGATAAAGTCCAAGGACAGTAAGGCACGGACATACAGCGGACCTGGACGTCATGTGCCTCTCAACCGACCCGAAAAAGGAGCGACGTTTGACGAACACAGGACAACCGCGCGCACGCACTCTGATCGCCGGTTTCGGCAACATCTTCCGGCGCGATGATGGCGTGGCGTGGTACGTCATCAACGCCCTGCGCGCACGGTGGCAGCAGCCGCCGCTGGCGCAGTTGGACGATGGGTTCAACGAGCTTGGGCGACCGGTGGACACCGTCCTGCTCCATCAGTTGGTGCCGGAGCTGGCCGAGGATCTGAAGGACTACGCGCGGGTGATCTTCGTGGATGCCCATGTCGGTGAGACCATCCCGGAGCCTATCCACGTCGAACCCCTGGCGGTGCGCCATCGCACGCCTTTCGTCTACCATCAGACCCATCCCTCCACCGTCCTGGCGCTGGCCCGGAGGCTCCATGGGCATGCTCCCCAGGCGTGGCTGGTCTCGGTATTGGGACACGATTTCGACTTCGGCGACGCCCTCTCCGAAGCGACGGCCCGCCTGGTCGAGCCCGCCGCCGAGCGCATCCTGGCGCTGCTCGCGGTGCCGCTAGAGACAGAGGGGCAGCCCCATGCATGAGCTGGCCGTCACGGAGGACATCCTGCGCATCGTACAGGAACACGCCGGGCGTGCCGGGGCCGCCCGCGTCACCGACATCTATGTGGTCATCGGTGATCTCAGCAGTTTTGTGGATGACTCCATCCAATTTTACTTTGATGCACTATCGCCGGGGACAGTGGCGGAGGGGGCAACCCTGCACTTCAAGCGCATCCCAGTGCGCTTTCGCTGCCGGGTATGCAGCCACGAGTTCCAGCCCACAGGGCGCGACTGGCGCTGCCCCAATTGCCACGCGTTGGGCGGCGAGGTGATCGCCGGCAAAGAGTTCTATGTAGAAAGTATCGACATCGAAACCTGAGGAGAGGAAAGTATGTGTGACTCCTGCGGATGTGACAATCACGAGCACGAACCCCACCAGGAACCCACCCACGAGAACCCGAAGCGCGTCCCGGTGGTGGAGAGGATCCTGAACGCCAACGACCGGGCCGCGGCCGGGAACCGCGAACATCTGGCGGCTCATGGCATCACTGCCTTCAACATCATGTCATCGCCCGGCGCTGGTAAGACAACGTTGCTGATGGCGACGATCGCTGCCCTGGGCGACCGCGTGCGGCTGGGCGTCATTGAGGGTGATACGGCGTCGCAGGTGGACGCCGAGACCATCGCCACCACCGGCACGCCAGTGGTGCAGATCAACACCGGGGGCGGCTGCCACCTCGATGCCCCGATGGTCCACCAGGCGCTCCATGAGTTGCCACTGGATGAGCTGGATGTTATCTTCATCGAGAATGTGGGCAACCTGATCTGTCCTGTCTCCTTCGACCTGGGACAGGACTGGAAGGTGGGGCTGATCAGCGTCCCTGAGGGCCACGACAAGCCCTATAAGTACCCTGGCATCTTCGAGGCGGTGGATGTGGTGGTCGTGACCAAGGCCGACCTGCTCCCCTACCTGGACTTCGACGTGGAGACCTTCAAACGTCTGGTGCATGGGCTCAACCCCAGGGCGCCGGTCCTGGTGCTCTCCGCCAAGACGGGCGAGGGGATGGAGACCTGGCTCAACTGGGTGGAGGAGCGGCTGGCGACCTAGGCCGCGATGACAGGAGCGAGCGTGCGAGATACCGCGGCGACGACACGGCAGGCCCAACGGCGCTGCCATCTGACGGTGACCGGCGTGGTGCAGGGCGTTGGCTTCCGGCCCTTTGTCTACAACCTGGCCACAGGCCTGGGGCTGCGGGGCTGGGTGCTGAACCACTCGGGCGGCGTCGACATAGAGATCGAGGGGCCGGAGACCCAGATCGCGGCGTTCCGCGCCGCGCTGGTGGCGCAGGCGCCGCCGCTGGCGCATATCGAGGAGGTGACAACGCACTGGGTGCCGGTGGAGGGCGAGACCCGCTTCGAGATCCGCCACTCACAGGCACAGCCCGAAGCCTACCAGCTTATCTCGCCGGACGTGGCCACATGCCCGGACTGCCTGCGTGAGCTCTTCGACCCGCAGGACCGTCGCTACCGCTATCCCTTCATCAACTGCACCAACTGCGGCCCGCGCTTTACCATCATCCAGGATATTCCCTACGACCGGCCCAACACGACGATGCGCGCCTTCACCATGTGCGCACGCTGCCAGGCCGAGTATGAGGATCCCACGGATCGCCGCTTTCACGCCCAGCCCAACGCCTGCCCAGAGTGCGGCCCGCACGTGTGGCTGGTGGAGGAGAAGGGCGACCACGAACGAGAGGCCGCCATGCAACGGGCGGCGGCGCTGCTGCGCGCCGGCAAGATCCTGGCCATCAAAGGCCTGGGGGGCTTCCATCTGGCCTGCGACGCCACAAACCGGGAGGCGGTACGCACGCTGCGGGCCCGCAAGCGGCGACCACACAAGCCCTTCGCCATCATGGTCGCCACGCTGGACGACGTGCGTGGGCTCTGCCGGGTTCCGCCTGCGGCCGAGGCCCTGCTCACCTCGCCGCAGTGTCCCATCGTCCTGCTGCAGGCCCACGAGGACACCCCCATCGCGCCCGAGGTAGCGCCCAACAGCCACATGCTGGGCGTGATGGTGCCCTACACACCGCTCCACCACATCCTGCTGCGGGATGTGGGACGGCCCCTGGTGATGACCAGCGGCAACCTGAGCGAGGAACCCATCGCCAAGGATAACCAGGAGGCGCTACAACGCCTGCGCGGGCTGGCGGATGCCTTTCTGCTGCATAACCGCGAGATCTACGCCCGCTACGACGATTCGGTGGTCCAGGTGATCGACCTGCCATCGTCGACGACGGCGGCCCGACCGCCGGTGCAGCCGGTGCGCCGTGCCCGAGGCTATGCCCCTTTCCCTGTGGCGCTGCCTTTCACCGCGCCGCAGATCTTCGCCGTCGGGCCGCTGCTGAAGAACACCTTCACGCTCACGCGCGACCGCCATGCCTTCGTCAGCCAGCACATCGGCGACCTGGAGACGCTGGAGACCCTGGAGCACTACCAGGCCGCGCTGAAGACCTATCTGCACCTCTTCCGGCTGACGCCGGAGCGCGTGGCCTGCGACATGCACCCCGATTACATGAGCACCGAGCTGGCCGAGGCCTTCGCCCGGGAGGACGGCCTGCCAGCCCCCACCCGCATCCAACATCATCAAGCCCACATCGCCGCCTGCCTGGTGGACAACGGCTGGGCGCCCGATCGGGGCCCGGTCATCGGCGTGGCCCTCGACGGGACGGGCTATGGCACCGACGGTCACATCTGGGGGGGCGAGTGGTTCGTGGGGGACTACCGTGGGATGCAGCGGATGGCACACCTGGAGTATCTGCCGCTGCCCGGCGGGGATGCCGCCATTCGCCATCCCTGGCGCACTATGGTGGCCTATCTGCACGCCCTGGGGTTCGACGAGGCCCTGCCCCTGGGCGAGCTCTGCCCGGGCGACGTGATGCGCCTGCGCATCATGGTGGACCGGGGGTTCAACACAGCCCGCACCTCCTCCATGGGGCGGCTTTTCGACGCCGTGAGTGCCCTCCTGGGCGTATGCCGCGAGACGACCTACGAGGCCCAGGCCGCTATCGAGCTGGAGCAGCGCGCCATGGCGGTCGAAGATAGGGATCATGTCCCCTACCCCTTTGCCCTGGACACCGCCCAGACACCCTACCAGGTGAGGCTGGCGCCGCTCCTCGCGGCCCTGCTGGATGACCTGGCCGACGGGGTCCCCGCGTCGCGCATCGCCACCCGTTTCCATGCCACTGTCGCTGCCATGATCGTCACCACCGCCGCACACCTGCGCCGGGAGACAGGCCTGGATACTGTGGCCCTCAGCGGTGGGGTGTTCCAGAACCGGCTGCTGCTGGCCCTGACGCTCCCGCAGCTTCAGGAGCAGGGCTTTCGGGTGTTGTGGCATCACCAGGTCCCGCCCAACGACGGCGGGGTCTCATTGGGACAGGCGGCGCTGGCCGCCTGGGCGATCACCAAGTGACCGAATACCGTGTGAGGAATGAGGAGAGATTATGTGCCTTGCCATACCGACCCAGATCAAAGCCATTGACGACGATGGGATGGCCACCGTCGAGTTGGGCGGCGTCAGCCGCCAGATCAGCCTGATCATGACGCCCGAGGCCCGGGTAGGCGACTACGTGCTGGTGCACACGGGTTACGCCATCGCCGTGCTGGACCCAGAGGAGGCAGAGGCCTCCCTGGCCGCCTTCGCGGAGCTGGCTGCCATCCAGGAGACCCTCGAACGTGGAGAACTGCCGCCCCATGGCGGGCAGGAAAAGGACCCGGCGGCATGAAGTTCATTGACGAATACCGCGATCCAGCCCTGGCACAGCGGCTTGTGGCACAGATCCACCGCACGCTGGAGCGCCATCCAGAGGCGCGCCCTGTGCGCCTGATGGAGTTCTGCGGGGGCCATACACACGCCATCTTCCGCTTCGGGCTGCGGCAGATGCTGGCCGGCGATGTGGAGATGCGCTCCGGTCCCGGCTGTCCCGTCTGCGTCACAGCGGCCGAGGAGTTGGATGCCGCCCTGCGGCTGGCCCAGGTGCCCGATGTCATCCTGACGACCTTCGGCGACATGGTGCGGGTGCCCGGCAGTCAGGGCACCCTGCAGGAGGCGCGTGCACGGGGCGCCGATGTGCGCATCGTCTACTCACCGCTGGATGCGGTGATGCTGGCGGCCCTGCACCCCAATCGTCAGGTCGTCTTCCTGGGCGTGGGCTTTGAGACCACGGCGCCGGGCGTCGCCGCGGCCATTCTGGAGGCCGAGCGGCGTGAGGTGGCGAACTTCAGCGTCCTCAGCCTCCATAAACTGACACCTCCTGCCATGCGTGCCATCCTGGACGCCGGAGAGGTACGGCTGGACGGTATCATTGGCCCCGGGCACGTCAGTGCCGTCATCGGCAGCGAGGCATGGCGCTTCCTGCCCGACGACTATGGCATTCCCTGCGCCGTCTCCGGCTTCGAGGCCCTGGACCTGCTGGCGGCCATCGCTGCATTGGTGGAGGCGGTGGTCCAGCACAGGCCCGACGTCCTCAACACCTATCGCCGCAGCGTGCGGCCGCAGGGAAACCCGGTGGCACGTCGCATGCTGGCAGAGGCCTTCACCGTGGTGCCCGCCGTCTGGCGCGGCTTCGGCACCATCCCAGCCAGCGGACTGGGCCTGAGCGAGCACCTGGCGCACCGCGACGCGGCCCGACGCTTTGACCTCAGCCTGACGCCCGTCCCCGAGCCACCCGGCTGTCGCTGTGGCGAGGTGCTGCGCGGGACCGTCGAACCGCCCCAATGTCCGCTCTTCGGCAGGGTCTGCACACCCGATACGCCAGTGGGGCCCTGCATGGTGAGCGCCGAGGGCGCCTGTGCGGCCTACTATATGTACAGCGGTTAGGCCCCTGCGCCAAAACCTGACTCTCGTGAGGTAGCCACGATGAACGATCGAATCCTGCTGGCCCACGGCAGCGGCGGACGCCGCAGCCACGAGTTGATCCGCCAGGTCTTTGCGGCGCACTTCGATAACCCCTGGCTGGCCGCCCTGAACGACGCCGCGGTCTTTGAGTCGTTGCCCCCGGGGCGGCTGGCCTTCACCACCGACTCCTACGTGGTGCAGCCGCTCTTCTTCCCGGGTGGCGACATCGGGGAGCTGGCGGTGTGCGGCACCGTCAACGACCTCAGCGTGGCAGGGGCACGGCCGCTCTATCTCTCGGCGGGCTTCATCCTGGAGGAGGGGCTGCCGCTGGAGACGCTGCAGCGCGTGGTGCGCTCCATGGCCGACACGGCCCGCCGCGCCGGCGTGCAGATCGTGACCGGCGACACCAAGGTTGTGGGTCGTGGGGCCGCCGATGGCCTTTTCATCAACACCGCCGGCATCGGTGTGGTCCCGCCCGGCATCGACCTGGGCCCCCATCGCCTGCAGCCGGGCGATGCGCTGCTGATCAACGGCACGGTGGGCGACCACGGCCTGGCCGTGATGACCCAGCGCGAGGGGCTGACGTTCGCCTCCGACCTGGTAAGCGACACCGCGCCGCTCAACGGCCTTATTGCCTCCCTGCTGGACGCGCTGGGCGTGCACATCCACTGGATGCGCGACGCCACACGCGGCGGCCTGGCGACGGTGCTCAACGAGTGGGCCGAGGCCAGCGGCCACGGCATCGCGCTGGAGGAGGCTGCCATCCCAGTGCGGGAGCAGGTGCGCGCCGCCTGCGAGTTCCTGGGATTGGACCCGCTCTACGCGGCCAATGAGGGCAAGGTGGTAGTGGCGGTAGACGCTGACCATGCCGATGAGGCCCTGGCGCTGTTGCGAGCGCATCCGCTGGGGCAGGACGCGAGCCTCATCGGCCACGTGACGGCCGCACACCCTGGCCGCGTGGTGCTGCAGACGCCGCTGGGTGCCCACCGGGTGCTGCGTATGCTCACCGGCGCCCAACTCCC
>CAZHBB010000021.1:0-42999 GCA_964530185.1 uncultured Anaerolineales bacterium
GAGGATCTCACCTCTCGACAGTGGGAGGAGGGACCAATACGAGAGGGCCCACAGTGTTCGCCACACCGCATGATTGCTCCACTGAGGGAGTGAATATCTGACAGAGATTGACATGCTATGACACGTGCCGTAGACTTGATGCAAGGTCGTGGGGGGAAGGCGAGAACATGCCACTGCTTGCGGTCGCGTATGTTGGATTGCTCATTGTTGGGATGTTGACTGCGTTTGGGCTTGTATGGCGGAGTCTGAAGGAACGGACGGTGCCAGGCGCCAAGATGTTTGCTGCCTCGCTAGGTGCTGTCATCTTGTGGTCACTAGCCGCACTCTTTGCATTCCTGGCTCAGGACGTGGCTCATAAGCTCTTTTGGATGGATGTCTCCTATTTCGGAATCACACTGGTCCCCTTGAGTTGGTTCTTGTTCGTACTTCACTATACTGGACACGGGTCGTGGCTGAACCGACGTCTGCTTTTGTTGTTGTGCGTCCATCCTGTTGCCACGTTGCTCCTGGTATGGACTAACCCACAGCACCACTGGTTCCGGCAGCATCTCATCGTAGTTGATTCTGACCCCATGCTTGTGCTGGACTCTCAGATGGGACCAGCCTTCTGGGCTCATACGGTTTACTCTTATCTTCTCCTGTCAGCCGCTGCTTACTTGCTGATATCGACTCATGTCCAGGCCTTCCGGGCTTACCGGCGGCAGACCACAGCGTTGTTGATTGCTGTGCTGGCGCCTTGGGTGGCTAATGTGGTTACGCTCTTTGGAGCGGATTCGTTGATGCACCTGGATATCACGCCGTTGGCGTTTGTCGTGAGTGGGCTAGCTGTCACGTTTGGACTTTTCCATCGGCAGTTCCTGGACCTTGTGCCTATTGCACATGATGTGGTCTTCCGTGAGTTAGAGACAGGGGTGATTGTCCTCGATCGTCAGGACCATATTGTGGAGATGAACGCGGCTGCCCGATCGATCTTGGGGGCCAATATTGAGAACGCAATAGGCGAGGCCTTACGTGAAGTTATGCCTCAATACGGATATCTGGTTTCCCGTTGTCGTGACATGGAATCTGTACAGGAGGAAATCACAATCGGTAATGGGGGGGACAACCGGGTGTACGATTTTCAGCTTGCCCCATTGCACGATAGGCGTCAACAAATCGTCGGGCGGTTGGTCACTCTCCGTGACGTGAGCCGCAGGAAGAAGGCTGAGCTTATCCTCAGCCGTCATGCAGAACGCCTTCGAGTCCTGCACGAGATTGATCGTGCAATCCAAACTGCGTTGTCGGTGGAGTCAGTGGCTCATATCGTGCTCGATCACTGTCAGCGTTTGTTCCCACTCGATCGCGCCTTGGTGTTTTTCCTCGGTACGACAAATCCTGGCTTTTCACGAGTTCTGGCGAGTTATGGTTCAGACGTTGAGCCGATCGTCGCCGATGATGCCATATTGAGTCAGCTTGGTGGGTTGGTAAAGGATGGCACTCTGCGATATTTCGAAGATCTTACCGACAGAGAGGCCTCCATCCCGAAACCCGTGCGACTCTTCTGCACAGCGCGCACCCGCTCATTTCTTTTGGTTCCACTTACAGTGCAGAGGCGGCTGATTGGGTTGCTTACATTGGAATGTGGTGTTTCCAGAGCGTACACACCGTGGATGATCGACACGGTTTCCCAGATCGCAACCTCGTTGGCTGTTGCCTTAGAGAACGCAAGGCTCTATGAAGCTGCCCAGCGGGAGCTGGTGGAGCGTAGACAATTGGAGCAAGCGCTTCGGCAGAGCGAGCGGGCAGCTCATCAACGTGCGGAGGAACTCGAGGTGCGGAACGCCGAGCTCGATGCGTTTGCGCATACCGTGGCTCATGATCTTAAAGCCCCTCTCTCGCTCCTTTTAGGATACACTAGTTTCATTGAGGCTGGAGAGGTGGCAGGGGATGCGGCGCAACTCCGCACATGTGTCCAGGCCATTGGCGAGAGTGCGCGGAAGATGGGCAACATCGTCGATGAGTTGCTTCTTCTGGCAAGTGTCCGTAGGGTTGAGGAAGTTGAGTTACAGCCGTTAGACATGGGTGCCATCGTCCACTCGGCGCTTGTGCGTCTCTCCGACGTGACCGAGCAACGAGGGGTTGAGATTGTGTTGCCGTCTTCCTGGCCTATCCCCTGGGGATACACACCGTGGGTCGAGGAGATCTGGGTCAATTACATCAGTAACGCGATCAAGTATGGGGGAACCCCGCCACGGATTGAAATGGGAGGAGGAATTGTAAACGGTGAGAACGGCCCTATGGCCCGTTTTTGGATTCATGACAACGGCGACGGCTTGTCCCTAGAGGAGCAGAGACGGTTGTTCGTGCCCTTCGAGCGGTTAAAACGCTCTCGGATTCAGGGACACGGCCTTGGACTTTCGATCGTCCGTCGTATCGTGGAGCGGTTAGGGGGAGAGGCTGGCGTTGAAAGCTCTGCGATACCCGGGGAGGGCTGCACGTTCTACTTCACCTTGCCTTTGGCTGATCTGGGAGCCTAATGCAGTGTCACGGGGAAATGCCTCTGCGCGGACACTGGAGAAGGTGGGACGCCCCCGGCAGTATGACCTTCAGCCGCTTGATGGGTTTGCCAGCGAGGCCGTGGCCTGGTTTGCGGCTTGCCTGGATGAGCTCAGAGAACGGGTCGAGGACCAGATTGATGATCTGACGGCCGATGACTTGGGAAAAGTCCCAAGTGGGGCGAATTTCAGCATCGGGGCGCTTGTTAAGCATCTCCTCTGGGCAGAACTGGGTTGGATAAAGAGGATCACTGGGTGTGAGGTCCCCGCGGATCTCTTGGACATTGTTGAGGAGAGCGGGCAAGCTGTTCGAGGGGGGCGTCGGGCGGCGGTAAGCCTTGCACCTGAAGCACTGATCTATCTCTGCCGTCGGGTCCGTGATGAGGTGACCGTGCCGGCTTTACGAATGTTGGGTGATGTCGATGTGGTCACGGGCCCCTCGTCCCAGCCCGTGACGCCAAGAGGTGTCTTGATGCACTTAACGTGGCACTGGACCTATCATTCGGGTCAGATCGGGCTGTTGCGGGAGCTATTAGGTTATGGGTATACCTGGACGCTTGGGCCTTTGACCTCTAGATCGACGGACGATGAGTAGACATGGCTTTTGGCATCTCGGTGGCGTATAGAGAAACACTCTGTGTCTGCGGTAGAGTAAAAGGTGATTGAGGGAGGTAACGTGATGATTGATCTCAGGCAATATGACGTGTGGTTTGTGACCGGGAGTCAGCATCTTTACGGTGAGGAAGCACTGCGGCAGGTCGCTGCTGACGCGACTGAGATCGCGCAGGCTCTGACTTCTTCCAGGGATCTTGCAGCAAATGTGGTCTTCAAGCCCATCGTCACGACACCTGAACAGATCGCCAGCGTCTGTGCCGAGGCCAATCGTGATGATCGCTGCATCGGGCTGATCACCTGGATGCATACCTTCTCACCGGCCAAGATGTGGATCGCGGGCCTGAGCACCCTGCGGAAACCGTTTGTCCATCTGCACACCCAGTTCAACCGGGACATCCCGTGGGGCGACATCGACATGGACTTTATGAACCTCAACCAGTCGGCCCATGGCGGACGTGAGTTTGGGTATATCGTGACCCGGATGCGGAAACCGCGCAAGGTCATTGTCGGACACTGGCAGGACCCCCAGACATTGCATGAACTCGACGTATGGATGCGTGCTGCAGCGGCCTGGCAGGACCTTCAGGGAGCGCGATTTGCGCGCTTTGGGGACAACATGCGGGAGGTAGCGGTCACGGAGGGAGATAAGGTCGCCGCGCAGATTCGGTTTGGCTATTCGGTCAGTGGATATGGACTCGGTGACTTGGTAGCCTATGTTGATGCGGTGGCTGAATCGGATGTGGACGCCCTTGTAGAGGAGTACCTGGTGAGTTATGAGGTCGATCCGGTGTTGAGGCAGGGTGGACCGCGCCATGACTCCTTGCGGGATGCCGCCCGCATCGAGTTGGGGATGCGGGCATTTCTGGAGGATGGGGGGTTCAAAGGCTTCACGACGACGTTTGAGAACTTGACGGGCCTCAACCAACTACCAGGGCTGGCAGTGCAGCGATTGATGGCCGATGGTTACGGCTTCGGTGCCGAAGGGGACTGGAAGACAGCCGCGTTGGTACGGGCGATGAAGGTAATGGGTAGTGGCCTCTCTGGAGGGGCATCCTTCATGGAGGACTATACGTATCATCTGGAGCCAGGAAACATGAAAGTGTTGGGCGCCCATATGCTTGAGGTGTGTCCGACAATCGCCTCTGGCAGACTCTCTGTAGAGATCCATCCGCTGTCCATCGGTGGTAAGGCCGACCCAGTGCGTCTGGTTTTCGATGTAGCAGAGGGACCCGCGGTGAATGCTTCGGTGATCGACATGGGAGATCGTTTCCGCATGATCGTTAACGAGGTAGAGGTGGTGCCGCCAGATGCTCCACTCCCCAAGCTCCCCGTGGCGCGCGCGGTGTGGATCCCGAAGCCCGACCTCAAAATCGCCGCTGCGGCATGGATTCTGGCAGGCGGCGCTCACCACACGGGCTTTAGTCAGGCGCTTACGGCGGAGCACCTGATTGACTTCGCTGAGATGGTGGGCATTGAATGTGTGGTCATCGACGCTCACACCGATCTCCGCATGTTCAAGCGAGAGCTTCGGTGGAATGACATGGCTTATGCGCTGGGTGACGGCGCCTGACGGCGCCTCGTGGCAGAGAGCGAGCCTGGCAGCCCTCGAGAGCGTTCGCTCGGGGGCTGTTCTCATAGTGGGTGGTGAGTTGACTGGGTGGAGGTAGATATGCGGGCTGTAGTGTTGCGCAAGCCGTATACGTTGGAGCTACTAGAGATCCCCGAACCTGTGTTGACAGAGCCTGAGCATGTGTTGATTCAGGTCAAGGCCTGTGGAATCTGTGGCAGTGACCTGAGATACTGGGCGGGCGAAAATCCATGGGCCCAACATACTCTGGGGCGGCATGTCGACAATCCGCCCAACATGATCCTGGGGCATGAGTTCAGCGGCGTCGTCGTCAAAGTCAACAGCGCGCAATATGAGCATTTGCTGGGACAGCGTGTTGGTGCGCAGGCCTTCCGCGCGTGTGGGCGATGCGCCTTGTGCAAGTCTGGTCGCGAGAACTTGTGTCAATCTACGGTGCATATTGGACACGCTCAGGGCTGGGGGCAAAGGGCGTTCTATCCCGGGGCCTATGCGGAATATTGTCTGGCCTGGGCAGATCTCCTTTATCCCATGGCTCCCCAGGTCACCTTTGAGGAAGAGGCCATGCGTGACTTCCTGGGTGTGGCTGTACATGCATTCCATCGGGTTCCATTTCAGCCGGGCGACCGAGTGCTGTGTATCGGGGGCGGGCCGGTCGGGTTGAGCCTGGCGCAGGTGGCACGTGCCCACGGTGCCCGGCAGGTCTTTGTCTCGGAGATCGCCCCTGTCGCTCGTACAGTCATTGAGGAATATCAGGGGATTGTCTGTCTTGATCCAACAGAAGTGGATCTGGCCGAGGAAGTGGGTCGAGCAAGCTGTCAGGTGGTTTTTGACACTGTGGGAACCCAGGAGACGATTACCCAGGGCTTAGAGCTGCTGGCATTGGGTGGCACCTATGTAAATCTGGCGGTGCATGATCTTGCCCTGCAGCTCAACGCTATGACCCTTGGGGCTGAACGGGCGATGACGACATCGTCCAATGCCCGATACCGGGATGAGCAGGAAGCGCATGAATTGATTGCCTCCGGAGCTGTTGACATGTCCAGTATGATCACGCACCGTCTGCCACTAGAGGCCTATCAGGAGGCCTACGGTCTGCTTCTCTCACAACCCAAGCAGGCCTATAAGGTCGTCTTTCTCTTTGATGGAGTCTCGCCAGAGCTGTAGTAGGGGATGACACTCAGTCGAGGCGTTGCCGGAAACTTCTGGTGGCGAGGGCGGTCACAATCCCAGTGTAGAAGAAAAGCACGACGACATCTTGCCAGAGGAGATGGAGCCCGGCACCCTTGGTGATGATGCCGCGGGCGATGCGGATGAAATAGGTCAGGGGGATGAGCTCGCCGATGGCCCTTACCACCGGGGGCATGGGGGCCGTGGGATAAATGAACCCTGTCAGAAGTTGGCTCAGCATCATAAGCAAACCAGCCAGTTCCTGTGTTTCCTTCTGGGTCTTGGCGACAGAGGAGATGAGAAGGCCCAGGGCCAGGCACGCCAGGATGAAGATGAGAGAGAGCCAGGCGAACAGCCCCAGGCTTCCTCTGAAGGGAACGCCGAACCACAGGACGCCCATGGCGGTGATGATGATCTGATCGAGGATGACAAGCCCCACATTGGGGATGAGTTTGCCGATGAGCAACTCCAGGGGGCGTACAGGTGTTGCCAGGATCTGTTCCATGGTCCCTAGCTCATATTCGCGGACGATGGTCTGGGCTGTGGCATTGACCGCCAGAAGCTGCAACAACATGGCCACGAGGGCTGGCATGACGAAGGTCAGGTCATCTTGCTCTGGATTGTAGAGCACTCGGGAGGTGATCTGGATAGGGACCGTTTCCAGTTTTGCTCCCATGCGTTCGACCTTCTCGATCAGCAGATCCAACGAGAAGGCCTGGGCCACTGCCGTTGCAGCGCTGTAGCCGGCCTGGACAGAGAAAGAATCTGACCCATCCAGGATCAGCAGTGCCTGAGCGGTACCTGCCTCAATCTGTGCGCCAAAGTCCGGTGGGATCAGGAGGCCGGCCCGGACCTCACCCTCGTCGATAGCCTGGATGAGGGCGGCTTCGGAGGGGAGATGATATTGCACATCGAAATATCCTGAGGCCTCCAGCGCATCGACGAACGCCAGGCTCTGGTTGTCAAGGCTCAGATCGGCCAAGGCAGTGGGGAGGTGGTCGGCTGTGAGATCGACGGCATAGGCGAAGAGGAAGAGTTCGATCAATGGGATGCTCAGGACGAGGGCCAGGGTCCGCACATCTCGCAGACGCTGGATGGTCTCTTTCTTCATAATTGCCAGGATGCGATGGAGGCCTTGGCTGCGTTGTCGTCTCCTGGAGTGGTTTGATCGTGACATAACTCAATCCAATTGGCGCCTGAAGGCGCGGGTGGCGGCGCTCATGATAACGAGGCTGTAGATGAATAGCGCAGCTACATGTTCCCACAAGAGCTGGACTGAGACCCCCTTGGTGATCAGCCCTCGGGCAATGGGCATGAAGTAGGTCAAGGGAAACAGGTTCCCGATCATACGAATCGCGGGGGGCATCTGGTAGCGGGGGAAGATGAACCCTCCCAGTGCGAGGCCTATGAGCATGATCAACATGGCAGTCTGTTGGGACTGCTTCTGGTTCTCCGATATGGTGGAAACCAGCAAGCCCAGCCCCAGCCCCGAGAATAGATACATAAAGGAGAGCCAGGCGAAAGTCCAGAAGTTTCCTCTGAAGGGGACGTCGAACCACAGGATCCCAATCCCCAGGATGGTGAACATGTTAACCATGGCAAGCACGATATTGGGGGCAATCTTCCCCAGCATTAGCTCGCCCGCCCGGATTGGCGTGACGAGTAACTGCTCGATCGTTCCTGCTTCGCGTTCCCGCACGACCGCCGCGGCCGTCAGAATGATCGTCTGAGTCTGCAAGATAGTGGCGACCATCCCCGGGAGGATGAAAATCAGGTCTTCCAGGTCGGGGTTGAAAAGGATTCGCACGTGCAGGTCCAACGGATTGAATTTGCTAGGGTCGATGAGCATACCGCGCCGTTCTAGTCTCTGCCACATGATCTCGGCGGCGTGGGCCTGGGCGATAGCTGTGATGCTATTGTAAGCCGCCTGAGAGGTGAAGACGTCAGACCCATCGACAAGCAGGAGCACCTGGGCTTCATTTCGGTCCACGAGGGCCTGAAAGTCTGGGGGAATCACAATGCCGGCCTGGGCTTGCCCCCCATCGATTGCCTGAAGCACCTGGTCGGTGTCCATCGCGTAGGCCACGATATCGAAGTAACCGGAAGCAGTCATGGCGGAGACGAAGCTGTGGCTGGCGTTGTCAAGGCTCTGATCTGCCACGATCATCGGGATGTGCTCTACATTCATGCTGATCGCGTAAGCAAAGAGGATCAACTGAAAGATCGGCAGCCCGATCTGTATTACCAGGCTCCGCCTATCGCGAAAAGTCTGGATGAACTCCTTCTGCATGACCGCCCAAATGCGCAACCACATGGGGAGGATTCCTATAGGGTCAGAATGATCTGCATCTGCAAGCGAATCCGAGTTTATGGTTTGACCGAAGTATCATTAAGTACCCGCCATGCCCCGTCTGGTAGGGGGTATTCACATGGCCTCTCGTTTCTGCTGGTCGGACGTGCGCATCCAATGCTGACGCCAAAGCTCTCTCCACACGCCGTTTGGTAGAGAAGTGCGAACCGCTTCCACGTCACGGGTGATCTGGTCCGGCGTCGATGCGCCCATCAGAACTGCCGAGACGCGGGTGTCACGGAGACAGAATTGGAGGTTCAGTGCCAGCAGGTCTATGTCGTGAGTCTGACACCAGGTCCAGAGTTGGTAGGCGCGCGCTATATCATCGTGAAGTGAGAGGGCGTGCGTCCCTGACCACCCCTCTGCAACTCTATGGGGGTTCACACCACTGAGCAGTCCATGATAGAGGGTGGTCCCGTTGAGCACAGCAACGCCCCGGGCAGCGGCTGGTACCAGAACATCCCGGGCTGCCGTCTGGCGAAGTAGATGGTAGTCCAAATAGGTCAGACACACGTCACATTCTCCGGTGGCGATGAGGCGCTGATGAAGCGAGTGCTCTCGCACACCCAGTCCGATAGCTTTGACAATCCCTTGGGCCTTCATCTGCTTCAGTGCCTCCCAGGCACCCCCATGGGCCAGAACTTGGTCTAGATCAGTAGGATCGTGCACCAGCGCAATGTCCAGGTACTCAGTGTTGAGCAGCTTGAGGCTGATCTCGATGCTCTGCCAGGTTGCACTGGCTGAGTAGGCTTTCTCGCGCGAAGAGGGGTAGCGGGTGCCTGTTTTAGTGGAAAGGACAAGTCCCTCTCGACGGCCGCCGGCGGCGCGCCAGGCACTTAGCGCTTTGCCAATCAGCCCCTCGCTTCGACCGTTGCCCATATAGCTCCCTGAGGTATCGATGAGATTGATCCCCAGTTCCAGGGCTCTCAAGACGGTTGCCATGCCGAGTTCTTCATCGATAACTAAGCCATCTCGGTTCCTCTTGGCGCCCAGGTAAGCACCACCGAGGCCTAGCGGCGACACGGACATCCCGGTCTGACCCAGGGGGCGCCAGTCTGAGAGGGTGATGTGTCCGGAATCGCCTCCTGTGGTCGAGTGTGATGTCACTGTTTGTGATGACGTCATTCCTTTTTCCGGTTCGCTACGTGTTTACCTGCACGTCTTGGCGACTCATCGTGCAGGATACCAGACGATGGTAGAGCAAGAGACCGCTGTGTCAACTGCTCATAGGTGAAGCCACTGGGTCAATATGGTGGGACTTTGATATGCTGATCTATACCGCTCTGCCATCTGTTCTTTTCTAAATCAGGGTTTTCACTGTCAGGATCTCCTAACTCGGATTGGGCCTGATACGACTATAATATAGGTCAAGTGGGCAATGGGAGGGATGGAAGGGCGTGGGTGTAGGAGTGACTTGGCCATGAAAGGTAGACGTAACATTGGATGGAAGGCCAGAATTGCCTCTGTGCGAAAGTGTGCCCATTGTCTACGGCTGCTCGTGCTGTGTGTGGTCTTATGTCTACCAGAGCTAAACGGAGGTTCCGCTCTAAGTCAGGGGGAGAACCGCGTGTTTAGGGGGATGGCACTGGCGGTGGGGCATTCGTCGACCAGGGTTCGCATGTCGCGCCTACGCGCGAGACCTGACCGGCCCCAGAGTTCTGTTTCTCTCACTGTGCCTAAGGGGGACAAATCCATGGAGGACGGTCAACAGATGACACCCGTGGCATATCTTCCGTTCGTTGCTCGTCAGGCGGGCACCCCTATGCGTGAGCTGCGGGCCCTATGGGTCACTCGATATGACTGGACGAGCCTGGAGGCAGCCGCGCACCCTGAAGCGCTGGATGAGATCGTGGCAAAGGCGTCTGGCGCTGGATTCAATGTCCTTTTCTTTCAGGTTCGAGCCTCCGGGGACGCGTACTATACTCCAGGGTTGGAGCCGTGGGCCGCGCGATTGTCAGGCGGCCCCATCTCTGAGACCTTGGGTGTCGATCCAGGGTGGGATCCTTTGGCTTACCTGATCGACGCGGCGCATGCGGTGGGTTTAGAGGTCCATGCCTATGTGAATGTCTACACAGCCTGGCAGTCGCCCAATGACCCCGCCGAGGGATTTCTCTGGCCGCCGGCCACCACGCCCCCACAGATGTTCGATCGCTTTACCTATGGTCCTCAGTATCAGGCACATCCGGGAGAGTATGGGCTGGGGTACACGTGGCGACAGTATGACGAGCAGGGCGTGCCCATGCCCCTACAGTGGGGACAATACCTCTGGGCGAGCCCGGGTGTGGACCTCGTCGCGGATCACGTGACGGCAGTAGTGGAAGATATCATCCGGCGTTATCCGGTGGATGGGCTGCACTTGGACCGGGTACGATACGCCGGTGCGCAGTATTCCTATGATCCCTTCAGCGTTGCATCTGCCGGTGGGGAACCTTCCGCGACTCGTGCGGACTGGCAGCGGGACCGTGTCACTATGTTGGTGAGGCGTCTGCGAGACGCGGTGCGGGCGACGCGCCCGGAAGCGATGGTCTCCGCCGCCGTATGGCCCTACTATGTTGATCGATGGGGGTGGAACGTCACAGAGGGTTATCATGACCTGTACCAGGACTCGAAGCGCTGGTTGAGAGAGGGCGATGTCGATGCCATTGTGCCCATGCTTTACGGGGGGCTTTGTGACGACCGGGCACACTGGGAGCTCCTGGTAGACGATTTCCTTGCCATCCCAGAGACGGAGGGATCGTGGGTCTTGCCGGGCATTGGTGCTCACTACGGGGATTTCGAGGAGATCGCCTGGCGGATCCAGCTCGCTCGGGACCGGGGGGCGCCGGGACACGCTATTTTTTCTTATAACGGCTTGGACGCTCATGGGTTCTGGGACGATCTGGCAGCGGGACCTTATCGTGTCCGGGCTGTGGTACCATGAACCGCGAGACAATCTATGGTAGGTGAGTGTGGCTTCCTCAAGGTTGATGCGCAGCTCGACCGCCCTGGTCGACCGACGCTGCGATACGGCGGAATCAACTTGGTCATGGGGGACCCAGACTCAGAGGCTACGGGCCCCCTCAGCGAGGGACCACCTGTGAGGCGCTCAACTTGTTCTATTTATAAAAATCGTTTATAATATAAACATCTTTAATTTAGTGGTTGTCTCCGAATGGAGAGCCCGTGATGGGAATGGCCGTTAGAGCTGCCAACATCGTCATACAGTTTGGGAGGGAGAAAATGGAATACACGAATCTAGGGCGTACTGGTTTGAAGGTGAGCAGGCTTTGTCTAGGGACAATGAACTTTGGCCCCTATACGAGCGAGGAGGATAGCTACGCCATAATGGATAAGGCCCTGGAGTTGGGGATTAATTTCTTCGACACGGCCAATGTCTATGGCTGGAAACTTGGCGAAGGTGTAACGGAACAGATTATTGGACGTTGGCTGGCGCAGGGGGGTGGACGTCGCGATAAGATCGTCTTGGCGACCAAGGTCTATAATCCCATGGGGGAGGGGCCGAATGACCGTGGGCTCTCGGCCTACCACATCCGCAAAGCCTGTGAGGATAGCCTCCGCCGGCTGCAGACCGATCATATCGATCTTTACCAGATGCATCATATTGATCGTGGCACGCCATGGGAGGAGATTTGGCAGGCGATGGAGCAGTTGGTGCGCGAGGGGAAGGTCATCTATGTGGGAAGCAGCAACTTCGCCGGCTGGCACATCGCTCAAGCGCAGGCAGAGGCTGCTCGCCGCAATTTCATGGGGCTTGTCTCCGAACAAAGTCTCTACAACCTGACGGCCCGCACAGTCGAGTTAGAGGTTTTGCCTGCTGCTCAGGCCTATGGGCTGGGGGTGATTCCCTGGAGCCCGCTCGCGGGAGGCCTTCTAGCTGGCGTCCTGCGCAAGGCTCAAGAGGGGCGTCGCAGCTCGGAGAGTATGCAGAAGCGCATCGAACAATACCATGACCAACTTGTGGCTTATGAGGCTCTCTGTCGTGAGCTTGGCGAGGAGCCAGCCAATGTGGCTCTGGCGTGGCTGCTGCACAACCCGGTGGTTACGGCCCCTATCATTGGCCCGCGTACTCTGGATCAATTGGAGGGCGCGACTAAGGCGTTGGAGATTCAGCTCTCGGAGGATGTGCTCGAGCAGTTAGATGAGATCTTCCCAGGACCTGGTGGTCCAGCTCCCGAAGCCTATGCCTGGTAGGCAGACAAGGTCTATGGGTTTCTGACCGTGAATGGCCTGGGCATACCTTTGCCCAGGCCATTTCCTCTATACTGTTGGCTTCAAGTGGTTGCTCTTAACCGTCGGTTGGGGTTTCCTTCGCGTCTTTTGCCCAGATAGTGGCTTGTCGCCTGCTTCAAACCCACTTCGCTGGATCGCATGTTGAGTGTATAATGGAATTCAATGTCCGACAAGATGGCTGAGAGGATAGATGCAGGGCCGGAGAGCGCGGTGAAACACGACGTGAATCCCTCCTACGAGGTCGAGACTCTGGTCGTGTATGGAACATGTCCTGCTGCCTTGCTGCTTGCATTGGCTGGAGTGATGCTAGCGCTGGCGCATGCGATCTGGCAGCCTGCTGGCTGGCAGGTGCTTCTACCTATGCACGTCGTGTTGGTCATCCTGAGTATTCTGTTTTGTGGGTTGATCAACCGCCATACTGCACGCAAGGGCCGTGGCACGTCTCCAATAAGGGGCATCTTTGTGGCGTTCGTCGTGGCTGATTGCCTTCTTCATCTGATCTGGTTGCGCGCCCCTCTCCTCACTGGCGTCCTGGCTTTGGGCATCGTGGGGGCAGGGTTGCTGATGTTTCAGCGCAGATGGTTGGCCGTCCTCATCGGTGTCGCCAGTGTGGTGTGGTTATGGGTGGCATGGACCTCGGGGTTCTCTGCATCGTGGATCCAGTTCGGTGCTCTTTTACTCGCTTCGGTAGGGATTAGTCTGATGATTGACGTAACCAGGGCACGGATCCACCGACACATTGTTGAGCTTCAGGAGATGTCTGCCCGCAGGTCTGAAGCGTTGGGACGGCGAGCACGACAGCTAGAGACTCTGGTCAACATCAGCCACGGCCTCAATGCGTTCTATGAGGTGGACGCGCTGCTGGACTACGCGGTTGAGGCTCTCCACGTTGGTTTTGGCTACCCTTATGTGGGTATCTTCCTGGTTGATGAGACGGGCCTTGCTCTCGAGGCTCGGGCCGGGACTGGAGAGGCTGGTAAGCGTCTCGTTGCCGAGGGTTTGCGGTTGGAGATCGATGGGGGCGGTCTGGTCGGGTGGACCACTCAACACAACGAGGCAGTGTGCGTTAATGACGTATGGCAGGATCCGCGTTACCGGGTGGATCCTCTTCTTCCCGATACTCGTGCTGAGATGGACGTGCCGTTGCGAATCGGGCATGATTTGATCGGTGTCCTTAGTGTTCAATCGCCTGAAATGGACGCCTTTGATGATGATGACCTGCAGCTTTGTCAGGTTCTGGCTGACCAGATCGCGATTGCTATCCAGAATGCCTCTCGTTATCAGGTTGAGCACACACGTCGCTTGGTCTCGGAGACCCTCTACGAGGTGGGGCGGGCGCTGCCCCAGACCTTGGATGTATCCAAGGTGCTGGATCTGATTCTTGGGAGTCTAGGAAAGATCGTCCGGTTCGATCGTGCTGCGGTGCTTCTCCGCCGGGGAAATATCCTATATGTCGTGGCTGCCCAAGGGTTTCCTGAGACAAGCAATCCACTTGCCGTGCGAGTACCGGTTAAACCTGACGACGTCTTTGATCATATCTATCGTACGAAAGCGCCGTTGGTTCTCCCGGATGTATCTGGACGGTTAGATTGGGAATATGTTGAAGGCCTACCGCCAGCGCGTGCATGGCTGGGGCTGCCTTTGCTCAACGCCGAGGATGAAGTGGTCGGAATGCTGTCGTTGGTGCGTGAGTCACCTGCTCCATTCTCGGAGGATGAAGTGGCTTTGGGGATCGCTTTTGCAGGCCAGGCGGGGGCAGCGCTCCATAACGCTCGGCTCTACCGTGAGCTCTCTCAGGCTTATCGGCGCTTGGAGCGGCTGGACCGTGCCAAGACGAGTTTCATTGCTCTCGCTTCCCACGAGTTGCGTACCCCACTGACACTCATTACAGGGTACAGTCATATGCTCTTGAGTGAACCCGAGATCACTGAAAGTCAAAGTATGCTGGCCATGGTGAATGGTCTGATTCTGGGCTCAGCACGTCTGCAAGTGATTGTGGATCGTATGATGGACCTGGCAGAGATAGAGAGTGAGTCACTGCAGGTCCAGTTCTCATCCCTGACCCTGGGGTCATTGCTGAAGGATGTGGTTGGAGGTCTCGCTGAAGTGGTCAAGGAGCGACATTTGGACTTGCGCCTCGAGGACATGTCGGGGTGCCCCGAGATCGAAGGGGACCGAGAGCTCTTGCATAAGGCGTTTAACCATCTGGTGAGTAATGCCATTAAATTCACGCCTGATGGGGGGCATATTCGCATCTCCGCGGTGTCTCTCCCTGGGGAGAATGAGCAACTCAGCGAGCCCTGTGTGCACGTTATGGTGGCAGATACTGGTATCGGCATCGACCCGGAGTATCAAGATTCGGTCTTCGAGACGTTCTTCCAGGTTGGTGACATCAGTCTCCACTCCTCAGGAGAGTATAAGTTCCGGGGGGGAGGGCCTGGGATTGGACTTGCGATCGTAAAAGGGATTGTGGAGGCCCATCGTGGTAGGATCTGGGTGGAAAGCCCCGGCTGTGATGTGGAGACCTGCCCTGGAAGTACATTTCATGTAGTCCTACCGTTGAGTCAGCCTGTGTTGAAGCTGGAAAGCCATGATGAGTCTTTAAGGTTGAAACTCGGTGATCTGTGGAGCCGCGATGTCAGTGTGGACGACACAATTCAGTTCCTGATGAGTAGTCGGAAATCCCCTTAGCCGGAGGAGGTTCTGTATGTTGGTCGTTCATGTCTTCGTCCATGTGAAGCCTGAGGCGGTGGAGGCTTTCAAAGCCGCGACCCTCGAGAATGCCCGCAATAGTGTCCAGGAGCCGGGTATCGCACGGTTCGATGTGGTGCAGCAGGTGGATGACCCGACACGCTTTGTCTTGGTCGAGGTCTACCGTACTGCGGACGACCCAGGGCGGCACAAGGAAACTGCTCACTACAAGAGGTGGCGTGAGACCGTCGCTGACATGATGGCCGAACCGCGGTACAGCGTCAAGTATACTAATGTGTTTCCCGATGATCAGGGATGGGATTAGCTGCCACTGAGGAGGAGAAGGGCCCTGATTATGCGATTTGAGTTCGCTACGGCTGGCAGAATCATCTTTGGCCCAGGTGTGATCGATGAACTGGGCGAGCTGGTGTCGGGGTGGGGACAGCGAGTTCTGTTGGTGACCGGCCGACACCCGGCGCGCTCTCAACAGGCGCTGTCCTTGTTGACGGAAATGGGGCTCGATGTCGAGGTGTTTCGGGTATCGCGCGAGCCTACAGTGGATATGATCGCGGATGGTGTGGAGAGAGCCCGTGCCCATCGGAGTGAGATGGTCGTTGGATGTGGGGGTGGGAGCGTGCTGGATGCAGGTAAGGCTATCGCTGCACTCTTGACCAATGGCGGCGCGCCTCTCGATTATCTGGAGGTTGTTGGCAAAGGGAAACCGATTCTCAATCCCTCGGCCCCATATGTCGCGATTCCGACGACCGCTGGAACGGGTGCGGAAGTAACACGTAACGCTGTCTTGGCAGTCCCGGAGCAACGCGTCAAGGTGAGCATGCGAAGCCAGTGGCTGTTGCCACGTGTCGCCCTGGTGGACCCTGGGCTTACTCATTCGATGCCCCCTGGGGTCACAGCCAGCACGGGACTGGATGCCCTGACCCAACTCATTGAGCCCTACGTCTCACGGCTGGCGAATCCGCTGACGGATGCTGTGTGTCGAGAAGGACTGATGCGGGCTGGACGCTCTCTCAGACGTGCTTACACAAACGGCAGTGACGCCCAGGCGCGGGAAGACATGGCGTTGGCCAGTCTGTGTGGTGGCCTTGCGCTTGCCAACGCGAAACTTGGCGCGGTCCATGGCTTTGCAGGTGTGCTGGGTGGGATGTATGAAATACCTCATGGCATCGTCTGCGGGCGGCTTTTGCCGAGTGTGGTGACTGTGAATGTGCGCGCGTTGCAATCCCGGGTCCCGGAGCACCGGGCTCTTCAGCGGTATCGTGAGATAGGGATCTGGCTTACAGGCCGCGCTGAGGCGCAGATCGAGGACACGGTGCAGTGGATTCTGGATACTTGTGATCTGTTCCAGATACCTGGCCTGGCGTCGTACGGTGTGGCCAGATCGGATTTCCCCACCATCGTGGCTAAGGCACGACGTTCCAGCAGCATGAAGGGCAATCCCATCCAACTGACGGAACAGGAGCTTCTTCAGATATTGGAGCAGGCTCTCTAATGAGTTAGGTCTGCTCCAATATGTCGTTGGCGGAGCCACTGGATGGTGCGTTCCGTTGCCTCTTGCATGGTGAACCGGGGGGCGTAAGCCAGCTCATCGCGGGCACGGCTGATGTCGTAGTAGTGGTGCTGCGCGAGTTCGCTGGCCAGAAAAGGCGTGAGCGGGGGCTCGCCAGGTAACTTGAGCCAGCGATACATGGCGGTCATCGCAGCACCGAGGCCTCTCGCTGCTGCGAGTGAAAGCTTCAGACGGACGGGTGGAAGCTCGAGGCGGTGGAGGAGATCCGCGATCCATTGCCATAGTACGACGGGTTCACCCTGACTGATGAAGTAGACATGCCCGTGACCCGGAGGACCCACCGCTGGTGACCCTGGTTGGAGAGCGTCTGCTGCCAATAAATGGGCGTAAGCGGCATCCTCCACGTAGGTCAGATCCACTTGATTGCTGCCATCTCCCACCTGGGGCACCATTCCTTTGCGTGCGCGGGCGATGAGGGCGGGCAGTAGATGATTGTCGCGTGGACCGAAGATCAGGTGGGGGCGCAGCGATACGGTCATCAGGCTCTCGTTGTTGGCGCTGCGCACCATCTGTTCTGCCAGCGCCTTGGTGGCAGGATATGGACTCTCGTAGTGTGGGGGATAAGGCACGTCCTCGTTGAGGCCCTGTTGGTCATGCCCGTCGAAGATGACGCTGGGCGAACTGGTGAACACCAGGCGTCTGATGTTATTGGCCTGGCATGCAGCGATGACGTTCTCGGTGCCGATGACGTTGACGGTATAGAAGTCGTCCCATGGCCCCCAGAGGCCAGCTTTGGCGGCCACATGGTAGACGATCTGAACGCCCTGACAGGCACGGACGATGGCATCTCGATCGCGGAGGTCGCCACGGACGAGGTGGACCCCCTGCGCAACAAGCTCTGGGTAGTTGCCTCGCGCAAAGACGGTGACGTGATCCCCGCGTCGTAGAAGCTGTTCTACGATATAGCGGCCGAGGAAACCGCCCCCACCTGTGACCAGGGCGTGTGTAGAGGGGCGCTGATTCCGAGGGATCGTCCTGTTTTGCGCGGGAGGGCAGGCCCCTTCATCAGGCTCTCGAATGCTTTGCGTCATCGTTCCCTTGCCCTTGCTGCCGTTGCTCGCGCCGTCGCCAGAGAAGGAGCCCTATCGAAGCCACGAGTCCCACGAGGAGGCTCAGGAGACGCATGGCCCTGCCAAGTGTAAAGGCTGGCGCCTCTGGCCCTGCGGACGTGTCGGGTGAGGCACTATCTGGTATGGTGGCAGGCGCGGTAGCGGGTTTCTTGACCTGGAGTTGGTGGGTAGCCCAGACCGCCAGCTTCTCACGCTGGATCTTTGCGTTGTGACGGACATCCGTGGGGAAGACGCGGGGATAGAAGAGCACCCTCTGGATTTGACGGGTGTGGTCGTACATACTGCCCAAGGCCAGGAGTTCCATGACAAGGCGTTGTCGATCTAGTAAACCGCCCCGCAGTTGGGCCGATGGTGTCTCGACGATGAGGACGGGCTCCTGGTGCCCTTGATCGCCCACGCCTACCACGGCTGTGCGGGTCACATCAGGATGGCGGTTGAAGATGGCCTCACAGCGTACGGGGAAAATTGTGCCTGATGGAGTTTCCACCCGATGTGCCTTGCGACCACAGAACCACAGGCGACCTTCGTTATCAATGTAACCCACGTCACCCATGCGGTGCCACAGCCCGTCGCCGTCGGGGATTTTTGTCAAGGCAGTCTGTTCCGGTCGATTGACGTAGGCACGGGTCACCACGGGGCCCCGGGCTACGATCTCCCCGATCTCTCCTGCAGGCAGTGGCGTGGCCTCCTCCCATGTTGCAATGGGGGCATCAGTGATCCGGATCACCCGCACATCCACGCCTGGCAGCGGTCTGCCAACACACATTCCCTGCCCGGCTTCTGTAGCTCGGGCGGTCTCAGCCAGGATCTCGCGACCGTCCATGATGGTCAACGGTAGAGCTTCGGTGGCACCGTACGGGGTCAGTACGCGTGCGTCGGCGTCCAGCACATGAGTGTACAGGGCCTCAATGAGGGACGGGGGGACAGGGGCACCGGCCATCAGCACCCGTCGCAGCGACGGCAAGCGGATATGGTGTTCGATACAATATGGCACGACCCGGTTCCAGATCGTCGGGGAGCCGAAAGCGTTGGTGACGCCGTGCGTGTGGATCGCCTCTACAATGTACGCAGGATTCACTTTCGCAGAGCGGGTGGGGTCCATGTCCGGTATAACAGTAGTGACGCCAAGGGCGGGGTTGAAGAGCGCAAAGATATAGAGTAGGGCGAGATCGACCTCTCCCTCTTGGATGCCAAAGACCTCGCGGAAGAGTTGAACCTGGGCGCGGAATATGCCCTGGTGGTAGATAACGCCTTTGGGAATACCCGTGCTGCCCGAAGTGAAGGCGATAGCTGCCTCACTCCCCTCAGTGGTTGTGGCGATGGGGAAGGGGGACGTGTCAGGGGCGCGTATCTCCTCCAGGGTGGTGTCGGCGAGCATAGCTCCGAAGAGGGGAACACGTCGGCTGCTGACGGTGTGCTGTACCGAGGCAAACGAGCGGGGTGCAGCCCGTCGCAGTCCCAGTGCAGCAGGCACGGCAATCATAGCCACCGGGGATGCATCGACGATGCATTGCAAGAAGGCCTTGCGTTCCAACCCGGGGTCGACCAATACGGGCACGGCCCCCATCTTAATGAGGGCAAAGGCCACTGCGATGAGTTCCACCCCCGGCTTCACCAGGAGAAGCACTCGATCCCTCTGATGAATCCCCAGGCGGCTGATCCCCCAGGCGTAGCGGTTGCTCTCCTCTTCCAACTGTTTGAATGTGAGCTGGATGTAGCGTGTTCTGCCATCGCGTCCCCTGCCTGAGGGCAGCAGGACGGCAGGTTGGAAGGGGGCCTGCCGGGCCATGAACCTCAGCGCGGAGGCGACGTTGTAGGTCTCATCCATCTTTTTTGCTCCGTCTGCCTGGTGTTACTCTGAACGATACCGTGCTACTGTCCTGAGGTAGATGTCCTCTTCAGAAATGCGATCATGAGGGGGAGGATGCGCTCGTGAGCGTCCTCGACCACGTAATGGCCGGCGTCTTCCAGAAGATGGACCTCTGCGTTCGGGAAACGAGTTCGCCAGGCGGGTATGAAGTCGCGCGCTGTGAAGACGAAATCCTTTCCCCCCCACACGATCAGCATCGGACGATCCTTGAGTAGCCCCAGTCGCGCGTCGATTGCCTGGATCGTCTGTCGGGTCGGATGGGCCTTCGTTACGGGGATGTCCTGCACGAAGCGATAGATCGCAACACGATTTCGCCAGTTGTCGTAGGGTGCCAAGTATCCGGCACGGACCTCCTTCGTCATGCGTCCCCGATGAGTGACAGCCAACCAGGTGGCCAGGCCGGCAAAGGCGTTCAATCCGCGCACCAGGGCAGCTCCCAGTCCGGGGCTACGCGCGATCTTCAATACCCACGGCACAGCCGGTAGGTAGAACGCCGCGGTGTTGAACACCACGATGCGGCTGACGTGTTCGGGGTGTTGCGTTGCATATCCCATGCCTATCGCCCCTCCCCAGTCGTGGAGGACGAGCGTCACATCCTGTACGTCAAGATGGATGAGCAATGTTTCCAAGTTTCGGATGTGTTGGTGCAACGTGTAGGGATACTTCTGGGGCTTGTCCGAGAGGCCGCATCCCATGTGGTCGGGCGCAATCACCCGGAATTCGGTACTGAGGGGAGCGATCAATGTGCGGAAATAGAAGGACCAGGTTGGGTTACCATGACACATGACCAGGACAGGGGCGTCGGCTGGCCCCTCATCCAGATAGTGCATGCGTCCACCTGGTAGCTCGAACCAGTGGGACGTAAATGGATAGAGTGATGTCCAACTCATCTAGGTTAGAGGGTTCTTGTTACCATTGAATGCCTAATGCGATACTGTTGATGCCGCTGCCCACGCCAAAAAGCACTATGCGGTCTCCGTCTTTGACGAACCCGTCATCGAGTCCAATGGCCATGGAGATGGGTGCCGCCGCCGAGGCCGTGTTGCCGAGGTAGTGCAACGTGGGGTAGTCGATCTGGGGCGAAAGCCCCAGGGCTTGCAGGGCTACCTGTCGCTGTGGTTCGCTTACCTGATGCGTGAACAGGCGATCTACCATCTTGTTGGTCCATTTCATATGCTGTTTGAAACGCTCCCAGACCTGGGTCACCACTTTCGTTCCCTCTGCCAGAAGTTGAGTCGACTTCGTCTTCATCCAGGTCCGCTGGGCAACACACAACTGGCAGTGCTCGGTATTGCTGTAAGTAGCTCCGCCTAGCAGGCGCTTCCCAGTCCTGGACTTTGAACAGCGCCTCAATATCATGGCGACGGAGGCCGCTCCCAGGGTGAAGGACGCGAGGTTGTCACGTAGCGTCTCCCGACTGGGTGGATCCTTCAGCATTCGCTTGATTGTTGCAAGTTGTCCCTCTTTGGGTGCTTCCGCCGAGACCACCATCCCCGTGTCGATCTGGCCCAATTCAATCATGTTGGCGATCATCACCATGCCGTTTAGGAAGCCCAGACAGGCGTTGACGACGTCAAAACTCATAGCCGAGGGCTGAAGTCTCAGCTTGTGATGGACAATGGAGGCCGTGGCAGGCTCGATATAGTCCCGACATACCGATGTGTTGATCAAACATTCGATCTCATCACGATCGACGTCGGCTTGCTCAAGGGCACGTTCGCCGGCCATGGCGGCACCATCTGAAACCCAGAGACCTTCGTCCCACCACCGATGCTCATGGATGCCTGTCAGGCGTTCGATGAAACCCTCTGGGATGCCTAAAGCTTTGTAAACGGGAGCCAGTTGGCGCTCGAACCAACGGGTCAGAACCACGCGCGATGGAATCACATAGCCCATGCCCTCGATGCAGACTTCGTTGAATCGCATGAATATCTTTCTCCCATGCCCTAATGTTGCACCTGCAAGATTCTACCATCAAGTGAGCATGAGGCCATAAGCCGCTGTCGAATGGTGGTGCGTGCTCTCTCTGAGGCGATGACTATGCTGTGAGACGGCCCCTCGATGGCTCATTTCATCTCCCCGGGTCCCTTTTTGTTCTCGGGCGCGAGAGGGGGAAATCAATGGGGTGCAGTGAACCTGTCCTGACGGAGGGAATGCACACTCAGGCAAATCAGGCATAGTCAGGGCCTCTTGAAGTTTTCTCATCTCAATAACAGTCGTCTATTTCCTTAGCTATCCTGCCTGGGGGAGGTGAGATGCACACCACGTCTCCAGGAGTCGCAGCATCTTGATAGCCGCCAGACGTACCCACGCCGATACCGACCAGAGTCATGATGGCGCCGAGAACGGTCATGCCTGAAGGGGTTTCGTGTAGGGTGATCCAGGCGAGAAGCGTTGAGCCAATGGGTTCCGCCAGCACCGTGAGCGAAACGTAGGTAGCTGGCAGATGTCCCAAAGCCCAATTGTACGAGGAATGCCCGATGACCTGGGGAACGGCTGCGACCAGGATCAGCCACAGCCAGGCCTGGGGGCTATATCCCGTCAGAGGTTGGTGGGTGATCATCGCTGCTATCATCAGGAGTGCCGCGGCGGTAGCATAGACTGGAAAGATGTAGGCGATGAGGGAAAGACTTGCCCGCAGTCTGCGTCCGATGAGCATGTAGCCTGCGAGGCTAATGGCGCCCATCAACGCCAGGGTATCCCCTGCGAGGCGATGAGTGCCCTCGCTTGCATCGCCCACTCCAATGATGACCGCCCCTATGACACCTACGGCCAGCCCTATGACCGTGGGCAGCTTCAGCCGCTCAGCAAGCAGGACATACGAAAACAGGGCGACGAAGAGCGGATTCGTGCAGACCAATACGACTGACGCTGCAACAGAGGTGAGAGCCAGCGAAGAGATCCAGGTGTAGAAGTGGAGAGCCAGCATGGCTCCTGACGTGAACATCAGCGTCCACTCGCGCCGGGAGAGATGTCTCCATTCTCTGGCATACCGTGGCACTGCGATGGGGGCCACGATCACGGATGCTAAGGTCAACCGCCAGGCGGCAAGAGAAAGGGATGGGACGTCTACTTGAGCCAGGCGAATGAAGGTAGAGGCGGTCGAGGTAGCTACCAAGCCGATGAGCAGAGCCAAACCTGGGGGAAAGGGTCTATGAGGCCGGCCTTGTTGGTGAGCATAAGGCAAGCCATCCTCGCTGTTCTCCGCAGACTGGTGGGGCTGAACTTGATCCACGGACCTCTCCTCAAGGGGCACGCTATACCTTGTGAAATGGGTGACCGCTATCTACCGTTTCCAACCGCGCCGTCAACATTGGGTGAGCCAACCCTGAGTCTCAATGCTTTAGTATACTGGACTCGAGTCCGTTGTCAGATTAATGGCCTCGACTTCTGGACGCTGGGGTGGGCACTTTCTGACGACTTAGGTCGGAAAAATGTGAGCACAGGTTTTCTTCTGCATCTCGCGGCATTCTCCTTCGGATTGAACGCGAGCTTCATGACAAGTCAAGAGTCCGGCGTACACTGGAGATCGACGCGGATGACCCATACGGGCGGAGGGTCGAGGCCCTCTTCCAGTTTAAATCGGTGTGATATAGGTCAGATTGGTGAACAGGATCGGTGATGAGTCATAGCCACATTCTGAGTGTGGGGGCGGCCGCGGTGGATATCACTCCATCGACGACGCAATTCCTGAGCGGCTATGCCCATGTCTCGCGGTACAGCATAGGCGTTCACGACCGACTCATGAGTTCAGCCCTCTATCTCCACGACGGCACCACTGAAGCGCTTTTCATTGCTAACGACGTAATCTGTGTCCCGAAGGCCATGGTGGCACGGGTGCGGCAGCGTATCGAGCTACGTACCGCCATCCCGGCCTCTCACATCATGATCACGGCCACCCACACGCATTCGGGGCCGATGGTCGTCGGTGGGCTGCTCAGTGGGTCCGATCCGGAGACGTTGCAGCCTGACCCAGCCTATCTTGAGGTGTTGGAGGATGGGATGGTCGCGGCAGCAGAGTTGGCTCGACAGAGGGCCAGTCCGGGTCGGATTGGCCTAGCTGTGGCGGCGTGTCCGGACACCGGCACCAACAGGCGAGATCCAGGCGGACCCTCGAATCCCAGGGTCCCGGTTCTCCTGGCTTGTACGCTGACCGATGATACACCGGTGGCCGCTATGTTTGTCTCTTCCATGCATCCTACGGTGCTCCATGGCGATTCTACCCTCATCAGCGGGGACTTCCCTGCGATGGCCCGGCAGTATCTACAACGTCACGTCCTCGGCCCGTGTCCTATCCTGATCCATACGGGGCCCTCGGGTAATCTAAGCCCTCGGCATGTCACCCGTTCCAACACGTTCGGGGAGGCGGAGCGGCTAGGCACCTTGTTAGGCCGTGCCATCGAGCAGGTGCTCCACCGGACCGAACCGCAGGCGCAGGTCCGGATTCGGCACCAGCATGCGCTGGTCGATCTGCCGCCCAAGCCCATACCCTCCGTTGCCGAGGCAGAGACACGGCTGGTCGAGGCGCGGGCACGCCTGGAGGCCCTGCGGTGTGCCCGTGCATCACGTGAGACCGTTCGTACGGCGGAGGTGGATTGGTTGGGAGCTGAGGCCTTCGTGGCGCTCGCCCGGGCCGCCGAGACTGGCCGACTTGAAGCTGCACGCAAAGCCTGTATGCCCGCCGAGATCCAGGTCATTCAGGTGGGACCCTGGCGATTTGTAGGATGGCCTGGGGAGGTATTCGTTGAATATGGGCTGCGCGTGGAACGTCAGGTCCCACAGACCTTCGTGATCTCCCTGGCGAACGGCGAGTTGCGGGGGTACGTAGCGACGCCGGAAGCTGCTCGTGAGGGTGGGTATGAGGCCGTCTATGGACTCTTTGCACCTGAGAGCGGGGCACTCCTGGTGGCGCGAACCCTCAACCTTCTCTCAGAGATGGGATAGGGCGGCGTTGCGCTGTAGCGTGGCCTTACAGGGCTTTTCTCATTTTCCGTGGATTGCAGAGGGTGAGGCTCTCTCAGGCCCCTGGTCCTCAGCCGTGAACTGTTTCGAGAGAGTGTGATTGTCTGGGCTGGGCCTTATGGTACACTGGCACCGTTCGTCTTACCTCATCTGATGGGAGCCATAACGATGGTTGGATTCGCGTCCTGGCGTGCCTCGCGTCGGACTTTCCTGTTGGGACTCGGAGCCGCGGTGGCATTGGGGGTGACTCTGGACCGGCGGCGTCGTTGGCTTGCGCGCCGGACTTTCTCAGTGCCGTCCCCAGATACATCGCGGTGGGCACTGGTCACCGGGGCCTCGAGTGGCATTGGGCGGGCCTATGCCGTAGCGCTGGCCGGATTGGGCTACCACGCCATCTTGGTGGGGCGGCGATGGGAGCGCCTGGAGGCAGTGGCAGCGCAAATATCCGAGGCCTATCCTGTGGACACCATCGCGCTCTGCGCGGATCTGACGACGCCAGGGGGGATTGAGGCTGTCGAGGAGATTATCCGGGCGACGGATGGACTTTCCTTTCTGGTTAACAATGCAGGCTTCGGCCTCCCGGGGGCCTTCGCCACCGTTGACTTCGAGCGTGTCCTCGATATGGTGCAGTTACATATATTGGCAACGATGCGGCTGACTCGGGCTGCGCTTCCAGGGATGTTGGCCCGGCGCCACGGGGCTATCGTGAACGTTTCCTCTCTCATGGCCTATTATCCACTGCCAGAGCAGGCCACCTATGCCGCCACGAAGTGCTACCAGCGGGCGTTCACGGAGGCACTGCACCAGGAGCTGATGGGGAGCGGTGTACGCGCGCAGGCGCTCTGTCCGGGTTTTGTGCGAACCGAGTTTCAGGCATCGGCCGGTATCCAGCGGCAGCTCCCCGACTTTCTGTGGCTGACGCCGGAGTTCGTTGTGCAGCACTCTCTACGTCACTTAGCGGAGGATCAGGTCCTCTCGGTGCCAGGAATTGGATATCGGATGTTGGCCGGACTGGCTGGTGTGATCCCACGGCCCCTTTTCTATCTTATAGGAAACCGGTTCGGTATGTCGAAGGGCTGTGATGGTTCACCGGTGGGGCGAGAGGCCTGAGGAGATAGCTGGGACTACTCGGTGGCACACTGCGTCACTGTGGAGCGGCCTATAGTCAGGACCGTAAAGGAGGTGGAGGATGCTCAAGGGTACATCGTGGCGTCAGATTGAGCCAGAGATGATCTCGGATAACGTCTTCAAGCTGATCGGCGAGGATTGGATGCTCATCACGGCCGGGTCACCAGATGCTTTCAACACCATGACGGCTAGCTGGGGGGCGATGGGTATCCTGTGGGGACGTCGCGTGGCGTTGGTGGTGGTGCGCCCCCAGCGTTACACATTCGAGTTCATGGAGCGCAGTGCAACTTTCTCGCTCTCCTTCTTCGACGAATCCTATCGCTCGGTCCTCAACTTCTGCGGGACATATTCGGGGCGTGATGTGGACAAGGTCGCTGTTACAGGTCTTACACCGCTGACTGCGGACGATGGGACGATCTACTTTGCTGAAGCACGGCTGGTGCTGATCTGCCGCAAGTTGTATGCGCAGGACCTTGACCCTGAGGCTTTCATCGACAAGGCTATCCTGCCAGAGGTCTATCCGGCGCAGGACTACCATCGGATGTACGTAGGGGAGGTCATGCAGGTCCTGTCTCGGGAGTAGGGCACCGGAGCTGTGTCACAGCCCCCACCTGGCGCGGGCTGTTCTATGGGCCTCTACGGCCTGCTGCCAGGAGATAGGGCGGAACCGCACCTCTGTGCCTGGCAGGCATTGAGCGATCAGGGGAAGATCGGGCCAGATGATTGTGGCGATCTTGGGATATCCGCCTGTCGTCTGGTGATCCGCCATCATGACGATGGGCTGACCATCAGGTGGGACCTGGATGCTGCCCGCGATTACGCCGTCCGAGACCATGGATGCCGCATGGCGTGGAATGAGAGTCGGCCCGCTCAGTCGTATGCCCATGCGATTGGACCGGGCAGTGACCTTATAACATGAGTCAAAGAAGCAGGCCATGGTGTCTGGCTCAAAAGCATCCGCCTGGGGTCCGGGTACCGCGTGGAGTGTTGGGGGTGAGTGGTAGGTGGGCCGTCTCTCCCTGGGCCAGCGCTGGCCTGCGCGCAGGGTGAGATCGCTGGCGGGATGGCTCCCGATATGGAGCTGATCGCCGGCCGTCAGGGCCCGTCCTCCGAGCCCTCCAAAGCCAGCCGGCAGGTAAGTGGCGGCTGATCCCAGAAAGGTAGGGACCTGGATGCCGCCCGCCACAGCCAGGTAAGCCCGCATCCCCCTGTGACAGGTGCTGAATTTGATCACGGCCCCGTCACGGACGAACACACTACACCACAAGGGAACGTTCAACCGTTCCACCCACACGTCGAACTCTGCACCACAGACGGCGATCAGCAGGTCGCCATAGGCCCGCAGTACCGGCCCGGTCAGCGTGATCTCCAGCCCGGCAGTTCCCACTGGGTTGCCGACCAGCCGGTTGGCGATCGCCATGGCCACCGGATCCATGGGGCCAGAGGGCGGAATGCCGTAACGCGCCCAGCCGCGACGTCCCCCGTCCTGGACCGTGGTGAGGGCACCGGGTTCCAACACCTGCAGGACTGCCCCGGCCATGGACTTACTCTCTGTGCTCAGGGACGAAACGCACGCGGTCGCCCGCATGGATAAGGAATGGATCAGCCCGCGCGGGATCGAAGAGCCGCAAGGTAGTGCGCCCGATGATGCGCCAGCCGCCTGGTGTCGCTAAGGCGTAGATACCTGTCTGGCCCCCTGCGATGCCTACACTGCCCGGAGGCACCCGAAGCCGCGGTGTGGGCAGCCGCGGCGCGGTCAGGGCCGGAGGCAATCCCAGCAGGTAGGTGAAACCAGGCGCAAAGCCCAGCATAGCGACCTGGTAGAGGGGCTCCGTGTGCAACCGGACGACCTCGTCCGCGCTGAGCCCACAGTGACGGGCCACGTCCTCCAAGTCTGGTCCGTGCGTCCCCCCGTAGCGGACCGGCACGGTGATCAACCTGCCGGGAGGGAGGGCATCGTGGACCACACTCGAGCGGGCCAGGGCCAGCAATTTCCCTGTGAGTGCACTGGGATCCACCTGGAGTGGGTCATAGCGGACGAGCAGGGAGCGATAAGTGGGCACACACTCGACGATACCCGGGATCGGCTCAGCAGTCAGCTTTGCGTCGAGGGCATGGACGCGGCGATTGAGAGCCTGATCCATGCCCTCGCCCAGCTCTATGGTGAAGGCCGTATCGCCGAGGGGCAGTACTCGCGGGTAGACCTTCTCGGGGGAGTGAGTCATTATCCCGTTCCTGTATGTCCGCTGCCCTTAGCGCCCCAACGGGATGACGCGCACACCTGTCCCCTCCAGGGCCTGACGCACTGCGCGGGTGATTCCCATTGCGCCGGGGGTATCCCCGTGGACACAGAGCGTCTCAACTTGAATGGAGATCTCCTCACCGGTTACAGCGGTCACTTTGTGTTGCGTGACCATCTGCACGGCGCGGGCAGCCACCGTGGCTGCATCGGTGATCAGGGCGTTGGGATGGCTGCGCGGCACGAGCGTTCCGTCGGCCTGGTAGGCGCGGTCGGCGAACCCCTCTCTGACCACCCGTAGCCCAAGGGCCTGGGCTGCCTGGGCCAGCGCGCTCCCCGGCAGCGTCAGGAGCATGAGACAGGGATCAAAATCCAGCACCGCCTGGGCAATGGTCTCAGCCACCCCCTCGTCGCGCGCTGCGGTGTTGTAGAGCGCACCATGGGGTTTGACGTGCGTCAGGGGGACACCGGCAGTGCGGGTAAAGCTCTGCAGCGCCCCTAGCTGATAGAGGACCATGGCTCTCAGTTCCTCCTGGGTCATGGACAGGGCACGGCGCCCAAATCCCTGCAGGTCGGGATAGCCGGGATGTGCGCCAATGTTAACCCCGTGCGCGATGGCCAGGCTCACGGTGCGCTGCATCACTATAGGATCGCCAGCATGGAAGCCGCAGGCGACGTTGGCGGAGGTGATGAGCTCCATCATGGCGGTATCGTCCCCAAGCGTATACCGGCCGAAGCTCTCGCCCAGGTCACAGTTCAGATCGATCACGGCTTTGTGTTGGCTCTTCGTATCCATGTCGCGAGCCTCCAGGGATCACGGAGGGGCACGCCGTCCATATGCTCTGTCGCTTTCCGGGCTCAGGGTGGTGTACCCGGATGGGTGTGCTCATGAGATCCGGATGGCCTTGAAAGCCTCCACCTGGCCCTGGATTGCACGCTCGGTGGGAAGCCGCTCGATGCTGGAGGCCCCAAAGAACCCTGCCACCCCTGGCATGCGGGCCAGGGCTTTGGCGACGTTGGGCGGTTCGTCAAAGACACCGCCGTGGCAGATCACGATGATGTCATCGCGTACGCTCTTGCCGGCGTCGTATACTTCCATCACTTTGGCGACAGCTTCATCCATGGTCATGGCTACGCCAGCGCCGATTGAGCCGGAGGTGGTGAGACCCACATGGGCGACCAGCACGTCAGCCCCCGCCTTGACCATGGCCGTCGCATCGTCGGCGTTGAACACGTAGGGGCAGGTGAGCAGATCAAGTTCGTGAGCGATCTCGATCGCTTCGATCTCCTTGTCATAGCCCATACCCGTGGCCTCAAGGTTGGCGCGGAAATTGCCGTCGATGAGCCCAACGGTAGGGAAGTTCTGCACGCCGGTAAAGCCCATCTCCTTGAGTTGTTTGATGAACACGGGCATCAGACGGAAGGGATCTGTCCCACAGATACCTGCCAGGACTGGTGTGTCCTTTACGACGGGGAGGACCTCCGCCGCCATCTCCACCACGATCGCGTTGGCATCGCCATAGGGCATCAGCCCAGCGAGGGAGCCGCGACCCGCCATCCGGTAACGTCCTGAATTGTAAATGATGATCAGGTCGGCCCCGCCACGTTCGGCGAACTTCGCCGAGATGCCGGTGCCTGCGCCGCAACCGATGATGGGGATCTTCTGCTCCACGTTTCTGCGGAGCCTTGCCAGTGCTTCCTCACGGGTGATAAACGCCATGTCGTCACCTCCTGTTTCTGTGGATGCATCTGTGAATAGAGTCTCCGTGTCCGCTACGGGACGTTCATTTCAGGTAGCCTAGATAGTCCTGCTGGAACTCGATGATGGTGTCCAGGGTCTCTCGCGCCGCGCGAACACTATTCACCACCGGATCGGCCAATAGGGCCTGCAGGGCCAACGCCTTGGACTGCTGCAACACGGCCTCGGCAGTCAGGTCACAGACGGCGGCCTGATTCAGCAGTAGGCCGGCGAAGCCCTTGGGCAGAGAGCCAAGCTTGATCCCATGGACGCCCCGCTTATCGACGATAGCCGGCACCTCCACCGCCAGGTAAGACGGAAGGTTGTCGATGAGACCGTCATTGGGGATGTTCACCGCCCACTCCTCGACGCTGGCATCCGTGATGATCTCCTCCATGATAGGAATAACCCGTTCCCACTTGGTTGGGACGCCGAGCCTGGCCTCGTCCACCTGGCACCACTCCTTATAAAAGTGGTAGAAATCGAGGATGCCCTTGTGGTCAACCACCTCGTGCGCCCACTGAATGTACTCCCCGAAGTGGCTGTCCGTGGTAATGGGGAAGAGGCCATACGTCTCCAGGATCTCTCGGAAAAGCCCTCGCTCTGCCCATGGATGGGGGTTCTCCCGCAACATAGGCTCGGCGCCGGGCGTCGACCCTGCCTGTTCCGCACGCAGCCGTGCGACCAGGGTTCGCAGGTCGGGAAGTTGTTCGAAATAGGCCGGCGCCTTGGCCAGCAGGTCGGGATAGGCGTCCTTACCTGTGTCTTTGTAGCGGATCTCCAGCACTACGCTGAAGTGATTCAGGCCCCCGGCGCGGAACCAGAGGTTCTCAAGCGGCACCTCCAGGATCTTGGGGAGGTGCTGCGGCAGGGAGGCAATCTCATGACACAGTCCAATCAACCTCAAGTCGGGGTACTTGCGGTTGACGGTGGTGCAGATACGGGTCATGGGATTGCTGAAGTTGAAGACGTAGGCTTCAGGACACAGATCCATGATGTCGCCGCAGATCTCCAGGATCGGGGGGATGATCCGCAGGGAGTGGAAGAGGCCACCCGGGCCACCGTTTTCCCCATACACCTGACGGATGCCGTACTGGAGTGGGATCATCCAGTCTTGTTCCCACAGCGTGAAGCGATCGCCGACTTCGATAGAGATCACACAGAAGTCAGCTCCTGTCAGCGCCTCCTTCCGCTCTGTGGTCGCTGAGACAGTAAAGGGAAGCTCATGGTCCGCCACGTAGCGATCGGCTGCTTTCTTGACCCGTGCCAGTGCCTTCGGGTTGATGTCGTGCAGCACGATCTCGCTCCCCTTGAGCACTTCACTGACGAAGATATCGCTGAGGGTGCCAAAGCCAAACTGAGCACTGCCCGCTCCAATCAATACGATTCGCTTGGACGTCATGTCAACCTCCTTGATTTGATGAGTGCTACTTGCTCTCGGCTGCCAGCATCTCCAGCAATGTGTCTGCGCACTTGTCCGCGAACTCAGGATCGTTGATGTTGTTGTCCATTTCGATGACCAGGATGCCGGGATGCAGGTTCGCCTTGATGGCCTCGAAGCAAGCCTGATCCGCTTCCGGGTCCCAAAAGGCACCTGGCTGCCCATCAGGGCCGATGCTGTCGAGCATGGAGACACCACGTAGCGGTAAGATAATGGCCACTGGCCCCTTCGAGGTGTTAGCGGCAGCGGCAATCATCGATCCGATCTTGCGGTTCTCTTCGACGTTGGTGCGAAGAAGCGTGATGTTGGGGTTCCACTGATAGAGGTTGCGGTCGCGGTACTTTTTGGGCACAGTGTCGAGGCCCCAGAAGTTAGCCATGTCAACGCAGCCCGGCACCAGGACAGTGGGGATGCCAGCACGAGCTGCCGCCATACATCGATCGGGTCCAGCGCTCAAGACACCGCCACACACCTCGTCAGCCAGCTCGGTGGTGGTGATGTCCAGCGATCCGGTGATGTAGCCATCGGTGATGAGGCTCTCCATCGTGCGGCCTCCAGTACCCGTTGCATGGAACACTAGAACCTCGTAGCCGTGGGCTTCTATGCGCTGACGGGCCCGGTCCACGCAGGGAGTGGTGTTACCGAACATGGAGGCGGTGATGAGCGGCTTCTCCTCGGCAGGGGTCGGGGCCTCCGCTTTGACCATACCTGCGATGGCGCCGGCCGCGTTGGCGTAGATCCTGCGGCTGATGCGATTGATGCCGGCGACGTCCACGATAGAGGGCATGAAGGTGATATCTTTGGTGCCAGCATAGACGCTCACGTCACCCCCGCCCAGGGTGGAGACCATCACCTTAGGTACGCCTACAGGCAAGGTGCGCATGCCAGTGGTGGCGACTGATGTACCGCCGCTGCCTCCCATGCCGATGATACCATCGAGTCGGCCCTCCTCATACAGGCGTCGCACGATGACCGCCAGCCCTTTGGCCATGGTGGCCATAGCCTCATCTTTGTGTTTCCCACTGGCGAAGTATGCCAGGTCGCCTCCACCTGCTGCAGCCACCTCTGCGCGTGAGATGTCGGGCGCGAAGGCTGGCTCCCCCATGACCCCAAAGTCCACCACCAGGGTGTTGACCCCTGCGTCCTCGATGATCTTCTTGAGGAAGGCAAATTCCTCGCCTTTGGTGTCCAAAGCTCCCACAATGACGACCGTTTTACCCATCGTTTCACCTCCTTGATCTAAAGCCCATGCAGACCGGGATAAGGTCATCGTTTGCGAACTGAGAATCACGGATCACCTTGGATGTGCTTAAGGTCTCCGGGGTTTCCATGTGTGCCATGTTCCCTTTGGCTGCTAGAACGTAGTCGTACGGCATGTGTCATGGCTGACAGGGTCGTTGAACACCGCACATAACTATAGGATGGAGGTGACACATGTCAAAGCGGTGTCCCTCATGTAGTTGTTCACCTCACCTCCCAACTGTGGCGCTCATAGAGGAGAGGGCCCCCTGAGATAAACTCGAATCGCGCCCGACACGGTAGTGTCGTGAACCTGGTTTGACAAGCGCGATATACTTTTGGGCGTAGTTTGGTCTTCCTCTAAGTTTCTTATCCCCAATAGTGAACAGTTGTGTCTCCCTCTTGGCATGTCTTTACAGGGAGAGTACACTGGAAACTGCTGTTGGCTTGTTGGGGAGGGCAAGGGGTATGATCAAGATTGTCATCATAGGTGCGGGTAGTGGCTTCGGTGCCAGGCTGTCGGTAGACATCATGTCACGGGAGCCCTTGCAGGGCGCCACAATTGCATTGTGCGACATTCACGAGGGACGTTTGAGGCAGGTTGCGGAGTATGTGAGGCGTACGGCCGAACGCTATCAGTTGCCGACCAGGGTGATCGCCTCGACAGACCGCAAGGATCTGCTCCCCGGTGCGGATTTCGTCATTACCTCCATCGCAGCGGGAGGCGGGGCCTATTGGGGCGAGCCCTTCAGATGGGAGATCGAGATTCCACGCAAATACGGGATCGACCAGGCTGTGGGAGATACGGTAGGAGTGGGCGGCGTCTTCCGTTTCCTGCGCACGGGGCCGGTGCAACACCAGTTCTTCCGAGACATGGAAACCCTCTGCCCTGATGCCTGGGTTCTCAATCACACCAACCCCATGGCAATGCTCACCTGGTTGCATTCTGTGGACTCCTCCATCCGCAATGTTGGACTGTGCCATAGTGTTCAGGGGACCACCGAGAAGCTGGCGCGCCTGGTGGGGGTGCCGTATGAGGAAGTCTCCCACTGGGTCGCCGGCATCAATCATCAGGCCTGGGTACTCGAATTTTACCGTGGGAAGGAAGACCTCTACCCCAAGTTGCGTGAAGTGATGGAGGATCCTGCTATGGTGGCTGACGACGCCGTGAGGTTCGAGATTATGAGGCAGTTTGGGTACTTCGTCACGGAGAGCTCTCGCCATAACTCAGAGTATCTGCCCTACTTCAGGCAAACTCCTGAACTGCGAGCGTCTTTCGGGTTAGAAAGCCGGAACGTGCCGGCGGAACCGCCGCGGGTCAGAGCGTGGATGCGTGACTCGGGCGGCGACGGTGATGAGAAGCCGGTCGGTGAGCTGAAGCGCTCGCGCGAGTACACTACCGGGATCATGGAAGCCATGGTAACCCACGAGCCTTTCCGCTTCAACGGCAATGTCATGAACGATGGCCTGATCTCCAATCTGCCTCAAGGCTGTTGTGTGGAGGTCCCCTGCATCGCGGATGCCCGGGGGGTACATCCCTGCCACGTGGGCGCTCTGCCTGCGCAACTGGCCGCGCTGAACCGGTCCAACATCGCTGTCCAGGAGCTGGCGGTGCAGGCTGTGCTACACAAGGACCGCGAGGCTGCATTCTATGCCTGTGCGCTGGATCCGCTTACAGCCGCGGTCCTGCCGCTGCACAAGATCCGCGAGCTGTTTGATGAGCTATGGGAGTTGGAGAGAGAGCACCTACTATGGTTCGATCCCACCTACAAAGGGGCACTGCCTGAGCGCTGTGCGCCTTGAGTCGGTGGGCAAGTTGATGGATTGTGGTCATTACCAGGAGGAGAGCATGATTCACTTAGGGACGCAGTACTATCGTCCGCCCTTTCCCAACCGTCGCTATTGGGAGGAGGACATCCGGCGCATGGCTGATGCGGGTCTAAACACCATTCAACTGTGGGTGGTGTGGGCATGGGTGGAGGCCAAGCCCGGGCAATTTGTCTTCGACGACTACGATGAGCTGGTCGCTCTGGCCGACAAACATGGCTTGCAGGTTGTGCTGAGTACGATCGCAGCCATCCATCCCTATTGGATCCACCGGGTCGTGCCTGGCAGCGAAATGGTGGACAACTTCGGCCACAAGGTTGTCTCTTCGAATCGCGGTGAGTGTCACTTCGGCCTTACGCCCGGCGGCTGTTTTGATCACCCTGGTGTGTGGGAGCGTATGCGTCAGTTCCTGGAGACGACGGCCCGCCACTACCGCACGACCCCCAATCTCTTCGGCTGGGATGCCTGGAACGAACTACGCTGGAACGTGCAAGCTGATGGGTTGGTGTGTTACTGCGATTACACCCTGAACCGCTTTCGGGCGTGGCTGGATCAGAAGTATGGGGGACTGGAAGGCCTGAATCGGGCATGGGAGCGGCGATACACGAGCTGGGAGGATGTGCTGCCTGGCAAGATGCCCAACCGCCCCTACACCGAGATGATGGCCTTTGAGGAGTTCATCAGTTGGCGTTCGGTCCAGCATGCGTATGCGCGCTATGAGGTGCTGCGTGCTGTGGATGAAGAGCATCCCATCACCGTGCATGGGGCGCAGCCCACGGTGTTGCACGGCTACGATAGCTATCCGCTGGCGACCGCGCTCCATCGCGGCAACGACTGGGCCTTCGCTGATCGTATTGATGGCATCGGATGTTCCAGCTTTCCCCTGTGGGGAGGCTCTGAGATGGACCGTGCTGATTTCTTCGCGCGCATCGACTTCGTGGCCTCCGCCCGCCGAGACAAGCGGGTATGGCTCAGTGAGCTTCAGGGCGGCCGCTCCAATATCGGGTTTTCCGTTGCTCAAAGTGTCGATCCGGTGTCGCAGCAGGGATGGGTATGGGGAGGCCTGGGTGCCGGTGCGGACACGATCCTCTTCTGGTGTTGGCGCGATGAGGTCTTTGGGCGGGAAAGTACGGGGTTTGGGCTGTCCGGCAGCGACGGCCTGGCGGAGGAGCGTCTGGCGGCCATGAAGCGGACTGGTCAGGTCCTGAATCGGTATGGTGCACTGCTCGAGTCGTATACCCCTGCCCCGGCCCAGGTTGGTCTGCTGTTTAGCCCTCAGGCGTACTATCTCCACTGGGCCCAGGATGGCACGGCCCGCGTCCCCTTAAGGGGGGTGCAGGGGTATGCGCGAGCCCTGGTCCGCCACAATATCCCCTATCGTGTGGTGGAAGAAAACCACCTGGATGATCTGAAGAACATCAAACTGTTGATCCTGCCGCGGGCGATCGTTATGGATGACTCTGTGGCCGAGCGACTAGCCGATTTTGTTGAAGACGGGGGTGTGTTGTTCAGCGAATCGGAGGTAGGAGCCTTCGGCACCAATGGGATCTATCGGTATCCGGAGGATCGCTATTTTGCCCATCTGACAGGCGTACGTGAGATTGGAAGGCGGCGGTGTGAACAAGCTGCAGTGACGCTTTCAGTCGATGGACGCAGCTACGTCGTTCCTTGTGCCCAGTGGCTGACGCCCATGGTTTCTCCTGAGACGGATGAGCCTGCTCTGATGCAGCAGGCTGACTTCGGTTCAGGTCGCATCCTGTTCTGTGGTACTTACCTGGGAGATGCCTACCTTGAGGCCTCCCCGGCCCATGTGGCAGGCTTTGAGCGTTTTTTGATGGACCTTGCGCGTCACGCAGGCGTGGTGAGGCCGGTGGAGGTTGTCATGCCGCAGCCTGAGGGTGCGAGCTTCGTGCACGTCAAGTTGGGTACCGCGGTGGAGGATGTGGATGGCACACGGCGCCCGCGTCCTATGGCCTTCGTCCTGGCACCGGACCCGGCACAGGAGGTGACGCTGCGCTTTGTCCCTGGGACCTTTGGGGATCGTGTGGTTGATATCCTTAATGACCGTGAGCTCCTCGTGCGGACGCAGCCTGAGGGACAGATGGTTGTGGTCGGTCCTAGCGCCTGGGGTGTTAGTGTACTAATGGGATGAGCCGTAGGCTAGAGATGGGATCTGTGTGGCGCGGAGTGTGCCCCGGGTCTCCCGCGGTTATTGGGAAGGGAGGCATACAGGGCTTGCCTCGGTGTGGCTGTCGTCGCATCGGCAGGATGGGGGACGATTGCTGTCGCCGTTGGCTTTTGGTGCTGCCGGTTCTGCGCTAAACTTATGTGTCGTCGGGCACACTCTTGACAGGAGGAGATCATGACGAAGATCGCATTCATCGGTGCAGGAAGTTTTGGCTTTACGCGTAACCTGGTACGGGATATTCTGACCTTCCCTCTGTTGCAGGATGCCACCCTGGCCTTGATGGACATCGACCCTGAGCGTCTGGAATTCTCCAGGCGTGCAGTGCAGCGCATTGTGGATCAGGGCGGATACCCTGCCAGGGTCGAGACCACCATGGACCGGGCGGAGGCCCTGAAGGGGGCGGATGCGGTGCTGTGTACGATTCTGGCCGGAGGTGTCGATATCTGGCAGTATGACATTCTCATCCCCGAGAAGTATGGGGTGGATATCAACGTGGGCGACACCCGCGGGCCAGCGGGCATCTTCCGGGCGCTGCGCACGATCCCGGTGATGTTGGATATCGTGAAGGACATGGAGCGCTACTGCCCAGACGCGACGTTGCTCAATTACACGAACCCCATGGCGATGCTCTGCCGTGCCATGCAACGGGAATCCTTTATCCAGCTCACGGGTCTGTGCCACAGCGTTCAGGGGACGGCTGCAATGCTGGCGCGTTGGATTGGCGCGCCTATGGAAGAGATCAGTTACACCTGTGCCGGGATCAATCACATGGCATGGTATCTGGAGTTCAAGTGGAACGGGAAGGATGCCTATCCACTGATCCGCAAGGCTGTCCTGGAGAATGAGGAGATCTACAACGAGGAACAGGTGCGCAATGAGATGTTCCTGCACCTCGATTATTACGTGACGGAGTCCAGCGGTCACAACTCGGAGTACAATTGGTGGTTCAGGAAGCGGCCCGACCTGATCGAGCGCTACGCGACTCACGGCACGGGTTGGAACCCGGGGCACCATGCCTATATTCTCAACGAGTATCGCAAGCGGGAGACCACCTGGAAGGATGAGATACGCAAGTGGCTGGAGGACCCCAACGCCGTAAATCTGGAGCGAGGGCACGAATACGCGGCCTATATCATCAACGCGCTGCAGGGAGGAAGGCCTTTCAAATTCAATGGAAACGTGCCTAACAAGCATCTCATCGATAATCTGCCGGAGGATGCCTGTGTCGAGGTGCCGGTCTATGCGGACAAGGATGGCTTGCACTCCATCCATGTAGGACCGCTGCCGCCCTCTGTCGCACCACTGAACCAGATTACCGTGGCCTCGGAGGAGATGGCGGTGGAGGCGGCGCTGACAGGGGATCCGCACTTGGTGTTCCAGGCCATTGCTTATGATCCATTGACGGCCTCTGTGCTCTCGCTGCGCGAGATCCGTCAGATGGTCAACGAGATGTTGAAGCAAAACCAGGAGTACCTGCCGCAGTTCAAGCACTTTGAGGCATGAGGGAGCTTTTTCTGTCAGGGGACAGGCCACGGCGCTGAAGCAGCCAGAGTTGTTTGGGAGACTTGGGGAGTGATATTCGAATATAGGAGGTGAACATGTTGAAGGATTTGGTCGCCAAGAGCCGTAGCTATCGTCGCTTTCAGAAGGATGTACCGGTGCCTATGGAGACATTGCGCGAGCTGGTGGAGCTGGCTCGGCTCTGTCCCTCGGCCTCCAATCGGCAGCCTCTCAGGTATATGCTCTTCAACGATGCCGAGATCAACGCCAAAATCTTCCCATGCTTGAGATGGGCCGGCTATCTGCAGGACTGGCCTGGTCCCGCGGAGGACGAGCGTCCGACCGCTTATGTCGTCATCCTTGGCGATACCGAGATCGCTGAAAACCCCGCGGTGGATGAAGGCATTGCAGCACAGACCATGATGTTGGGCGCAGCCGAGAAGGGCTTCGGCGGCTGCATGATTGGTTCCATCGATCGCGTCCGATTGCGCGAACTGCTCGAGATTCCAGAGCGGTTTAAGATCCTGCTGGTTCTGGCTCTCGGCAAGCCCGCGGAGAAGGTCGTTATCGATCCGATCGGGGAAGATGGGGACATCAAGTACTGGCGTGATGAACAAGGCGTCCATCATGTACCCAAACGGTCACTCGATGAGTTGATCCTGACGTAGTTGTGACCAGCTCAGCTTCTGGAGTGTTGAGGGCAACGCCTCCCGCGTAGGTTCAACCGCGGGAGGCGTTGATTGTCAAAGGGTGGCTTCAGCGCAGTAGTGGACGCCATCCCTGGGGTTGCAGCCAGCCAGTTCCCCATCGGTCGGTGCGCCAGGTTGCCTCGAAAAGCACGGGGTCCCAGGCAGGCGGTACCCTGAAGCCCTCTGCGGGTACAGCCCACAGCCAGGTCTCGCCGTCCCACACGGCGAAGCCCCTACGGTGTCTGCCCGGCAGGCGGACCGCGACGGTCTTGAGATAGCCGCTGGCGGAGGGATAGGCGCTCAAGGGCCGATGGTCCTTTGACTCACGCTGCAACTGCGGCAGCCACTCCCGCAGTACGCCGATGGGGTAGCCCAAGATGTGACGCTCCCATTGGAGACGTTGAGCGTAGGTGGGAGGCTCGACCTCTGGGGCTGCGAAATCAAAGGCGAATTGCCGTGCTGACCCGGCACGAGTAACCCCTAGCGCTTCCCGAATCATGGCTTGCCGATTGATGCCCAGGCCGTCCAGTGCGCCGCACTGGATCAAGTGGGTGATCTCCTTCGACTGCAGATCAACCCGCAACAACAGATCACGCACATCCAGAAACGGGCCGGCCTCGCGTGCCTTTAGTATAGCCTGCACGGCATGCCGTCGCAGGTCGCGCACCAAATTGAGGCCCAGCCAGATCACGGGGTGTGCGGATCCCTGAGGGCCCGTCAAGCTCGCTTCTTGAGTCAGGTGTACCTGCCATGTGCTGGTGTTGATGTGGGGAGGGCGTATCTCGATCCCCCACCGGAGGGCCTCGGCCATATACACCGCTGGATGATGGTATCCACCGTAATTGCGCAACCGTGCCCAGAAGAACGCGGCAGGGAAATGCGCTTTCATATAGGCCGAGCGGTAGCTGATCTCAGCGTAGGCCGTGGCATGTCCCTGATTGAAGCCGTAACCTGAGAAGGCCTGGATTTGCTCCCAGAGAAGTTGAGCTTGTCTGATGCTCAGACCAGGGCCGTCGGGGCGCTGACAACCGGCAATAAAGGCCTGCTGCAGGGCCTCCATCTCCTCGGGGCGCATCTTACTCATGCCACGGCGGATATGATCAGCCTGTGTCCAGGAGAGTCCAGCGATCTCCGTCACCACGCGGAGCACCTGTTCCTGGAAGATTAAGACCCCTTTGGTGCGTGCGAGGATAGGTGCTAGGGCAGGATGGAGGTAAGCCGGCGGTTCCTCACCACGGTAACGTCGTACGAAACTCTCGGCCTGACCACCCATGGCAGGGCCCGGCTTGAAAAAAGCGTTGGCGATCGCCAGGTCCTGGACCGTACGTGCACGCAGCTTGTGCAGGGTGCGCCGTGCTCCAATGGAGTCGCATTGGAAGACGCCGGTGGTGTCGCCCCGTGCCAGAAGGTCGGCGGTCTGTGCGTCGTCCGGCGGAATCGCATCCAGGGTGAAATCTGGCTTGGCCTTGCGTACCTGCTCGGCGGCATCGGCCAGCACAGTCAACGCTCGGATCCCCAACAAGTCCAGTTTGGGGAGGCCAATAGCCTGACAGCTTTCGTGGTCGAGTTGCGTCGTCAGGAACCCCTTGGGCGTCATCTGCACCGGTACGAAATCCGTAAGAGGGCCCGGTGTGATGATCACACCTCCTGCGTGGACGCTCAGGTGGTGGGGCACTCCCAGGACTCCGCGGGCGGCTCGCATGACCTGACGTGTCTGCCTGTCGGGGAGCGTTGCGATGAGGTCATCCCAGGAAGGCTCTATTGAGTAGGGATAACGGAGGGGTAGGGCTTTGAGCAGGGCCTGGATCTGGTGCTCCTGGAGCTTGTAGGCTTTTGCTGTCTCGCGTACCGCCCCTCGACCCCGTAGGGTCGCCATGGCGCCAACCAGCGCCACTTGGTTCTCTCCGTAACGGTGGCGGATGTAGTCCAGGATCTCGTCCCGGCGACGACTGCAAAGATCGAGGTCGATGTCGGGTGGGTCAGAGCGCCCGGGGTTGAGGAAGCGCTCGAAGAGCAGGTCATGGGCGATGGGATCCACAGTGGTGATGCCCAGGCTGTAGGCAACGAGGGAATTGGCCACGCTCCCCCTCGTGCTGACGGGGATCTGTTGGCGACGCGCGTGGCGGACGATATCGGCCACCACCAGGAACAGGGGGGCATACCCATGCTCTGCAATGGCTGTGTATTCCCGGTCCAGTCGGCCTCTTACCTGTGGGGGCAGAGGGCGTCCATACCGCGCCTCGGCTCCAGCCCAGGCCTGGGCGCGCAACATCGCGTTGGATGTCTCGCCCTTGGGGAGATCGACGATGGGCCATTTCAGGGTTTCGTCGGGTAGCGCCGTGCCGCAGCGCTGAGCGACCTCTAGTGTCCGGGCTAGGACGTCCGGGGCTGCACGGAAGCGCTCGGCCATTGCCTCGGGTGCCATCCAATGGACGTCACGGGGAGCTCCCCGCATCGTAACGTGCGGTAGGGCTGTGGGGGACACACGGTCAATGGCACAGTTGAGTCTTATAGCCGCCAGAAGCCGCAGGCGCGGCACATCCTCAGGTGCCATGGTGTAGATGGGGTGAACCGCAACCGTGTGGAGGCCCTGAGTGCGGGCAAGGGAGGTCGCTATCTGCGCGGCCTCGAGGTCGGAGGGTGTCTGAATCTCCACTCCCATGTAGAGGTCTTCTGGGCCAAAGATCTCCCGGAGCCGGGCAAGGTGCAGGCGGGCTGCGCGAAGGTTGCCGGCGGCTATGTGGTGATAGGTCCATCCTTCATGTCCTCCGGTGATGCACAACAAACCGGCTGCGTGCTGCGCCAGGGTCTCGAGCGAGGTGGCCTGCGGGTGGTGTTGTGGGTCACGGTGGAGCCGGGCGGAGAGGCGACAGAGATTGCGATACCCCTCCACTCCCTGGGCCAATAGCACCAGTGTGCCAGGTGGCGACGCATCCATGGAGGGTGTCGGTGCGTGGGGCTCATCGTTGAGGATGTGGATGGTCATGCCGATCACGGGCTGCACATGATGTCGCCGGCAGGCCTGGGCGAAGGCCACCACGCCGTAGAGGGCGTGGGTGTCGGTCAACGCCAGGTGGGTCAGCCCCTCCGAGGCAGCTCGGCGGGCGAGCATCTCGGGCGATGGTGTGGCCTGCAACAGACTGTAGTAAGAATGCACGTGGAGCGGCACCCAACCAGACATATGTGTAGCCCTTTCTGGTTCCTGCATGACCGGTTTAGTACATGTGTTCTATTCGCTTTCTATGGGGTGTCAAGTACGGGAAACCGGTCCCCCCTCTTGCAGTCCTCTCTGCTGTGGCGGTCATGCTGTCTTCGGACATAGCTGCTTCCATTGCCTCAAGTTGTCTTCTCCCGACGTGGGTGGGAGATTACTGGGGCTTGTACGACGGATGTCAGGTGGGGGCCAACGCTGTGGCGTAGTGAGATCGGCCGGGCATGGAGCACCCGGGTATCCTCGAGGCTTTTTCATCTCCGGCGGTGGTTGGTCGTCATGGGCCGGTCCTAACGGGAGAACCCCGCTCCTGCGCGCCCCAAGGCAGTGAGGCTGTAGGTGAGGAGGTTTTGAGCATCGCTTTGTGTCCTGCGGGAGAGGCTACCGTCTCGAATCATGGTGGTGACGCGGAGAAGTTGCTCCACAGCCTCGATGTTCTCCTTGAGCCAGACCGTGCGCAGGTCACCGTAAGCCGTTTGCAGGAGAGCAAGGTGTCCCTCAAGACGATCGGTAGCGGTGGAGAGGTCGTCCACGGCGATGTCGTCCAGCGTGTAGAAGGCTATCTCGCTGGTCCAGGCTGCCAGGGCGTGATGCACGACCAGATCGGCGGGGAGTTTGAGTGTCGAGGCACTGCGCATCAGAGGCAGTGCGATCTGGCGCGGCGCGTGCAGCCGCGTATCGACAAAGCTTACAGTGGCTGTGCCGATCTCCCCTCCATCGTAATTCGGGGGGATCGTAAGCTCCATGACGATCCAATAGGTCTCGCCCGCGGCCAAGTCCGGCACGAAGACCTGAATTCCCTCACCCTCAAGCTCGACAACGGAGGGTGTCGAAGGCGACGGGGAGACCTCCTCCACAGCCCCCAGGGTCAAGGCTGCCCGGGCGACGGGTTCCTCCACCTGGTCATGCCCGTAGAAGTAGCGGATGGGCAGGCGGGGATCGATCTGGATGCGCAGACGAATACTCTGTGCCCTCAAGTGGTCACGGCGCTGCAGTTCAAGCTGTAGATTATCTCCCACTGTGGCTGGGTCGGTGACCTCGGTGCAAGTGCCCCCACTGATGCCAGCCAACCCGTCCAGCTCACGTCGGTTGGCATCTCGGCCCAGCGCAAACGTGGAGACACGGAACGGTGTG